>CAYVEW010000294.1:0-1927 GCA_964450375.1 uncultured Bacteroidales bacterium
ATAAAAATTGATAAGGATGAACTTGATTACGAAAGCTCCTCTTATGAAAGAAATATGGGGCCTGAAGTTATGTATGAATTCTATGGCGATTATGATTGTCCTGAATGTACTAACCAAATAAAATTCACTATTTATGGCAGCGAATATCCTATTGGAGCTTTCAACTATGAAAATTACGATATCAGGGGCGGAGTCTTTATCCAGCCACCAAGTTTAGGCATTATTTATGACTATGAATTTGACGATGAAACAATAGAATTCATCATTCCCACAATAGCGGATAAAATTTATCAAATTCAAAGTAATCCTGAATATATCTATGAACTAACTTCAAGAGAATTTGAAGAAGTGGTTGCTGAAATTTTTTCTGCTAATGGATATGAAGTCACACTTACTCAGCAAACACGAGATGGTGGCAGAGATATAATTGCAAAACAAATGGTCATGGGTTCACCTTTTGTAATGATTATTGAATGTAAAAGGTATAATGCTCAAAATAAGGTAAGTGTAAGTATCGTGCGAGAATTATGCGGTGTTCAGACTGTTGATAATGCAAATATGGCTATGGTTGTAACGTCGTCATTCTTCAGTGATGATGCAATTAATTTTGCTGAAAAGCGTGGTTCTTTAATGAGCCTTGCAGATTTTAATAAGCTTATGGACTGGATAAGAAATTACAGATAACTTCACATCAAATTATGAATAAGCAAGTTAAAATATATAAAACCGAGTGATGAATATGAAAAATTCAATACACTCGGTTTAATAGCTTTACTAGTTATTCAATTATATGTTTATTAGTCATCAAGTAAAGAAGCAGCTGCCTCGTACTCATCCTGACTTTTTTGATATTTCTTTTCCTTAGGTGGGAATGATTTATCAAATTCATCTACTTCCTCTTGGGTCACATCAAACACTTCTGAAAACTCAGCATATCCCGATATATTATCTAATGCTCCTTCATAAAGTGGTAAAACCAATAGACCTTTATAGAAGTTTCCATCTGGCATAGAAATACTATATTTCTTACCGCCTAAGAATCCGTATGGCTCATAGTGATATGGGTATCCCAGCGTTAGAATTGCTCGATGGCCCATTTCTTTAGCTACTTGAATAGAATGCGTAATAAGCTCTTTCCCAAGTCCTTTTCGGTGAAACTCTGGAGAAATAAAAACGGGTCCAAAGCTTATGGTCTTATATTTTTTATCCTCTAATACAATCTTTGATTGTGTATAAAATATAGCCCCAGCGATCTCATCATCTACTTCAATGACAAAGGCAAGCTCCTTTATGAAATCCGGATGACTTCTCATTTTATGAACTACATAGTGCTCATGTCCACCTGGAAAATATAGATTCCAAAATGCTTCTCTCGCTATTTCTTCAACTTTTCTATAATCTTTTGGTTCTTCATTTCTAATATTTATATTCATTTTATCCTCCAAATATTTAGTTTATGAGTTGTTTTTTTACGTTGGAGGTTGTTGGTTGTTTTATTTGAAAACCCCCAACGATACTACCAGCTCAGATTTACCATAATTATTAAACATAAAATGCCTCCGTATATTATTTATAATTTAGTACCCTAAGTATACCATACCCACCAAATCATTTACAGTATAAGTAGTTTCATAGATATCAATGTCTAAATGCTCATAATTTATACACTAAAAAACCCTAGATACTACTCACTGAATCTAGGGCATTTTACTATCTAAATTTCCAATTTTCACGTTCAAAACCGACTGCTGGTAGACGTGTTCCCACGTACCAGGTCATATTGCGATTTTGATTCTGATACTATTTTTCAGGTCTTTTTGGTGGTAATTATCGCTGTTTTTACTGAAACTAAAGAAGTCATAAAAGTGCTTAAACTCCAGTAAAATCAAGGGTTCTGGCGTTGTAGTCGCACCACCGTCTCTACATG
>CAYVEW010000295.1:0-1903 GCA_964450375.1 uncultured Bacteroidales bacterium
TAAAATTTTGTAAATTTGGGTAAACTAAATCATTACAAAATTGATACTCGTATATTCAAAAAAGGAATCATCGCGCCTAAACTATATCATTAAATTTATATTAGGTGATATTCAGGGAGTTGATTATAAAATAACACAAGGTATTGATGAGTTTAAGTCGTACAATTCGGTTAAGATCAATTATTCTGATGAAAAAATAGAAAATAGTTTTCAAATTACACCTGCCGATTTGCTTTTTGAAAACGATATCATTCAAAAAAAGATTTCTGTAAGCGATTGGGAAGGAATGAAAATCTTCTTTACTACACCGAACGAATCGGATATGCCTTTCGATATTTTTGCTGCCAGTTTTTATTTAGTTAGTCGTTACGAAGAATATTTACCCTTTAGTGCCGATCAGCATGGGCGGTTTGAAGCAAATCAAAGTTTGGCTTTTAAGGCTGGCTTTCTATACGATCCTATTATTGATCAATGGTCGTGTAAACTGGCAAAAATGCTGCAAGGCTTCTTTCCTGACTTTAAGACGTGCGAACGGGAGTTTAAATACATTTCTACAATTGATGTAGATAATGCTTATGCTTATTTGTACAAAGGCACTGTAAGAACCATTGGTGCTGCCATGCGCGATTTATTTAAAATGGATTTTAACGAAAATATTAAGCGATTTCAGACTCTATCCGGCGAAAAAGATCCTTTCGATACATATAGTTATCTCGATGCTTTGCACAAGCAATATGGTATTAATCCATATTGGTTTTTTTTAGTTGGAGATTATAATACATATGACAAGAATCTGCCTTTAGACAATGAAGCATTTCAGGATTTAATTAAGGAGATTTCTAAAAATACCGAAGTTGGAATTCATCCATCTTATGAATCCAATAACGATTTTGAACAACTAAAAAAGGAGTTTAATTATTTATCCGGTATCACCGAAAAATCCATTACTAAAAGCCGCCAGCATTATCTGAAACTATTATTTACCGAAACCTACCAGAACTTATTAAAACTGGGCATTAAAGAAGATTATACGCTAGGGTATGCATCCGACGTTGGCTTTAGGGCAGGAACCTGCACTCCGTTTAACTTTTATGATTTATACAATGAAGAAGAAACAGGATTAAAAATATATCCATTTCAGGTAATGGATACTACGCTAAATCAGTACCTAAAATTAAGTGTTGATGAGGCAATGGACAAAATTGCTGAGATGATCCGAAAAGTAAAACAGGTAAACGGAACTTTTATCAGTTTATGGCACAACGAATCCTTAAGCGATCATGGGTACTGGAAAGGTTGGGAGCCTGTGTATAAGCGAATGCTCGAAATCATTTTTAATAAATAATTTATCTTGATCCGGAGTTTATGATGCTAAAATATTTAGTGAATAGTTCAAATAAAAAACTCCTGATCCCATTGTATCATTCGGTAAACGATTTTACCCCTGATCATATTAAGAATCTGTATTCGCTGCGATCGGTTAAACAATTCAGATCCGATCTGGATTTTATGTTAAAGCATTTTGAGCCAATTTCGGTCGATCAGTTAATTCGCCATATTCAAAACCACGAGCCCGTAAAGAAGAATTCTTTTATACTTACGTTCGACGATGGGCTTCGTGAGTTAAAAGACCTGATTACACCAATATTATTGAAAAAAGGAATTCAGGCAATCTTTTTTGTAAATACAGCTTTTATTGATAACAAAGATTTGTTTTACAGATACAAAGCAAGCCTTCTTATTGAGCATTTGGCGAGCTTAAACCAGAAAAACCTGGAAAATATTAGCCAAATGTTAAACATCAAATCACAGAATAAGGAGGTAATTAAATCTACTATTTTAAAGATTAATTATCTTAACAAATATGTATTAGATGATATAGCAAATAATCTGCATTTTAGTT
>CAYVEW010000296.1:0-1897 GCA_964450375.1 uncultured Bacteroidales bacterium
AGGATCCATCGGGATCGTTCGCAATGACACTAGTAATTTATTTAGGACTCCTCGGAATGACACTCTTATTTTGAAAAGAATACTCATCGAAACGAACTAAAACTCAAAACTTGAAATATTTTTTTCTTATAATCAAAACACGTAACTTTAAACTGATAACTAAACAATAACTTTTTACTTTTGTCTTTTAACTTTTATCATTAACATATGTCTCGCCGGTCGTTATTTGTAAATGCTTTAATTGATGTTGTTACCTTAACACTATCCTTTTTAATTATGATATGGCTTAAACCCGCGAGCAAAAGGGTATATCTTCCCACCTATCTGCTGCCTTTCGTACTATTTGCCCTTATATGGTTTACCATTTCGGTAATCACCCAAAAATATTCAGCCCCCGAACGATATAAGCTTTCACGTGCATTTGCACACATTCTAATTACCAATCTTATTATCAGCGGAATAGCAAGCTTGCTGATTTTTACCCTGCATCTGCAACTTTACTCCAGGTTAGTGGTAATAGGAACCATTGTCGCAACCACTTTTTTCGAGTTGTTATACGCCTTTTGCGATTATTATATCTGCAATACCAAACCAACAAAAGATTCATCAAAAGTATTCGAAGCTTACCAGCGTATTGTTGGCCGCGAGCCGGATATTCCGAAATCGCAGCTATTTATTCCTGAGCTAAGCATCGATCCGATACCGGAAAATATTAAAGAAACCATCATTGAAGAATCGAGTATTGAAGTATTTCAGTTTTTATACGAAAACATCGATTTAAGCGTACCTAATTACTCCTTGCTATCAACCACCACGCGTTTTAATGTCGATAAGCTTCCCGAAAAAGCCTATCTGAAAATTGTTAACCTGAAGCGAATCAACGACATTCGGTTTATCAATAAATTTTTTGAATCGGTAAACCGCAAACTGGTCGATGGAGGAATATATATTTCCTGTGTGGAAACCAAAGATCAGCGAAAAAAGCGCATCCTGCGTAAATACCCTATTATACTAAACCGCATATACTATTTTTTTGATTTCATCATCAAACGTGTGTTTCCAAAATTTAACATCACCAAACGCATTTACTTTTTTCTTACCCGTGGCGAAAATCGGGTGGTTTCGAAAGCCGAAACTTTTGGCCGCTTGTATTCCTGTGGATTCGAGATTGTAAAAGAACAGGAAATACACGGATGGCTCTATGTTGTAGCACGCAAAACACGAGAACCGTATTATGATATGGAACCAACCTACGGCCCCTTTATTAAACTGGACCGCGTCGGCAAAAACGGCAAGATGATTCATGTTTACAAGCTGCGTACCATGCATCCTTACTCAGAATACCTGCAAAAATACATCTACGACCTGTCGGATCTGCAGGAAGGAGGCAAATTTAAAGATGATTTCAGGATAACAACCCTGGGAAAATTCTTCCGAAAATTCTGGATCGATGAGTTACCGATGCTCATTAATTTCTTTCGCGGTGATTTAAAAATTGTGGGTGTTCGTCCATTGAGCAAACACTATTTTAGTTTGTATTCCAAAGAATTACAGGAAAAGCGGATTAAAACCAAACCGGGATTAATCCCGCCCTTTTATGTAGATATGCCCAAAACCCTGGATGAAATTCAGGCATCAGAACACAGGTATTTGGATCAATACCTAAAACATCCATTCCGCACCGACTGGAGATACTTTTGGAAAGCCGTATGGAATATTTTGTTTAAAAAAGCAAGAAGTGCTTAGGAGACTTTAAGAGTGTAAGAAAATGAGAAAATGAGAAATTTATAAAAAATGAAAATTGAATATGTTATGGGGATGTCCAAAAACCAATGAATTATTAAGTTAGCCACTAAGACGCTAAGAATTAAGAATCACAAAGCACATGCTATCAGCA
>CAYVEW010000297.1:0-1896 GCA_964450375.1 uncultured Bacteroidales bacterium
TATTAGAAATAAATGTCTCATTTTCAGCACGAAAAATATGTATTACTGCTAACGGCTCCGGCGCAAGCTTTGGCGGGGTTTTCCGCCTTGTTTCATTGTCCACCGTTACCAAAGTTAAAGATAACAAAAATTGTCAGAATACCACAAAACCCCCGCTTAAGTTTGGCGCCGTGTTATAGGCTGTAACGTATTTTAATTTAATTTCAAATTTCCCTTTTTTGCAGCTAATTCCAAACTACTTAAAATCCTTTCTGAAGTTTCAGAAAGCTTTCTATTTTTTACCTTTCCATAAATTGTTTTAATATCAATGTCGTCACTAACTGGAGATTCAAATTGACTAATTATCCAATCAGTATCAACTTCATTATCAGATTGAGTTTCTGCAATTACTTTTAATGTCAAGTCAGTATGCTCCGATAAAAAATAGAAAAGATTCCAGTTCGCTGCTTGTGAAAATTCAGCATTATTATTACAAGTTTCTTGAAAGGATTTTAAGAATTTCACTAACATTTCAGAATTTACTTTGTCCAAATTACGCCTTATTTCTTTTATTACTTCAATATCACAATGGTAATTTCTGGTCATGGTAAATTCACATTCCAAAAGTGAATAGCCAATCATGTGAAAGTATAGTTTATTCTCCCTTTCAATTTTTGTAACTATCTCAAAGTTGCCTGAACAGTCAATTTCGAATTCTTTTAGGTTCAAAATTTTCGTTTCTTTTCTTTTTCCAACAAAAGCTTTTATTCCACAAAAAGATTCCCCTGTTTCTTTGTCAACGATAGTTCCATTTATTTTAAATTGATTATCAACAAGCTGAACATTGTCAATTTGCAACTTAAAATATCCGATAGCACCGTCGAATCCACCAAAATTGCCAGACTTATCATAAAAACCTAATTCAGCAGTTTCAACTTTAAAAGCTTTTTCCTGAGAATAAACTACTAATGAAAGAAATAATGTCAAAAATGTTATGAAATACCTATTCATGCTGCAAAAAATACGTTATTGCCTATAACGGCACGCGCTTTCTAAAAGTGCGGGTTTCCCCCGCCCTACTTGTCAGTCCCCCGTTAATAAGGTTTAAAAATAGTAAAAAGCTTGCAAACCACCAAGCCCCCGCATTTTTTGAGAAGCGCTGTTAACGGTTGTATTTTTTTATAATTTTCTCGTTTGGATTTTCGACTTTCAACACAATTTCACTACTTGACACAGTGTCAATTTCAACACAGTTTCTCAGTCCACCAAGCGAATTCTTAACACATTCAGATTCACTAAAATTGTCAGCAATGATTTCTTTGTCATTTAGCAAGTCGAAAACTATTAGCTGCTCGTTATCTTCATTTTCGTTTCTAATGTAAAGCAATACTTGTTCTTGTAGTTCTGTGTCAACAAATGTACCAGTCAGTATAGCATTACCAGTCTCTTTGTTAATAAGCTGAAAAGAAGTTGGATTTCCTGCTCCAAATGATTGAGCAAATACAAAAGCGTTTTCATAGTCAGCACCGATGTATCCAAGATTTTTATGAAGCAAAGGATAACTTGTCTCATTGAGCATTTTAATTTCTTGATTGCCTTTCATTAAAGTTAAACTTTGTAACAATTCATTACTATTCTTGTCCTTATAAGCTTTGTATTTGAGATGATAACCGTTTTTTATAAGCGTATCAAAGTCATACTGCTCTGCTGTATCAATTAGCTCAAAATTATCAACAACGGTTTCAACTGTTTCATTAGACAAAACATTTTCAGCTTGCTTTTCAGATTTAGAATTTGAACAAGAACAAAAAATGAAGATTAGAAATATAAATGCTGCGTTTTTCATAAAAAAATATTACCGTTAACGGTCCCGCGTTACCGCTATCGTGCGGGTTTCCGCCCCGTTTCATTGTCCAC
>CAYVEW010000298.1:0-1871 GCA_964450375.1 uncultured Bacteroidales bacterium
GTGAAAGGTAAGCACGATTTTTATTTAAGCTTATCGGGATTTTTGCCTAACTTTTTGATTTCTGAATCTACTCTTCTTTCAAGTTTCTTAATATCTTCTTCGGGAGGTAATTCTTCGGGTTTTATACCTCTTTCCAAAAGAATTTTTCTTACTGATCTGTTATTTGTGATGTGCTCTGCAGAAATTTGTCGTTCTTATATTAGGTTTTTTCTTTTGTATTAAAAACGGTAATCTCAGTGGCAAAATAATTTTGTGTAAATGCAATTTGTTCTTTTCGAGGATCACCATTTTGAGCAATCAGATAACATGCATATCTTGTTAGCATAACATCTTCAATCTCCCTTTCACTGCCGGAACCTAACTGCACCATCTTGTTGATGTCAACAAAATGGTCTAAAATCTGATTTTCAGAAACTTCACAAGAAGTTTTTGCCTTAACAATTACTTTTTGAAAATTTCTCCATTCTGAGTAACCTAACAAATGTTGTATGTCTCTTGCAAACCAAAATTCAATGCCATTTTCTGTGGTTTGTGAGTGATCATCAAAGTTAATTGCTAATGATTTTATAAGCTCTGTTTTCATTTTTTATTTATTGTGGGATACTCCGAATCAATTCCGTTAAAGAAACTACCTGGATGTTCCTTTTTACAGGCCATCCTTCATTTACCGGTGCTACAATAAAGGTTTCAGAAGGATTTATATCTTCTATTGCATTAAAAGCTCCCTTTGTTAGAGATGGTGATACGCTGGATTTGCATTCGATGGCAAATACTTTGTTTTTATACTCCATTACAAAATCCATTTCGGCGCCGGCACTTGTACGATAAAAATACAATTGTGCCGATTGAAAATGGCCATTTAAATTGGTTAAAACGATTTGTTCCCAGAGCGAACCGATGACAGGACTCCCCAGAATTTGTTCAAAGTTTTGTAATTGGAGCAAACAAGCGGTTAATCCCGAATCGGCGATGTACACTTTTGGCGCTTTGATCATACGCTTACCCACATTTGACATGTAAGGTGGCAGGGTATGCAGCATAAATGTGCCTTGTAACAAATCAATGTAATTTCGAACCGTTACATTACTAACACCAAGCGACTTTCCCAATACAGAATAATTTACTGTCTGTCCATTCATATGTGCCAGCATTTGCCATAATCTGCGCATGGTGTCTGTTGAAAAGCCCGACCATTGTAAAAGATCCCTTTCTAAAAATGTACTAATAAAGTCTTCTCGCCATTTGAAAGATACCTCATCATTACCGGATAAAAGGCTGCGAGGAAACCCTCCTTTGGATATATAGTCATCAAGACTATTTGTGGTGTTTATTTCTTCCCACAAAAATGGGGTCAAATTTATGTATGAAATACGTCCGGCCAACGATTCTGAGCTTTGTCGCAATAAATCCCGACTTGCAGATCCCAGAATTAAAAATTTACCATTTTGCCCCCATTCATCCACTAAACTTCTGATAAGTGGAAATAATTCCGGTTTTCGCTGAATCTCATCAATACAAAATAGTTGTTCTTTTTGGGATGTAAAAAACCATTCTGCATCGGTAAGTTTTTGTAAATCAGAAGGCCGTTCCAAATCAAGATACACCACATTGGTATAATGTGCTAGCATTTTTTTGGCAAGGGTTGATTTTCCACATTGCCGTGGCCCGATAATTCCTGTAACCGGATTATTTTTCAAGGCGATGCCCAACTGGTTTTCTATTACTCGAGATAAATACATAATTATATTTTACCATGCAAATTTAAAATTAAATTTTAGATTTACAAGGTTTAGATATGAAGAATCACAAAATTAACAGATGTGGTTGGCTTACTTTTGTGCAACACCATTAATCACAGAAGAAAAGATTGC
>CAYVEW010000299.1:0-1869 GCA_964450375.1 uncultured Bacteroidales bacterium
CTGAATACAACCCGTATCCTTGAAAAATTATTTCTGTGGCATTAGGCTTTGATTTCTGGCTCTCTTTTAGAATCAGAATCTTTTTTAATTTTTCTAATCACCAGCCAGGCAATTAGGGCAATTATTCCAATTATAGGTGCTATAATAATCAATAGTAAGGCAGCAGTAGCCCCTGGAGAAATCATGTCTGCACGAACGACTGATGGTAAAATGGATACGCTTAGGCACAATGATATTATGATAATATTTGCTTTTTTCATTTTTTTACCTGCAACATTCGTTTCTTTTTTAGACATTTGGTTTTCTGCTATATAAAAATAGTGCATAATACAGGACTATTGCTGAACTGATGATTATCGCGAATACTGAAGGACTTTGTGACAGGAAACTGCCTGCGCCTGCGTATGTTGGGAGAACTCCGATTATTAATGCCAGCGTCGTCAAGCCAAATGAGAAGCCTGGTCTTCCTGGAAGTGTATTTGAGATTGCTACCAGAGTAATCGGCATTGTAAAATTGAAGAGGAAAATTCCGAGTATTGCTGCCTCCGGTATTGCTGCTCCAAATGCGAGTAGTGGAGCAGATATTAAAAGAGATATGACTCCTACCTTTTGCCAGCCGTATTTATCTCCCATAATTCCACCGAAAGCTTTTCCCAGGACTATACCTGAGGTTAGTGTTACTAATAGAAAGATGTCTGATTTCCAGGGCAAAACGACCACTGAGCCGAGTACTGATCTTGCTATGATTGTCATTAGAAGCAAGAGTATGATTGATTCAAAATAGTTTGTGTTTATTTTCTCGTCTGTTTTGTAATTTATTTCCGGATATTTCGTATAATACATGAGGGCACAGAGAATAGCGATTATTATTAGCAACGGCCAGGTTGTAAAGGATCCGCTTTTTCCGTAAAGCGTTCCTATTAAAAGTCCTAATGCTCCGGGAGCTACAAATATCCCTGGTGCTGCTGCCTTATTTTTTGTCAGGTTGAGACTTATTGTCCCGCCGCCTACATGAAATAGGGCATTTCCGATGCCTGCAAGGATTATTGCATACAGGGGCGATAGAAAAGAGACAGGTATTGCTGATGCTGTTATAATAGAACCGGAAATTGCTGAGAGTTTTGGACATCTATACTTATCTACCAGAAGGCCGACTAAAGTCTGGGAGCCGAAAGCAATAACATTATACATGATGACTAGCTGGATAAAGTAGTCATTAGTTATTGATTTTGAAGATAATAATGAAAATGCCACTGCAGCACAACTTGCATCGATTGCTGCGTGGGATAATCCGTAAACTGTGAGATTTTTTGTAAAGTCAGAAGGCATAAGCTATTTTGCTTGATTTTGATATATAATTCTATGGCAGGCCGAATAGTATTATGCCTGTTAAAAAAGAAGCGAGGTTCATTATTATTGAAAGGATTAAATAGGATTGTTTTTCCTGATTTGGAAGAGCGTATTCCAGTATTTTCCACTCAATGTAAACAATCAAGACTTCAAGAATGATTACCAATGAAATATCAGGCTTTATGATATTGAAAATATTGTTTGCCATTACAATGAAATTTGCAATTGGATTTGTTATTACGTTGACTAAAGAGACTACTAAGAATGTGTTTTTATTTCTGTAACCGAGAAGAAAAATAACAGTCTCTTCTATTAATATTGTTAAAATCAATGCTGTTAAGAGGCTAATAATTACCATTTAATCACATATTTTGCTTAATGGTTGTACAACTACCGAATCTTTATTAAATTCGTCACCATGAGAAGCTAAAACAATGGTTTATTCCAGTACAATGTCATAGATGTCTAAAAGGGAGATAACTTCAGGGATGGAAAATATTGTCTTTTTTAGAAAATTGT
>CAYVEW010000300.1:0-1866 GCA_964450375.1 uncultured Bacteroidales bacterium
TGGCATGAAAATAGTAACTACCCAGTTTGACGGGCCTGTCAGCACAGATTATAAAAAGCTTCTTACAGTATTTAAGAAAAGTGTAGAGTGCTATATGGAAGACGTTGATTTTGTAGAACTTTTTTTAACAGCTCCTGAAAAAGTTCCTGATAAGAAATACGGCTTTACAAGTAATAGCGTCAAGCTCGCCAGCTGGGTAGATTTTTTAAGGACCTGCAAAGATAATGTTATATTCTGTGACTGTGATATGCTGATGCTTAAAAGCGCTGAAGAGGCTTTTGATTCTGATTTTGATATAGCTTATACTAGAAGGTATAGGAGTACCGGGATACCGATTAACGGTGGAGTTGTTATGGTTAGACCTACAGAAGCAAGCCTGGATTTTTTTGAGAAGTACCTGGAGGCTAACGACAGGATGCTTAAGGATAGCGCTTTTCATGCTAAGTGGAGAGAAAAATATCACGGGATTAACCAGGCAGCTTTCGGTTATATGCTGGAGGAAGGGGATCATAACGCTAAGATGCATATCTATGATACAAGAGACTGGAACGCTGTGGATTGTGACTGGCCTTTTATAAATGATGATACAGTGTTTCTGCATGTTAAGGGTGCTATGAGAGAGGTCCTGCAGAGAAGGATGCCTCACGGTCCTAAAAAGAAAGCTATGCAGCTCTGGTACGATATGGCAGGCATAGAATATATTAAAGAGATAGGTGGAGAGTCCAGGAGAGTTGACAGGCTTCTGGATCTTATGACTAAGAGAAGATTGTATAAGGAGGGATTACCTATATGACTGTCCAGGATATGCTGATAGAAGTGCATTCTCAATTAGGTATGCCGACTGACCTTGATATATATCAGTCTGATGGAGAGACTGTTGATATTGGTTCTGTAGGGGCTGTTACTATTTTGAGGTGGCTTAACAGAGGATATAAAAGGATCTTGATGTGGCGGTTTCCTAACGGGAGAATTATCCGGTTCAGGACCACAGAGAGGAAAAAATATTTTTCAAGTGCGTTTATAGAGGGTAGTGTTGCAGCTGCGACTTCTACTACAGTTACTCTGGATGCTTCTGTTTCTGGTGTGGCTGACCGTTATGTAGGCTGGGTGGTTTCGGTAGGCGGCGAAGAAAGAAAAATTATGAGTAATACTGCAGGTAGAGTTTGTACTTTAAATAAGGCCTGGTCTACTACTCCTACTGTAGGAGACGATTATGACTTGTATAAAAACTTCTCGCTGTTTGTGGATAGTGCTGCTGCTAATTCCTCAGAACATATTGCTCTTGATCCTACAGATCAGATACTAAGTGTGCTGAGAGTAACAGATATGGTTTCAGGGTCTGTACTGCAGAGGGCTGACAGAACAGCTAACTTTGAAGGGGCTTCTATTTCCAGCGGAATACCTAGCGTGTTCCAGGACCGGGAAGATGGGGTTTTCTTTGAGGCTGCTATAAATGAGGCCAGGTATTATGAGCTTAGGTACAATGGATTTCCTGCAGCGTTAACTGCTTTAACAGATGAACCTTCTATACCGGCCCAGTTTCATGAAGGTATTTTGTTATGGACTGTCTGGTGGGGCTTAAGAAGGTATCAGGAGTTTAACGGGGCGTACTCTACAAAGAGGGACCTTGAAGATTTTATGAATACTGCTTTGCAGCAGTTTGATCTTGCTAATGAAAGGGATGAGATTTCTCTTTACTTAGGAGGAGATAGAGGAGGAAGATATGGGGATATTGGATAGACTTTTTACTGCTATAGTCTGGAACAGTAATTATGAGGATGACCCGGCAGGAGGAGACTCCCCGTCTTTCGGAGATGATGCTATCCGGGAAACTAAAGAGTCTGTAAGGGAAAGGTTTGAGAAAGA
>CAYVEW010000301.1:0-1860 GCA_964450375.1 uncultured Bacteroidales bacterium
ATAAAAATGAATTTAAAAACGAAATTATATCCGAATTACGAAAAGCAAACCGACAAGACTTAATAGATAATCTTTTTGGGAAAATTATTTTTAATAAGCAGAATAAACCAAAAAAACGTAAAAGAAAGTAACTTACTAACACTATTCTCTATTGTATAATTCAATAATATTCGCAAGTTACTTTAACTGTTTCTTCATCTAAAAATAGCTACTACCATCCCAGCAATGTGTGCATAATTTCTCTTTAGGTAAACCGATATCTTCCACTAAATCTTCTAATTTCTGAAATTTTAAGCTGGTAAGTCCCAGGTTTTTTCTTATTTGCTCTACCATAGCTTCATACTTACCGTTCTTGTTGTCAGAATATTCTTTCATATCCACATTTTCTTTACCTTCAATTTGTTTCACAGCTTTATGGGTAGCTAAATCCATATTCGAACGCGACCGGCTAAAATTGAGGAATTCGCAAGGATAAGTTAAAGGAGGACAAGCAATGCGTACATGCACTTCTTCAATACCGGCTTCGTACAAATCCTTCACATTATCTTTTAACTGCGTGCCACGAACAATGGAATCATCTAAAAACACACCTTTTTTGCCTTTGGTAAGCGCTTTATTTGGAATCAGTTTCATTTTAGCCACCAGCTCCCGTGTAACCTGACTTTGCGGCATAAAACTACGCGGCCAGGTAGGTGTATATTTTGAATACGGACGTTTTAACGGGATTTTCTGCTCGTTGCTATAACCCATTGCATGCCCAACACCCGAATCGGGAATTCCTGCAACAAAATCCACATTCAGATGATCTCTTTGTGCCAGGGATGCGCCACACCGATAACGCACTTCATCAACATTTATATTTTCGTAAAATGATGGCGGATATCCGTAATACACCCATAAAAAGGAACATATCTGCATTTTATCGTCCGGTTTCTTTAATTGTTGGTATCCGTCTGCTGTAATTTCAACTATTTCTCCAGGCCCGATAAAATGATCGCTTTCAAAACCTAAATTCGGGAAAGCACAGGTTTCAAAACTGGCAGCATAGGCTCCATCTTTTTTACCGATTATGATGGGAGTTCGTCCTAACTTGTCGCGAGCCGCTATGATGCTGTTTTCAGTTAAAATTAACATCGAGCATGAACCCTTTACCTTATCATACACATTCTGAATACCCGAAACAAAATCGTCGCCATCGGCAATTAACATACTTACAATTTCGGTTGGATTGATTGCTCCCTGGCTGTTTTCAGTAAATGTTCGGTGTTGATTCGTGTACTGTTTTTCCAGCTCATCAATATTTACAATTTTACTTACCGTTACAACAGCAAATTTTCCTAAATGCGAAGTAACCACAATGGGCTGAGCTTCGTTGTCACTGATAACACCAATTCCCAGTTTACCGGAAAATTTCGACAACGAACTTTCGAATTTTGTACGAAAATAACCATCTTCCAGACTATGAATAGAACGCTGAAACCCCTTTTTGGGAGAAAAAAATGCCATTCCGGCGCGCTTAGTTCCTAAATGTGAATGATAATCTGTTCCGTAAAAAACATCGGTAACACAATCTGTTTTTGAAATACAACCAAAAAAGCCACTCATTTTATAATGATTTTATTTTAAATTTTCGGCTAAATTATTGGATTTTGAGTGGAGTAGAAAATATAGTTAATAAGTATGGTGTTTTTGTTGATATTTTCTGTTGCGGTTTGGTTTTGAGTGTTTATTTAGATTTTTTTCCTTAAAAGTATGATGAAGATGTCCGGAACTAAATGATTTTGCCACAAAGGCTTAAAGACACGAAATTTCACAAAGAGCTAATTTACTGATAGTATTTACTTTGTGATTCTTGGAGTC
>CAYVEW010000302.1:0-1859 GCA_964450375.1 uncultured Bacteroidales bacterium
CGGTACTTGAGGCTGGAAGTCTGCTTCCCTGGTGACATGCAAAAAAGAATTGATACAAGCTGTATCAAAACCAATTTGAATTCTACAATTGGGTAGTATCTCATTTCAATTTTTCTTTTACTTCAACAAGAAGAGATTAGTTTTCATTGATCAACATAGCATACTTGCCTTTCCTGCAATAATTCCCCCTTTACTCCAGTATTCATTTCCTCTTCCGGTTATCATATTCAGTATTTCCTTCAGGCTTTTTCCTTCTCTCTTCATGAAATCCGCTATTTTCTTTATGTTGTGTACAGTACACATCATAAGAAACTCAATTTTTGTCTTCCTTTTCCCTCTCAAAAGAAATTCCCTGAATCCTCTATCCTGTTTCATCTGGCCAAACACAGGTTCTACAGTACACATTCTTTTCTGATACTGTTCCGTTCCTTCTTCTGTATTCAGTTTAGCCCTCATATTCTCCATGAGGTACTCCCTTGGATCTCTTGATATTGTCCTGTTTTCACTCTCAGTACATGCATTTTTTAACACACACAAAGAACAATACTTGCAGACATAATACCGTAAATCTGGCTCATCATTCCTTTTTTGGATTCTTGTAAATGGGATTTCAAAAGCAGCAGGGCAATAATAACAGTCCTTTTCCGGATCATATTTAAAGAGAGATTTTCTGAACTTCTTTGTTTTTCCCCTTTTCTCTACTTCATAAAAGTTATCCGGAATATAAGCATCAATTTCTTGATCGAGTAAAAATTTCACATTATCATATGAAAAATAACCTGCATCTGCCAGCACTATTGTCGGCTTGTATCCCAGTGTCCTCTTTACATTTTCTATCATTGGTACAACTTGATGCAAGTCATTTTCTTCATCGACAACGTCTGATGCAACGATTATTTGTTCCTTTTCATCAACAGCAACCTGACAATTATAGGAAGGTTTCTTGCTTCCATCTTTATGCTTCATAATTTTAGCATCGTTGTCTGTGATGTTTACTTTTTTTAACTTTTCTTCGTCCAGTTTTTTCATAGCAGCTTTGATTTTCTCTAATCTTTTCTGCTTGTTAACCAGTTCTTCTGGCACCTGGTATGGTGTCGAATCACCATAAATTTCGTCTTCCTGTTTATCGACCTCAATGCTTTCTTTGAGTATCTTATCGATCTCTTTTTTGAGAGCGTCGGAACTCTTACTTTGTCTTGGTGAAGCGTTTGCCTTAACCTTTGTTCCATCGATCGAAATACTGGAACCAATCATATCCATTTCCTTACAAAAAGTGACAACCTGTGAAAATATTTCTTTAATAGGGTCAAGATGAGTTGAACGGAATCGACAAATAGTGTGAAAATCAGGTTTTTGCATAGCTGCAAGGTACATAAAAGCAGTATCAGTTTGTGTCATTTGCTCTATCTTGCGTGAACTTCTAATGTTTATAAGGTACCCGTAGAGTAAGATTTTTAAAAGAAATCTTGGGTGATAGGCAGGGCAACCTTCCTCAGAGTAAGTGGACTCAATATCACTAATATCAACGAGATCTATGAGGTCGTTTAACACTCTGGCAATATGGTTTTCAGGAACAAACTCTTCCAGGCTTAATGGAAGTATAAATTGCTGCTTTTGATCGTACCTTTTGAACATGATGAAACACGGCAATTAATTTTCTCAAATAGTATACTTATATGTAATACATATTTTTAAAAAGATAAATATTCCTAATATTTCTTACCCAAATGTACGATCAAGCATAGTTTTGAGACAGCCTGTTAAGGTAGTTTTTGCCATGCCAAGGCCCTATTATGTGGACTCAAGGGTCCTGAACCTTGAAAGCGGAGAGCCGAACCTCTCCCCCTTTACCGGGAAAG
>CAYVEW010000303.1:0-1852 GCA_964450375.1 uncultured Bacteroidales bacterium
CCATGAAATCCTGATTTATTATATTTTTGCCAATGCCTGATCTAAATCAGCGATAATATCGTCAACATTCTCGATCCCCACAGCATAACGCACCAGGCCTTCTGTAATATGGGCTTCTTCTCTGGCCTCTTTAGGCACTCCTGCATGTGTCATTGAAGCAGGATGTTGAATCAAGGATTCGACTCCACCTAGAGAAACTGCCAATAATGCTAAATGAACATTGTTCATTAAAGTTACTCCGGCATCGTATCCGCCTTTTAACTCGAAACTGATCATGGCGCCAGGGCCTGCCATTTGCTCTTTAGCCAAATCGTATTGTGGAAACGATTTTAATCCAGGATATTTAACCCATTCAACCTTTGGATGATTTTCCAGGAATTCGGCTACTTTCATTGCATTTTCCTGAGCACGATCAACTCGTAAGCTCAATGTTTTTACACCACGAATTACCATATATGCCTGGTGTGGATCCATATTTCCACCCATGTAAACCATGGTTTTTCGTAACTTTTGGTAAACTTCAGGATCTTTTGCAACCAATGCTCCACCAACGATATCGGCATGGCCATTAATAAATTTTGTTAATGAATGTAAAGCCACATCAGCACCTAAATCCAAAGGCTTCTGTAAATACGGACTACTAAATGTATTATCTACTACAACAATAATTCCATGCTTATGAGCTATTTCTGATGCTTTTTTAATATCGGTTAAAGCAATGGTTGGATTTGCCGGTGTCTCCAAATAAAGTAGTTTAGTATTCGGTTTTATCGCTTTTTCAATTTCTTGTAAGTTTGATGAATCAACAAAAGTAGATTCAACACCAAATTTTGCAAAATGTGTTTCTAAAACGGCACGACTTGGACCATAAACGGCACTTGTGCATACTATGTGTTCACCTTGTCCCAAAAACGCCATATAAACTGTTGTTACTGCTGCCATTCCAGAAGACAATGCTATTCCGCCACAACCATTTTCGAGTTCGGCCAGTTTATTTTCCAATGCTTGTATTGTCGGATTTCCGATACGAGTATATATAAAGCCTTTTTCGCGGCCGGCAAACAAGTCTGCTCCATGTTTAGCATTGCGAAAAGCAAATGTTGATGTCTGATAAATGGGTGTTACCGCACTTCCGTTAGCATCTTCAAAATCACCTGCGTGAATCAACTTGGTATTAAAACCTAAATTTTTTGTATCCATTATATGTATTTTTTATTTAGTTATTATTTATTGTTACACTTTCAATCCGATTTCTGATTTTTCTTCTTCGAATTTTTCTTTGATTTTATCAAAATTGAGATAAGGAAAAATCATGGGAGCAAAATTCGATAAAGGTTGATAAAATAATGATTCTTCTTTTGTTTCGGTAGGGATAAAATTATATTTATTATCCACTTTATTAATTAAAACCAGCACAATACTTATAATAAAAGCATATTTCAGAACAGAAAATGTTACTCCCAGTAAGCGGTTTACAATTCCCAACGCGATTGCATC
This sequence comes from uncultured Bacteroidales bacterium, assembly GCA_964450375.1. GTDB lineage: Bacteria > Bacteroidota > Bacteroidia > Bacteroidales > UBA12077 > UBA12077. The sequence goes on from CAYVEW010000303.1 coordinate 1,498, forward strand.
GATCAATTTGTTTAATGCTTTCGCTAATAAGTGCACAGCAATTACAATGGCAATAAATGTTAGCGCAAAGGAAATAATCGGCAGATACTGTCCGGAAACTTCAAAATTTTTAATGATCAGTCCTGATGTAAAATCGGAAAACAGAACTGCGCCCAAAACCCCCAAAAGTAATGCTGCCAGGGTTGCCAATTGCACAATAAAACCCTTTGTAAAGCCACGGTAAGCAGCCCAAAGGAAAAGTATTGCAAAAACTAAATCAATTGTATTCATAATAAACCTGTTCGGTTAAAGAAGTTGTAAAAATAATAAAAAGATTTGGCTTATAGCTAAATTGGCGAATTGGTTTCTAACTAAA
>CAYVEW010000304.1:0-1851 GCA_964450375.1 uncultured Bacteroidales bacterium
GGCGAAATCCAACCAAAGCAAGTATTGAAGAGAATTATATGGTTATAACTGCCGATAGCACACGGGTTTATATACCTGAATCATCTGTAAAGGGCAGTGTTGGTGGTTTCGCAGTTTCGGGACGAAATCCAACCAAAGGAATTGGAAATGATTATTTTAATATCTCGGGTATAAATTCTGCCAATGTGGATACGATTAATCCCAGTGAAGCGAGAATGGTGTGGTATCCAAAAAGTGAAGCCTTTTTGGTGGGCCGTGTATTGATTGAAAAGCCCGACAGTGTTGGTATTAATTCTCTTGCAACCGGTTACGAGTCAAAGGCCATAGGAGATTATTCCCAGGCTTTGGGATACAAATCAATTGCGCGCAGCGATTACGCTACTGCTATAGGAAAAAATGCATTGGCTAACGGACTTAACTCATTTGCATTTGGAGAAAATGCAGAAGCATATAGTTCGGAAAGTTATTCCTTTGGTAGAGGAGCTAAGGCTTTTGGATACAGAAGCTTTGCTTTTGGTAGTTCTGGTGTAGATAGCTCTGGCGCTGCCACAGGAGTGACTCAAGCAAAAGGAAATTATTCATTTGCAATCGGACAGGGAAGTATTACTGGAATCGATTTGGAGGATTGCCCTCCTAAACCACCAAAATATTTTGGTACTCAAGAAGAATACTGGAAAATTTATTATTCTGGTGAAGGTGCTGTTGCGATTGGAGTTGGAGACTCAAGTTTGGCTAGTTATGCAACTACGATTGGATATTATAATACAGCAAGTTATGGCTCAGTAGCATTGGGATATAAGAATAAGTCTTATGGAATGCAATCAGCAATACTTGGAGGTTATTCTAATACAGTTAATTCATCATCCTCTGTTATTGCCGGTGGCCATGGTCATCAAATAGATGCTCCATATGCTGCCATTTTAGGGGGTATTCAGAATAAAGTACATTCGGATGCAGCCTGGGGTGTTATTGGCGGTGGTTATAGAAATGAAATCTATGGAAGTACGTCTACTATTGTAAATGGTACCTACAATGTTGCAACAGGGACACTTTCTACCGTTATGGGATCCAGAAATAATGCGATTAGTTGGGGAGAAACTGTTATTGGTCGATTTAACGACTATAATATCTCAGGTAATCCGGACGAATGGATAAGTACTGATCATTTATTCGTAATTGGAAATGGAACAGCAGATGATAACCGCTCAAATGCAATGGTTGTGTTAAAAAATGGAAATGTAGGCATTGGAGTAAATCCGGGTGTTTATAAACTAAATGTTACAGGAGGTAATGCATATTTTAGTGGTAACGTTTCAGCACAATCTTTTACAGATAGAACACCTTATCCTAAGGATCTGGAAACAGCATATCAAGCAGTATTTTCTATGAATAGATTACCGGAAGGTGAATATGATGAAAACAACAAGGAAAATCAGTTAGACCATTCTACCCTTCATTCTTTTGTTACTTCTTCAGATGGAAAACACAGAGATTTATCTGCAACCGTATCAGCTCAAAATGAAGTTATAAAAGATCTGGCAAAACAAATTGAAGATTTAAAAAACGAAAACCGTGAATTAAAACAAAAGATGGAAGAGATTTTGGAACGTATGAAATAGTAAATATTGTATTTAAATCATAAAAAGTTGTTTGTTATGTCATTAGCAAGCAACTTTTTTTATAACTTTAGTTTTATTTAAAACTATATTATTACGACGATGAAAAGAACATTATTTCTGATTGTGGGATTGCTATACACCACAATTATATGTAGCCAGGTGCCTGATAGTTTTACTTATCAGACAGTTATTCGCAATTCTTCGGGTGAGTTAATTGCAAATCAGGACATTA
>CAYVEW010000305.1:0-1850 GCA_964450375.1 uncultured Bacteroidales bacterium
CACGACATCATTTTGTGATTAATTGTTATTGTCACCCTGTCCCGTCCCGATAATTATCGGGAGCTATCGGGATTGTCGAAGGGTTATGTGTGTGCTTTTTCATTAGATAATTGCTAGTAGAATTATTGATTATGGTACAATTACTCATTGTCTGACACAGCTCCGCTTCTTCAGTCACAGTCCGTTTAAATGGCCTTGTGTCCGAAAAAGCGTGTTTTAAATGTTTTTGTCATACTGAGCCCGCCTGTCAGTCGGACAGGTTTATCGAAGTATGAAAAGAGAGTTATGGATTTATCTTACCATTAACCCTTCTACAGGCTCAGTGTGACATAAAATTTTACTCAATCAAATATAGCTAAACCTTGCGTAAATACGAAGGATTTATTCTTATTAAAATGTTCTGGTTTATTGACTCAATGCGAATCAACACCTTGTATTTATTTAAATGATGAACCAATTCTCCATACAGTCCTTTTAAGCTCCCTTTATCGATTTCCACTTTCTCTCCACGTTCAAAGCTTTCGCTGCTTACTTCGTAGTCTTCCTTACTCGATAAAATCGTTTTGATTAACTCAATATGATTATCCTGAACCACAGCCGGTTTGCCTCCAAAACGTATAACAGTTACAACCCCCGGAGTGTTTAATGATTTTTGTAAATTTTTCTCTTCATCATAAACAAAAATATATGAGCGAATAAATGGCTCTTCGACCCATTTTTTCCGGTCGCTCCATAGCTTTAACTTTTTTTCCAGTGGAAGATAGCAGTCGATTCCCTTTTCTGAAAGGGCCTGATGAACCTTTTTCTCCGATCTTGATTTGGTGTAAAGAGCATACCAGTGTTTACTCATAATTTTTCTCGGTTTCCCTGTATATATGCCAAATTTAGCAATTTTAATTTATTAGTTAATAAAATTGGACGGGATGTTTAGATTAAATCTCTAAGTGTTTCTTCGTGTTCTTTGGAACTGGGTGGTAAAATTTAATTTGAATATAAAAAACCCCCGAATCTACCCATATATACAGGCATTTCGGGGATCATATATTTTACACTTTGATGGTTTATAAAGCAAAAGCTTTTTTTATCGGATCAACGTAATCTAATTTCTCCCAGGCAAAGAATTCAACTTCTTTTTGAATTGATTTCTCATCAGAGCCATTAGCGTTTTCAATGATTTCCACATTTGCTTTTTTATAGTCTCGTCCCATATGTCCATAGGCCGCAGTTTCTTCGAAGATTGGATTTTTCAGTCCGAAACGTTTAACGATAGCAGCCGGGCGCATGTCAAAAATCTCATTTATTTTTGCAGCAATAGCTCCGTCGTTCATATCTACATTTGCAGTGCCATAGGTATTAACATATAAACCAACAGGTTGAGCAACGCCAATGGCATAAGCAACCTGAATTAAAGCCTCGTCGGCAACACCTGCAGCAACCAGGTTTTTAGCAATATGGCGGGCAGCATATGCAGCCGAGCGGTCTACTTTCGATGAGTCTTTACCAGAAAACGCACCACCACCATGAGCTCCTTTTCCACCGTATGTATCCACAATAATTTTACGGCCTGTTAAACCGGTATCGCCATGTGGGCCACCAATAACAAATTTACCTGTTGGATTCACATGTAAAATGTAATCTTCGGTAAATAGTTTTTGAACTCGCTCCGGAAAACGCTTCTTAGCTCTTGGAATCAAAATGCTTCGAACGTCATTTTTGATTTTTGCGAGCATTGCTTTTTCTTCATCGAAATCATCGTGTTGTGTCGAAACAACAATCGTATGAACCTTAACCGGTTCGTTGTTGTCGTTATACTCAATGGTAACCTGAGATTTTGAATCCGGACGTAAATA
>CAYVEW010000306.1:0-1847 GCA_964450375.1 uncultured Bacteroidales bacterium
AGGGCCTATGCTGGTCAATTTTTATCCCGCAGGCTCCCACCAGCTTTCCTTCCTGAAGGATACTGTAGTTGTACTCGAAATGGTTCATACGCTTTACTTCGTTTAGGTGCATGAAACGCGACTCATCCTCAAGGGTTTTTACAGAGACTTCCAGGAACTCCATGCTCGTGTTCATGATGATTTCGAAAATACCCCCATCTGACCAATCATTTATCTACTCTTGTCACCAAAACAATATTGGTGGCACTAATGGTTGTGGAAATTTCTAAAGAATACGTTTCAACCTTCAATCGTAGATTACAGACGCAGCTTTACAATGAGATCATGCATGACTACTCTTTTCCTCGTGCTGTCTGCCGATCACTATCTGAGCTTTTCGTTTCTTATCTAGACCTGTACTTCGGCAACCAGCGTAAGGAAGGGCAGATTATCTTTACTGCAGTTTCTAGTAACGTCCCTCCCGGTGTACCGGTAAACGAAATGGATCTGGTTCCTACCATAATAACCACTTATGATTCTGATGACTGTGCTGTTAAGGATCAGAAGGAGTTGTTGGAAAAAAGAATCGTGCGCATAACTAATGAAGCACTCAATCAGGGTGCTCTACTCACCCAGGCTGACATCGCAATTCTTCTGGGAGAGAGTACCAAAACAATTTCAAGACATATAGCAGCTCTGGAAGAGAATAGAGAACTGGTACCAACTAGAGGAAAATGGAAAGATATAGGTCCCGGAGTAAGTCATAAGAAAAAGATTCTGGAACTCTACCTAAAAGGGTATGAATATACCGAGATTGAGAGAAAGACCAGGCATAGCGGGGAAGCCATCATGCGCTATGTGAAAGATTTTGCAAAAATTCTGTTGCTTACTGAAGATGGATTCGAAGATAACGAACTCAGGCTCATAACAGGCCTTTCAGAAAAAACAATTCAGGAGTACAAGGAACTGATTGAGACGTACTCTACAGAGGAATATCAGGAACGTTTGGAACAGCTCCACGAAATCATTGGTAAAAAAAACAGCAGAATGAGCAAAGAGACGGTTCTAAAAACCAATTCAGGAGGACGGAACAGATGAAAGTCCCTCCAATGATTGAAACAAAGGTAACAAACTCCCTGAAAGGTTCGATCCTTGATCTCATACAGAAGGATTACCAGTTCATAGCAGGAGACAAAATACAGGAGATGTTTGCTGATGATCTACTGGAAGTGGTCAGCAAAGCTTATCTTGAACCCTGGAAACTGGAAGTTGGACAGATGCTGTGGTATGGAGCAAAGGCTTCGGAAAAACCTAATTATGGCAAAAACAGTAAGAAAACACCATTAACCCCCATTATTTTAACCCTGATTTCCGAAAGAGACCTCGAAATGAGGAAAGAAGGCTATTCAGATAGAGAGATAAGGGAAACAAAGATAGTGAGGCTATTTAATGAGGCGTATGAACAGGAAGCACTGCTTACCCATTCTGATATAGCATATCTACTCAATGTTTCTACAGGTGTTGTGAGCAAACAGGCAAAAGAGTACATGGAAAGAACCGAGAAGATATTGCCAACGAGAGGAATCATCCATGACATTGGAAGGGCTGTTACTCACAAGAGGATTATACTTCGTTTATACAAAAAAGGATATCAGACGCCAGATATTGGAAGAATGACAAATCACACGGAAAAAGCATGTGATAGGTACATTATTGCATACAAGAAAGTACAAAAGTTAAACAAAACGATGAAAAGCGGGGAAATAGCACAAATCCTGGGAATGGGAAAGTCCCTGGTAGAAGAATACATAAGAATTATAAACAGGGAGGAGTGACTGATGGTAGAAACAAATTACGGCAAGTGTGGG
>CAYVEW010000307.1:0-1841 GCA_964450375.1 uncultured Bacteroidales bacterium
TCAGTTATATCGCCATCAACACTTGCCTTTTCCAAAGCAGCCATATAAGAATCCCGCTCTTCTACCGGAACAACTGTCCATGAATATCCACCTGATGCAAGCATTGTATTAAAAAGGAAACGTCCAATTCGACCATTACCATCAAAGTATGGATGAATATATACAAATATAAAATGGCCAAGAACAGCTCTTACACATGGTTCTTTTTCTTCTTTAAGTAAGTCAAAAAACACTGGTATTGCATCACGCACAGCTTCTGGACTTAAAGGTGTATGTTTTGAACCTTTGATAAAGACCTGGCCATTTCTATATCCGGCAAGGCCACTTGCTTTTACAATCCCTGCGGTAACACTTGGTACAAATAATTCACGATACCAGTCACCATGGTCATTGTCAGCAACTTCACCAGCATTGGTACCATCAAGTATTGTTTTAATACTCTTCTTTACGGTTTGGAATGCCAGATAATATCCACGTGCTGCTAGCGCGTTTTTTTCCTTTTTGTCTGCATCACTATCACCAGGATTCCACTTGCCATCACGCACTCTTTCAATTAATTCTGCTGTTACACGATACCCTTCAATGGATAAAGAATTATATGCATCATCTGCGTAGTTTTCTTCAACTTCTTTAAGATAAGCGTCAATATTAGTTGGCAGTTCTCTGGATGGAGGAAAGTTACTGATCACTGTTTCCCGCATTTTATACCACATTAATTTAATGCGATTAGCATATGGAGACGTTTCACGTGTATTTAAAATATTTGGCAATTTTTCTTTGAAAGGATCTGTTTCCCTTACATCATATCCAGCAGATTTCATGGTTTTAACAATTGTATCTGCTATTTTATCATTGCCAATATTTCTGAATGCCCCAACAAGGCGACCTGCTATAGTACTGTGACCACCATCAAGAAGTTTCCCAAGTATAATGGAACTATCTTTGACCATGGCAAGACATGTTCTGGCATCTGTGGCCTGACGTGTAAAGAAATCTTCTCCAACAGATATTAAACCTGTTTCAAGAGAATAGAGGTTTACTCCTTCAACAACTGTTTTATTCTGTATGTCTGGAACAGAAAGGTTTGTGTCAAAAATAGAAGTATTATGGGGCAAAACAAGATTGTTATTTGATGCTTTTGATGAGCGAACTAACAATTGTTCAGGCACTGTATAATTTCCAGCATGAAGCATCAGAGATTGTTCCGGAGATAAACACCAGTCATCTCCAAAACGGTGTTTGCAATATACAGAAACGAAATACCAGAAAGACATATACCATGATGTAGTATCTCCATCGGTTTCGTCAGGTCTGGTTGATATGTACCATCCCCTTACAACTTCTTTTAAAAAACCATTTCCTACAAGCCTGTCCTTTACTGTTCGAGTCATTTCACTTGCTTGAATAACTGCAATACCCTTCTCATTTTGCTTTTTTTGCAATACTTCTAAAGCCTGTGCCAATTTTTCCTGTGGTGTTGCCATAATGCTAAACTTTTAATGTAATTCTATGTGATATTTCCAGTATAAACTACTGCGCATCTTCTAGTTTAAGGCGCCGTGAAATATCCAGTATAAGTTGCTGTGCAATTTACAGTGTAAAGAACAAAAGTAATGAATTATAATGTATTATTGGCATAGTCTTATTAAAAAACATTCAAAAATAAACTGTCAACAAATTTTCTGAATAAAATATTTGTATCTTCCTTAAAGTTAAATCTTACGCCTTTTGTATGTAAGTTGGATAAAAATAAAAAAACCGCTCTCAGTTAAATATTCTGAAAGCGGCTTGTTGCCTGTGGGCCCACCTGGGCTCGAACCAGGGACCCCCTGATTATGAGT
>CAYVEW010000308.1:0-1836 GCA_964450375.1 uncultured Bacteroidales bacterium
TTTATATAAGTTTTGTTTTTATTGTTTCGTGTAAATCAACATCCGAAACACAAATAAAAAAAATCGATTCGGCTAAGCTTATTTCCGATCAGGGAATAGCCTATGCTTTGCCGAAAACAAATATTCGGTTTAAAGTAGAAGCAGTAAAAACAGATATTTTTCCCGGCCCGTATTACGAATATGCCGAAAAGTATATGGGATTAACCGATGTTCCTGAAAAACGGGAAACGATCTGGCAAATTTCCAATATCGTGATCGAAACCTATAACGACATGGACCCGGAGAATCTATATCTTCTGGAACCTTCCGGACAATTCAATGTAGATCTGAAATCATTAATTAATAATGGCTTTATTTTCCCTGTAAATAAACAAATGGTACAGAAGTATGAAAACCAGTTTTATGGGATAAGCGAATTGGGTAATGATTTAGTTTTTAAAGACTTGAGTGTGAGCAAGTATGTTGGCGAAGAGCAGGTTACCTATTATAAAAGAGTACAGCGCGATTCGCTTTTCGCAAAGGTTCCGGTAGTAAAAACTCAGTCGGTTTATAAATCATTTGAAGATAAGGCTGAAGAAGCATCGAGTTTTATCTTTATGATACGTGAGAAAAGGTTTGAACTAATTACCGGTATGGCCGATTATTATCCTGATGGGGAAGCCTTAAATGCTGCATTAAAAGAACTGGATCGTTTGGAAAATGAATACATGGATTTATTTATTGGCAAAAAAATTACAAGTACCTATACTGCAAATTTTGAATTTACACCAAGCGAAAAAGACTTGCACCAACCCTATTTCATTTTTCGATTTAACGAAGAAAAAGGAGTGCTTCCGGCAAATGATTTAACCGGCCGGCCAATTATTGTTGAGCTGGAAACTCTGAAACAAGTAGAACCGATTTCAAACTTGATTTACAAAAATGAAAATCCGGAAGAGCCGCGATACCACGATAAGATTTATTATCGTATTCCCGATCTGGTAAAAGTAAAAGTTTACGATGGAAGCTCGCTTATTGCTTTACGAAAAGTAGCCATTGAGCAATATGGCCAGGTAGTTCAAATTCCTGCTATGTATTTTATGGATGAGGAGGCTTTTATAGAGTTTTACAGAGAGGAAGATGAATAATGGTTTTTCAAATAAAAACAAAAAGTCCCGCATAATAGTGGGACTTTTTTATTTTATTAAATGATTTACTTATTGATCAACATTGAATTTCTTCGAATACTCTTCAAAGCTTTGGGTTTTATGAGCATCTTCGGCAAAAAATCGTAGAATGGGTTCTAAACGTTCAGGAGTATAGTAGCCCGGTACAGCAGTTAATAACTGGTTTTGTTCGTTTAAGTAGGCAACCGATGGATACGACATTTTTCCCTGCAGTAAAGCAATGGCCAACTGATGTGGCGACCGGCTTCTGGTTCCTTCGTTTATAAAATCCCTGCCGGCAAATGAAATGGTATCAGTTGTTTCGGCATCAAACTTTACGGCATAATAGTATTCGTTTAGTATTTTTGCTATTTCCGGATTTGAGAAAGTTGAAGCATCCATTTTTTTACACCATCCGCACCAGTCGGTATAAACATCAATAAATATTTTACGTTGGTTTGTTTTATTTAACTCAACGGCTTCTTCAAAAGTGTACCACTTTACTTTTGTTTCCTGTGCAAAACCCTTTGTGAAAAATCCAACTCCCGCTAAAAAAATCAATATCACTATTTTCTTCATAATTAACACTTTTGATTATATGTTAAACATATATATATATTCATGTTTAATTTAAACACAAATAAAAAGTATTTGTTTCAATTTAACAAAGATTTTTGTTGATATGCTATTA
>CAYVEW010000309.1:0-1818 GCA_964450375.1 uncultured Bacteroidales bacterium
TGTTACGAAATAAGAAAGTTCGGACCCAGGATAATGCTTATCTGGTCCACGATTACTTATTCCAGGTCTTCATCCCCGTTTTTGGAAAGGAGCATCATCTTCAGGACGGTATAAATATAAGACTCGTAATCCTCCATCTTGGGCCGCTGCCCGGTATTCAGGATGTCTTCCAGGGTAAGGGGATGGATTCCGAAACAGTTCCCAAGTTTTTCGATAACCTCGATCCGGTCAAGCCCGTCAACGTTGATCCAGACATTAAGGTCGGGCCTGTCCTTGAAAACCAGGCAATCCTCTACGGTCTCCAGCTCTTTTTCGATCAGCTCACTTTGATTGTAAGCCCAGACCCTGACCACGACCCTCTCGGCTTTTTTTTCTCCCACATGCACCAGCGTGCCGGGGGCCAGGCCGACCTTCGATTTTTTTCGGTCAAACATCCTGACTTTCACTATTTTATCCCCTGTGCCTGAATTAAAATTTAGGATATGATGATGATCCATTCCATTATATCGGATAATACAAGTATGTATTTTTAATGATTTATCATTAGATTAAGACAAATGTAGATCCATGCAGGATAAATATATATAATATGGAAGGATTCGACCCCTCGTATAAAACCTATATTATAATTTTATTAAAGAAGGAATGAGAAATTATACAGATCGTACACCTTTCAGACATACACTATTCAGAAACGTACTTTGTACCGGAAATTGCGGATTCAATGGTTAAGAGCATAAACGGGCTTTCCCCGGATATCGTGGTGATCACGGGAGACCTGACGGAAAACGGGTTTTCCGCCGAATACGACGGGGCAAAACAGTTTATTGACAGGATCGAATGCAAAAATAAGGTCCTTGTCCCCGGAAACCACGATTCGAAAAATGCCGGCTACCTCCATTTTGAGGACCTCTTTGAAGACCGGTTCTCTACCCACAAACTAGGGAACGTTACCGTTGTCGGGGCTGATTCTTCCCAGCCTGACCTTAACGAAGGGCATGTGGGAAGGGAAAATTACGGCTGGATCAGGGAAGCTTTTTCCGGAGACGATTTCAAGGTCTTTGCCCTGCACCACCACCTGGTCCCGATCCCCCTTGCGGGCAGGGAGAATCCCGTCCTGGTGGACGCAGGAGACGTCCTCAACCTCTTAAATGGCTGTAAGGTAAACCTCGTCCTCTGCGGGCACTGCCACATCCCCTGGGTCTGGAACCTCAACAACATGCTTGTGGTAAACGCAGGGACCATCTGCTCCTCCAAAACCCGGGGTAAAACCACCCAGTCTTATAACCTGATAGAGGCCGAAAAAGGCAGAAATGAAAACGGAAAATGGGAAGCTGGAAAAATCGAAAGCGAAAACTGGAAGGTTCGCGTCTCCAGGATCTTCTCGGAAGGGAACCGGGAACTGGTTGCTGAAACCGTGGTGTGAGGATTTTTAAGAACCCTCCTTTTCGCTCTCACTTTCCCCCCATTTTTATTTTATTCCTATTTTTTCCTCCTTTTTAATTTTTCTCACTCTCACAAACGAAATGATAAATGGAAATCAAAGTTGCGCTGGCGCACCCCGCAGCAAGCTACGGGGTATTCGACTGAAATAAAAAAGCGTTTGAAAAATAAGAGTACTGCCGTGCTGTGGTTAATATGAACAGTACTGCCATAAAATGAACTAAATGATCTTTATTTCCCCAGCCTTATATAATTTGCAGTCCTATTATTGATTGGGCATCTGAAGAATACTCTTTTCTTATTCAAAATCCCCCAATCTCCTACCCCCTTCAACCACCCAACACCCCCAAAAATCAGATGCCTCATCTCCATTTC
>CAYVEW010000310.1:0-1815 GCA_964450375.1 uncultured Bacteroidales bacterium
ATCAGTTGGAAGTTCACAAAGAAAATTGCTGATGAAAAATTATCCAAGTATTATGCATCATAATTAAGTTGCCAGGACACTAGTTTAAATATTTAAACCTTAACTCCGCTTATTTAGGGAATAACTCGAGATTTAGCTTTTTCTCCATTTCACCAATTTTCTTAGGTATTTCTGTTAAAATCATTTGACCGTCTAAATCCAGCATGTAAACTTTGCGGAATTGTTCGATAAGGTCTCTTGGAGAATACTTACTTGTTAGATCAGCTTTTCTTATATAGTTTTGAATTTTTACATAACCGTAAAGGGACAAAAATGAGATGAAAAGGTGGCCAAAAAGCGACTCATTATCCTGTAGATAAAGCTTGTCTGCTTCCAATATATTCTTGTAAGTGTCATAATGTTTTTCCACGGTATCTCTTTTTTTGTACATAAGAAAAATATCTTCAGGTGACAAATCTACATTTGATACGAGCAGGATTTTTCCAGCTTTTTCTAGGCTTTTGTTGAACTTATCACTGGTTATTTTATTTTCATCGTGCCGTTTATAGAGGGTGTATTCCTCTTCTTTTTTCATTTCACTGTCCTCAAAAAGATACAGAATATTCCCTCCATGTTCTTTCTTTCCACATTTTATGAGCCTTTCATGATAAAAAAAATGCTCAGAGAGGCTAATTTGTTCATTGTACAGAGTACTGTTTCTTTTTGTTGGGACAATAAAAGTTAATTTATGCTTCTTCAAGGTTTTAATTGAACCCTGAGAATAAAAACCCCTATCAAGTATCACAGTCTTGTTTTCAACTCCAATCTCCTGGATTGAAAGTGCAAGTGACTTAACATCTCTCACAGATCCGGGAAGAATTCTCACCATTGTTGGCAAATTATCGTTAGCTGTACAGAAAAGTGCAAAGTTTACTTGTGGGATGTGAAAATGTTCCTTATTGTATCCCTTTTCAGCGAAATTTATAGCTTCTGAGCGGGTAAAGATAGCACTTAAATCATAAACAAGGTGTTTATCTTCACTTGCCAATCCTTTGAAGACATGGTTTTGACCTTTACGATTAATCCCAACTTCTTTCAGCACTTTGGATAATGCTTTTGGGTTCATTGAAGGGGCAACCTCTGATACCGGATAGAGTTTTTCCCAAGCAAGATTTGCTCTTTTCAAGGGAACATAGCCAGTAATACGTATCAATGCAAGAGCATACACTTCTTCCCAGATCTCACCAAAAGCTGTTTGAAGAAGAGGTTTTAGGTCTTGCATCGCATAGTTAAGTAATGAGGCATTTCCATATTCCCATATAGAGCGAACTCTTTTGTTTGAGATCACAGTTTTCTGACTTTCAATCAGACCTTTGTTTATGTCAAGTTTTCCAATGTAAGTTGATTTTTTTCTCCGCTTCTTTAGTTCTTTATCCCAGTAAGTGGTAGATCGATATACATAGTATCCTTTACTAAATTTTTTGACTTCAAGTCCTTTTTCTCCAAGCTCACGTCGCTCAGCTAACCAGCTATTTACCCATCCTTCCATTAAACCCTATAGGGTATAAGTTTGATATAAATTTTTTGATTTGAGGTTATTACAAATTTTCGACATCAGAAGGAATGAAAGTTAAATGATTACATTGAATCAAAAGAAAATGAAAAACAAATGATGAATATTATCTTGAACGTGAAAGAGTAAAAAAACAAGCGAAAGACGGATTATCTGGAAAAGTTATTCCCTATTTGCGGCGGAGTTAAGGTTTGAAAAAAACAATTTTAGTGCCTCAGAACTCATAGGGTTCATCACGAATCAGAATAATTTTTCATCATAGG
>CAYVEW010000311.1:0-1812 GCA_964450375.1 uncultured Bacteroidales bacterium
CTATAATAATGAAAGAATTAAGATTAATGAAAGGCAACGAAGCGATAGCTGAAGCGGCTATTCGTGCAGGTGTCGACGGGTATTTTGGCTATCCAATTACTCCGCAATCAGAAGTTCTTGAGTACCTTATGATGGAAAAACCAGAAGAAAGAACCGGAATGGTTGTTCTACAAGCAGAAAGTGAAGTTGCTGCTATAAACATGGTTTACGCCGGCGCAGGTGCTGGAAAGATGGTAATGACATCATCTTCAAGTCCTGGTATCAGCCTAAAACAAGAAGGTATTACTTATATTGCAGGAGCAGAACTTCCTTGTATGATTTTAAATGTGGTTAGGGGAGGACCCGGTTTAGGTACAATCCAACCAGCACAATCGGATTATTTCCAGGCTGTAAAAGGCGGTGGCCATGGCGACTATAAATTAGTTGTGTTAGCTCCCGCATCAGTACAGGAAATGTACGATTTTGTTGAGTTAAGCTTTGATTTAGCTTTTAAATACAGAAATCCGGTAATGATTCTTTCTGATGGTGCAATTGGCCAGATGATGGAAAAAGTTGAAATCGGTGAACAAAAAGTAAGATTAACAGATGCTCAGGTTAAAGAAAGATGTCCTTGGGCTACCACAGGAAAAGATGCTAATCGCGAAAGAAATATTATTACATCTTTGGATTTAGATCCAAATAAACAAGAGCTTTTTAATCATAAGCTACAGGATAAATATAAAGAAATTCAGGAAAAAGAAGTGCGATTTGAAGAAATACAAACCGAAGATGCCGAATTTCTATTAGTAGCATACGGAACCAGCTCTCGTATTTGTCAGAAATCAGTTCAGTTAGCCCGCGCTAAAGGAATTAAGGTTGGCCTTTTACGTCCAATTACATTATTCCCATTCCCATCAAAAAGACTTTTAGAACTAAGCAAACAGGTAAAAGGAATCTTATCTGTTGAAATGAGTGCAGGACAAATGATTGAAGATATCAAATTAGCTGTTGAGTGTAATATTCCTGTTGAGCACTTTGGAAGAATGGGTGGAATTATCCCATCGCCAGGAGAAGTTGTGGAAGCATTAGAACAAAAATTTTTATAGGAGGATAAAAAATGGCTGAAAATATTATAAAGAATGATATAATAAAAGAAGAAAATCTGGTTTATAAAAAAACAGATCTTCTTACTGACAAAGCACTTAGTTATTGTCCTGGTTGCGGTCATGGTACTGCTCACCGTTTAGTAATGGAAGTTATCGAAGAGTTAGATGCTCAAGAAAATACGGTAGGAGTTGCTCCTGTTGGTTGTTCGGTGCTTGCATACGAGTTTATGGATATTGATATGCAACAGGCTGCGCATGGTAGAGCTCCTGCTTTAGCTACAGCACTAAAAAGATTAAATCCAGAGCATTATGTGTTTACATATCAGGGCGATGGCGACTTAGCTGCCATTGGTACTGCAGAAACCATTCATGCGTGTAACCGTGGAGAAAATATTACCATTATCTTTGTTAATAATGGTATTTATGGTATGACAGGTGGACAGATGGCACCTACTACTTTACCAGGAATGAGATCTTCTACATCCCCTTACGGACGCGATGTAGAATTAATGGGTAATCCTTTAAAAATGACAGAGCTTGTAGCTCAGTTGCCAGGTACATACTATGTTACACGTCAGGCTGTGCATACCCCTGCTGCTGTTCGTAAAGCAAAAAAAGCAATTAAGAAAGCATTCGAAAACCAAAAGCTAAAAAAAGGTCTTTCTTTTGTTGAAATTGTATCGAATTGTAATTCAGGCTGGAAAATGACACCAAACCAGGCCAATCA
>CAYVEW010000312.1:0-1804 GCA_964450375.1 uncultured Bacteroidales bacterium
ATCATCAAACTTGGTGTGACTTTGTGTTTTAACTTCGAGAAACTTAGTGAAACTCTTAAAAGACATGCGGATTTTAGGAACTATCGGGACAGACTGACAAAGCATGTGAATTAACAGACAGGATTTTTTGATGAACTGAAAAGTATCTGATCAGACAGGAATGTCGGATAAACAAAAATGCTTTACCAAAGTAAAGCATCGCATCAAAATAAGTTTCTATCAAATGATTAGAATCTGTTCAGCCATCTATACCTTCTGGTATTATCACCAAACTTGAGTCCTATCATTATTTCGTGCGATCCGTAACTGATCCGCTGAATATCATTCAAGGAATAATCGAATGCATAACCAATGTATATTCTATCTACCCGAATACCAACACGGGTAACAAATGCATTTCCGGTTTTGTAAGTAAATCCTAACCAATAATCTCTTTTATAATATCCGGTAAGGGAAATATCCGATTGCAGGTTAAAATTCTCGGTTGTTCTGAAAAGTAAAAAGGGTTCAATTTCAAAATCGTTATCCATATCATAACGATAACCGGTAATTAAATAATACTGTCGTTTATCCTGGTAATCGCCAAAACTATTATCGGAGCCAAATTTTACTGCAGCTTCGAATAAGTTACGTGCAGATAAACCTATGTAAAATGGCTGATACGAATAGTATACCCCAAAACTACCATCCGGAATATACATCGACTCGCGTGACGCTTCGTTTAACAAAGGATCGTATTCATTCGGTGTAACTAAGCCTTTTGGGTTTATACGAAACTGGTAGGCCGACAAGGATAATCCAAGCGATAGCTGTCCATCGCCAACAAATAAGTGATATGCATAGGCAAACTCCAGTCCGGTTTTACCAATGGGCCCGTTTTGATCGTTGTAAATATGCGCACCTAAACCCACGCGTCCACTCGGACGACGTTTTTTTATCCGTTTCCGTACCGAACGTGATTTGGAAACATAACTGGTTTTCATAATTCGCATCTGACCGCTTATGGCTTGTGTACTGGGTGCATTTTCGAAACCCAGCCATTGCTCGCGGGCAGTAAGATTAAATGAAGTAAATCCTTCGCTACCGGCATAACCCGGATTGATCAAAAATAAATTCTGATCGTACTGGCTAAAGTCTCCCTGTGCATTCACAGAAAAGATTCCGGTTAATAGAATTAATATGACAATAATAATTTTCTTCATTCCAATCGATTCAAACTCAATATTATAAAATTCTTTTGAAATTACCTAACTAATGTTACAGTTCCTACTTTTGGTTGTTCACCATTATGTAAATCAATTACATAATAGTAAGTATCCATCGGCAATTTCTTTCCTTTACCATCCCTGCCATCCCATGCAACATCATAACCTTTTGAACTAAATACCCGATCGCCAAAACGATTATACACATCAACCGTTACATTTTTAAACTGGTTCAGATACTGTATATCCCAGGTTTCATTGTGTCCATCGTCGTTTGGAGTAAAGGCATTGGGCACTACAAAATCGCCACAGAAGGCTACTGTGATGGTATCGTAACCAATACATCCGTTGGCATCTTCAACACTTACCCAAATATCACGAGTAGCAGTTTCGGTACCTACTTCGATAAAAGAAGATATTCCTAAATTGCTTGTTTCATCCGTTCCATAATTGTATTCCCACCAGTTGTAAAAATCACCATATTGGGAAACATCAAGAACAAGCAAGTCATCATCATCGCAAAGCACTGTATCGTTACCCAAATCAACCGCCGGTAAATCGTTTACAGTTAAATAAGCGGTATCGGCAATGGAACAACC
>CAYVEW010000313.1:0-1787 GCA_964450375.1 uncultured Bacteroidales bacterium
TTGTTAATTTATTGCTATTTACCTTTCTTTCCTGCAAGGGATGTTTTTTTGTTACTCGCTCCCACAAACCCCAAACACATCCCGCTCGTGAACCTTCATAATTTTAGTTTCTGCACTTGATACTCACATCTCAATACTTGCTCATACAATCATGTTCGTGTGTGATTTAACTTAATCATGAAGGTTTCATTTTATTATGATTTATTTTGAAACAAATATAATTATCTCAAGCGGAGTCAACAAATTAAAATGAGCTGATAATTGAATAAATGACAATAAAAAATGCTCCGCATTTTTACGGAGCATTTAATATGATTTCTTTTTATGATTTAATGTAACACAATTTTATTTGTGTAATTGGCTTTATCGCTATGAATTCTTATAAAATAAATTCCTTTACTATAAGCACTTAAATCAAATTCTTCGCGAATATTATCATGCTGAAATACAAAACGGCTTTCCAAAATTTCTCCTGATGTTGATAATATCTCAATTTTTACATCATTTAAATCAGTTAAGTTAATATCAACCGATATTTTCGATGATGTTGGATTTGGATAGATCTGAATGTATTTGTTTAAATCAACCAAATCAATATTGTCAGTAAAACTTACAGTAATTGAATTAGTGCTTACCTCACATAAATTCTCATCGTTTACATTAACAATGTAATCACCCGGAGTCAGGTTATCGAATATACCAGTTGCATTTACAACATCTCCCGGAGTTAGCGTGTATTCCAGATTACCAGTTCCGCCCGAAGCATATACTGTAATTACACCATCGCTTGCATCAGATGCGGTTGCATTGGTAGTTTTTGCCGAATCGATTACTATTTCTAAAGGTTCGGTAATTTCTATGGAACTTGATGTAAGCGGCCCGCAACCATTTTCATCATCTACTTCAACGGAATAGGTACCACTATATAAATCTTCAAATAAGCCTGTGCTATTTATAGCAATGGCTCCCGGATTTAAGGTATAAGTCAAAGCTCCTGTACCACCTGATGCCACAATGGTAATTGACCCTGTATTATCTCCAAAACAGCCTGCTATATTCAACTGATCTTCCGAATCTATTTGCAATTGATCGGGCTGTGCCACCACGAAACTATCCTCCAGCTCACATAAGTTTGCATCGGTAATGGTTACATGATAGGTAGCTGCTGATAATCCGCTCTGGTTTTTATCGGTTGCAACCAGACCTGTACCCGTAGCTGTTTCCCAAACATAACTATGTGGAACGGTTCCTCCGCCAACAGTTAAAGCAATGGTTCCTGAGCCATCGTTATAACACGATAAATCACCAATGACTCCACTTACGCTAATTGCTTGCGGCTGTGTTAATGTAACAGCGGAACTTGCTTTACAACCTTTCCAGTCGGTTACAGTTACCGAGTAATTTCCTGCATATAATCCCTTTGCATTCTGAGTTTTTTGTAAAGCTGGATCGTTCCATTGGTAAGTAAATGGAGTACCATTTCCTCCATTAGCATCAACTGTAACTTCACCAGTATTATTGCCATTACATAGCGGCTGTGAAACAATCGAAGCTGTTGCTGCTAAAGCAAATTCTGGTTCGGTAATCGTATAATCTGCAATTGAAAAACTACATTCGTTTGCGTCGGTTACGGTAACACTATACGTTCCGGCTGGTATGTTTACAATATCTTGTGTAGTTTGAGAACTGCTCCAGGCATATGCGTATGGTGCAACTCCAGGACTTGCACTTTCAATTTCTAAATCAATAAAGCCATCCGAATCGCCTTTGCAATCCACTGCGGAAGA
>CAYVEW010000314.1:0-1783 GCA_964450375.1 uncultured Bacteroidales bacterium
GTCTGCCAAATAAGAAGCCATCTAAAATCCTTCCTGCCCGGCAGGGCTTCAAGGTTGCCTTTCTTCGATATTCTTTTTCGACATGCTTTTTTGATGACACTTTTTAATATCTTCCGGGGCAACCCAAATTTAGGTCAACTTCGTCAAATATTTTTTAGCCCACTTTTATATTCCAGGGAAGTCCATGTCCTCCATAACCACCCTATATTATATTTCAGAGGGATTTATTATCTCTATGACCACTTCATGAATTAGTTCCACGAATTTAATTAGTATTTTCAAAATTTCTTGATAGCTATCGCTGTAAGATTTTGGTTTTTTGTTGTAAGTTTTCTTTTATTTTACTTCATCCAGGACCATGTAGGAATTTTGCCCTTATTATGGGTGAAAATCCTCTCCACTTTCCAGTGGCAAAATACCTGTTATTGAAATAAGTAAATAAGTTGTAACAAAAATTTGTTAAACCACTTTTGGTTTTGAAAGACCTTACGTTCTCTATGATATCACGTATCAAAGAGAAAGTTTGTTCCATTGTGTTATTTGTTACTGGTGTAAATCCTTTCTATAGATGGTCTATATTTCTTTGGTAAATATCTTTTGTATAAGAGATTGCTTTATGAGATGCCTTAGAAAGTTCTAGATAGGATTCTGAATTCAGCATGTTTTGATAACATGCGTCAGCTTCGTCTACTGTATTGGATTTTATCAATTGGATAATCCCATTGTATACAATTTCATCTTCAATGGGCATTTCATCGCCAGTTTTAAACTCTTCAGAATACTTCTTGCTTACGTTTTTCAACTGATGAAATACACAAAAAGAATGACTCACTTCAGGGAAGACGGTCTTTACAGCTTCAATTATCGCATTATCTTCATCAGAAACGATTCTTTTTATTTTGCCTTCAGGAAATCGGTTCTTTATCCTTTCCATAAGAGGAATTAAGGCTTTAGAATCCGGTAAACTATCAGTTATCTCAAAATCTAAAATTACTTTTTCTTTTGTGGCAACGACACACACAGATTTATATCGTAACTTTTTCCATTGTTTTTGTGTAAGCTTTTTTCCAATCGACTCTTCAAGCCTTTTTTTCCATCCTTCTTTGGTCCAATCCCCATCAACATACAATGTTCCTTCAGAAGGAACTTTTTGATTTAAAAGATCTTCTTTTGATAGTTTTGCCTGTTGTTGTTCATATGACCATGATGAGGCCGGACAGGGAGCTCTCCCACAGACATTTATCAAGCCTTCTGTGTATGTTTCTCCAACTCTCCGAGAATTATGTAGACTGCATCGTCCATCATATCTAACAGACTATTGTTTTTTCCGGAACTCATAACTGTAATTTGCAGAACCAGGAACACCAACAATCGTATCATGAAAATTTTTCTTACAAGTAGGACAAATCCAGTAGGTAACATCCCGGGCTATAGTGCCGTAACTTGATAAAATAAAACGAGTGTAGTGAGAGTTCACATGTAATTTACTGCCACACTTATCACAATGAGTGGGAGAACAAATGGAGAACAGAGGCTAGGATCGATTTCCAATCAAAACGTTTGGTAACTGAATTATTATTTTCCCATCAATCACCTTATTTACCATTGATTTATCTATTTTGATGTTTCCTTTTCCCATTCATAAGCATATTATTTCAATATAATTAAAATATTATTGTTTTTTATGATGAGAGGATATCTGAAAACCAGTAAATAATAAAAAGTCTCTTTTCCTTTTGCTTTTTCCTTTTGCTTTTTCCTTTTGCTTTTTCCTTTTGCTTTT
>CAYVEW010000315.1:0-1776 GCA_964450375.1 uncultured Bacteroidales bacterium
ATAAATAGTCAACATTCATATGTTTACACATGTTCCTTCCGGCAGGTGAAAAACAGTTCAAGTTCTGGGTCCTGCGCCGAAACGGGCTCCCGAACATCAATATCGCCAAACAGTTCGGGGTCTCCAGGCAGGCCGTATCCAGGGCCCTTCTCAGCATGGACAAACGCATAGAAGAGACCCTGCTTGAAATGGCAAAGGCAAACCGGATAGAGGTGGAAAGAGTCAATCCGAAGAAGGGGGTTCTCTTCGGGAATTCGGTCCCCTTCAAAGCCAGCGCAATTATCTTTATCTCAGCCAAACACGGGATGCAGGTCTGGTACGAACACGAAGGAGACTGCGGGTCATGCGAGCGGTACAGGGAATGCATCGAACTGCTCTGGGACTTTGCAGAGGAGATGCGGATAAAACTCAAGAGCTCTGAGGACCCCACAAAAATTGCGGATGAGTTATTCGGAAAATTGAAGGAGATGACAGAGTCGGAATGATTCAGGTGGGATAAATATGATTCTGGGTATGGGACAGTACATAAGGAAACTGATGGGATGGTGCCCTAACGCTAAAGCACTTGGAACCAGGCATTCCATCTGCCCTGAATATTTGGAAGCTAATAACCAATCCAGGGGGAGAGATGCCGGGAATACCCCGATTTTACTTTCTGGCTGGTGGAACAAACGCCGTAACAGGTCATTAATAGAGTCCTCCGTGCTTACCCTCTTTTCCATATATTGGATCGGATTCCAGGGAGTTCGTCCCATGGATAAAGGTTTTATGTCCGGGTTAATTTTAGGAATTATTTTTAACCTGACCTTTTGCATCTGGAACTGGTATAATCTGGATAACATAAAGAACTCAAGCAGAAAAATAAAAATTAGAACCGTATCGTCAAAATGGAGAGTTGTAAATCGAATACTATCCCTGGGATTTCTGTATCTCTTATTTTCACAATTTAACCGGGGATTCTTTTTGTTTTTGATCTCTGCTTTTTGTTTGATAGCTTTGCTGTACTACTTTAAGCTTGATTCATTCCCCCTGGTGTTTCTTTTTTACTTCGGTTCACTCAGTTCGCTCAACATGGCACTTATATCTGGCCTTTGTTTGACAGCTTTTCTGTATTACCTTACGGATGTATACTGGGAGAAGATAAATCATATGAAAATTTATATAAAATTTGAAAATTGCCTCGAAAAGATGTATGCTATCGGGGAAAAGGGGGGAGAACTGTGAACCTGAATACTGCAAATATAAAAAAGCTGATGGGATGGTGCCCGAATGCAAAAACAGTTAATACCCAACATTCAATCCACCCCGAATATATCGAAGCTAATAACCAATCCAGGGGGAGAGATGCCGGGAATACCCCGATTTTACTTTCTGGCTGGTGGAACAAACGTCACAATAGGGCATTAATAATATCCTCCGGGCTTACTCTCCTTTCTGTATTCGGGATTGCATTTCCGGGAGTCAACTTCAGGGATGAGCCTTTCGTATGGGGACTGATTCCCGGAACCATTTTTAACCTGCTTTTTTGCATCTGGGACTGGCATTTCTTGAATAAAATGAAAAACTCCAGCAAAAAGATACAGACAAAAAATAATTTAATAATTTTAAGTGGAATACTTGGCTTGGCAGTGCTGCTTATGCAATCTTCATTGCTTGGATGGAGAATCATTTTGACGTTTATTTCAGGTTTTTGTTTGACAGCTTTTCTGTATTACCTTTCGAATGTATACTGGGAAAAGAAAAACAGAAAAATCGTGCTTCTGGAAGGGTATTACA
>CAYVEW010000316.1:0-1769 GCA_964450375.1 uncultured Bacteroidales bacterium
ATAACTTGTTTATACTAGGACAATTTGTTTGTTTAATTGACTCATTTTGGTGGATAACCGGACAAATTGTACCTTGTATATGCTTTTCATATTTAGTTTTTTAATTTAGTTTTTTAATCTTCTTTTTCATCTTTCTCGTTTACGAATTTAATCTTTTTTTTGAAAATCTCTAATTTAATCATAACTCCAAATCATCGGCCGGACTGATTATATTACTTATATTGTGCGTGCTTACATGGGTATAAATCTCCGTTGTACGCGAACTCTTATGTCCTAATATGGTCTGTATGTATCGCAAATCGGTGCCGCTTTCCAATAAATGCGTGGCATAGCTGTGCCGAAGGGTATGAATTCCAACATCTTTTTTTATGTTCGATTTTTCTAATGCCCGCTTAAAAATCTTATAAATGGTTTCTTTATTGTATTTTTTACCCAAACTGGTTTCGAATACATAATGTTTCGGCCGATAGATCTTATAATATAATCGTAAGGTTTCAATAATTTTAGCTGATAAAGGCACAAAGCGGTCTTTCATTCCTTTGGCATTGCGAATCATCATTACTTTTCGCTCGGAATTCAAATCTTGTATTCGCAGGTTAGGTACTTCGCTCCTGCGCAATCCGCAAGCGTAAGTTAATAAAAGTATGGTTTTATGCTTTTGGTTTTGTGTGGAATTCAGAATCAGCTCCACTTCTTTTTTGGAAAAAACGGTTGGCAACTTACGTTTTTTTCTGGCACGTTCCACTTTTTCAATATCGATTTTCGATTGCCTAACGGTCATTAAAAATAACTTAAGCGATGTAACAAACTGATTTTGCAATACATTCGATCTGCGTGGTTTAATCATCCGCTCATAATTATAATATTGCACATCGTGATTACTGATTAATTCCAATTCTTTTTGATGATAAAATTCCAGGAAATCACGAATACGTCTCATATAGCTCGTTATAGTTTGTTCGCTATACCGCCTGTTTTTTAAAAACCGATAAAAATTGTCGATGGCGTGTTGATGCTGAACACTCAGGTTTTCAAATTTCAAATCGATTTGATTATCAGTCATATCAACCAATTGGGCTTTATCAGCAAACACCTTTTGCAAATCGAGCAGATAGTTTTCGGTGTAAGGTACATGCCAGCAGGTCATGGTAGCACTCCATGCCGCTCCAGCGATGGTTTTCAGGATATCCATAACCACCACATCGAAATCAAAAATTAATTTAATACGCTTTTGACCGCGATGAATCACGCGTTCTAAGATAATTGTTCTCATAGGTAATCATTTTCTTTTCTCAGTTTTAAAATTAGAAAATATAAAGATGATTTGCAAAATCTTTGTTTTGTTTTTTTTATGCTGATCTGTTTTTATAGGTTTGTTCATGGTTACTTTTTGCGTTAATTATAAATACGATTCTTTTTTACCACAAAGACACGAATTAAACCAAGATACAGTAAGTTTTAATTTTTACATTTTAAACGTTTGCAAGTCATGCAGATGTTGTGAAGTTTTTATTTTTACTTCGAAACGTTTGCAAGTCCTATGGGCGTTGCAAAATTTCTTTAGTTAACTGCAGCTGCTAACTGCTAATTGCCAACTGCCAACTGCCAACTGCTAACTGCTAACTGCATACTGCCACTTTAAAACTCCTAACCTAACACCCTATACCCTAACCCGGACTAAGCCACTTTTCTGTATCTCCATACCGATAAACTAAGCATAATTACTGCATAAATCAGTAAACTAAAAAACTCGTACGATATATCTTTAA
>CAYVEW010000317.1:0-1763 GCA_964450375.1 uncultured Bacteroidales bacterium
GATTCTGCTTTTAAAACCCTTGGATCGTTGGCACCTTGCAAGACCATAAAAGGCTTGGTTATTTTATCGGCAAAAAACAATGGCGATTTGTTATACAGGAAGGTTGAATCTGCATAAGGATCTCCTAATTCGTTGTACAAGGCATTTCGGGTAGCTTCCCACCAGGCTGGAATGCTTCTTAATGTGCGTAACCAGTTGGTAACGCCAAAGATATTTACTCCAACAGCAAATTCTTCCGGAGCAAACGTTAAAGCAGCAGCAGTCATGTAACCGCCATACGAACCTCCCATAATTCCAATTTTATCAGGATTTACAAGGCCGGTTTCTTCCAGAAAGTTTTTTGCATAAATACAGTCTTTCAGATCGTGATCGCCGTGTTTTTTGTCATCCAAAGCATAAAATGTTTTTCCATAACCAGAACTGCCGCGATTATTTACATCAATAATTGCATAACCATGATTTACCAGATATTGAATGTGTGCTCTGTAGCCAACCCTTGCTTGCCCGCCAGGTCCGCCATGTACATGAACCATTGCAGGAACTTTATTCTTTTTCGACGCTGTGTGTGGCATATATAAAACGGCAGGAATCTCGATTCCGTCGAATGATTTGTAACGAACCACTTGTCCGTCTACCAGAAAATCAGGATTGATTTCCGGATTGAGGGTATTGGTTAATTGCTTGTATTCACCGGTTTCAAAATTATAGATGTATAGGTTGCTGGTTTGGCGTGAACTTGAAGCATTAAAAGCCATTAATTTTTCAGATCTTGAAACGGAAACGGATGTGATATCCAATCCTTCAAAATCAGGTAATTTTACTTCTTCGCCCGTTTCCATATCAAAAACTTTAATTACCGTTTTTGAATCCCAATTAATTCCAATAATCCTGTAACTGCCATTATACGTGTGATATGCATACATAATATCCCACCCCGGATCGTAAACTACTTCTTTTTCTTCGGTTTCAAGGTTCAGTTTTACTAAGTATTGAAATTCGTTGTTCTCATCGGTAAGGTAATACAGGTATCTGTTATCCAAACTAAAATCTACCGGATTATAAGTGACATCACCATCGTGCTCTGACAGTAGTTTTATTTCTCCGGTTTCTGTGTTTAAGAGATACATATCGTTATTTGCTCTCGTTATAGTTTTGGTAAATGATATCCATTTCTTATCATTCGAAATTGAGCCAATATTATAGGCTTCGTTGTTCTCAAAAATCATTTTATATTCTAAACTTTCAATATCCATCTCGTAAAGATCCATGTATCTTGCATCGCGATTATTTGATACAAAAAAGAAACTTTTTCGATCATAACTCCAACCATAAAATGATACTCGTGCACCTTCAAAAGGAATTAAGTCTTCTATGGTACCATCGGTATTGCGAATATAAATGTGGTAGATTTCATTTCCTCCATTATCTGAAGTCATTAAAATTCGGCCCGAATCGTCGAGATAGCCAATCACGTATGTTGTTTCACTTCGGTCGGTAAGCTGCTTTTTTTCTCCTGTATTCAGGTCAAGTTCGTAAACATTGTATATACCGGTTTCATTACTGGAATATAAAATTTTTGATTCGTCAATGGAGAATGCTTTTCCAGAGATGCTGGTATTGTCCATAAATTGTTCAATGGTGTATTGCTCAATTTCAGGGGTTTTTGTTTGGCACGAATAGAATAATAATCCGGTTAAGCCAAGAATAATTACTAAAGATTTTTTCATATTATGTGAAGTTAAATTAGGTAATAATTTATTTAA
>CAYVEW010000318.1:0-1756 GCA_964450375.1 uncultured Bacteroidales bacterium
CTTTTATTGCAATTGTTGGAGTTATTGGATTGTCGGGTATGATTATTAAAAATGCCATTGTTTTACTGGATGAAATAAAGTTGCGATTAAAAGAATCTGAATCTGCTTATAGAGCTGTAATTGAAGCTACAGTATCAAGGATAAGACCAGTTATGATGGCTTCTGTAACTACTATTTTAGGTATGATTCCATTACTTACAGATCCAATGTATGGTTCAATGGCGGTAGCTATAATTGCGGGTTTGTTAGTTGGGACATTAATTACGCTAGTGTTTGTTCCAATTTTATATTCATCGTTTTACAAAGTAAAAATTGATAGCTAAAATATTGTTAGAAGTTTTAAAAAATAGAAGAATGAAAAATATAAAAATTATTATAATCGCTTTATTAATAATAAGTCCATTTTTTCTAAAGGCTCAAACTAATGATGTGTTAGTGCTAAGTTTAGAAAAATGTAGAAATATGGCTGAAGAGAATAGTGAAGTTATAAAAATTGCTGAAGAAAATATTTCAAAAGCTAGTGGAGAAAAAACTGCAGCAAAGTCAGCTTGGCTACCAAATGTTTCTATAACCGGAACCGGGATGTATAATAAAAATGAAATTGATATGGAATTGATGATGCCAACTAAAGTATTTGATATGGCAACTGGTGAATTGGTTCCTAATATAGCAATTAACCCGGCAACCGGTCAGCCTATAATTGGTCCCGATGGTAATCCTGTTTTTAATATGTATGCTTATATGCCAATAGATATCACAATTCAAGGAGGTTATATGGCATCTGTAGCTGCTGAACAACCAATCTATGCAGGGGGTAAAATAATTGCAGGAAACAGAATGGCAAGTATTGGCGAACACATGGCTGTTGAAAACAAAAATCTTAAAACAATAGAAACACTTTACGAAGCAGATAATGCATATTATACTTATTTGTCGGTAAAAGAAAAAGTAGTGTTGGCTAAAAAATACCAAGATCTACTAAAACATCTTGTTTCTGTAGTGGAAGATAGTTATCAAACCGGAATGATTAATCAAAATGAAGTGTTAAAAGTACAAGTTCAGTATAATGATGCTTCTTTACAAGTACAAAAAGCAGAAAATGGATTGAAATTAGCAGGTATGGCATTATGCAGAGTTGTTGGTGTTGATTTTAATACACAAATTGAGATTAACGATAGTATTGGTAATGTAACAAATTCTGCTTCAGATGTAAGTGCAAATGCACAAGATCGTATTGAATATAAGTTGCTGCAAAGCAACGTAGAGATGGCCAAACAAAATATAAAACTGGTTCAGGGAGATTATTTGCCAAATGCTGGTGTTTCTGTAGGTTATAACTATTTTAGTGTTATTTTGGATGGTATAGATAATTACGATTCGCATGGATTAAATGCAGTGGCAAGTGTCAAAATTCCAATAACTTCGTTTGGCGAACGAAAAGGTAAAGTTAAGGTAGCTAAAGCTGATTATAATATTAAGCAATATGAATTACAACAAGCTGAAGAATATCTTCAACTGGAAATTGAACAAGCTCGACTAAATCTTTTAGATGCCAAAACTCGTGTTGAGATGACCAATAAATCGCTGGAACAAGCAAACGAGAATTTAAGAATTAGTCAGGATAATTATAACCTGGGAATGGAAACTATTGTTAATTTATTGGAAGCACAAGCCGAATGGCAGAAAGCATATGCGAATAAGATTGATGCTCTTACTGATTTAAAAATCAAAGAAAGTAACTACTTAAGAGTTACAA
>CAYVEW010000319.1:0-1745 GCA_964450375.1 uncultured Bacteroidales bacterium
ATCAGGTATTTCTTGATAATCAGGTATTTCTTGATAACAAGACCGGTTTATCCGGTTTTCTTTTTTGAAAAAAAATTAATTAAAAAGAAAAGATGAAACAGAAAATGCGAAAAAGGAAATGTAGAAAAAATAAAAACGTATTTTATCTCTTCTACTTTCACTCCGGGATCAGAACAACATCGATTACGTGGATGACACCGTTGCTTGCCTCAATATCTGCGGTGACAATGGTCGCATCATTTACCATAACCGTGTCATCGGTTGCGGTAACGGTGAGTTCCCCTCCCTGCATGGTTACAATGGACTCCATTCCAACGACATCTGCTGCCATGAGTTCCCCGTCAACCACATGGTAGAGAAGAACATCTGTCAGGGCATCCTTGTCATCAAGGAGGGCTTCAAGGTCGCCTGGCGGAAGAGAGGCAAAAGCCGCATCTGTAGGAGCAAAGACTGTAAACGGTCCTTCCCCGCTCAGGGTCTCTTCAAGGTCTGCCTCCTGAACTGCGGCGATAAGGGTGTCAAACTGGCCTGAGTCCACGGCAGTTTGCACTATATTCATTCTCTGTTCTGCTTCTTGTGACGCTATTTCTGCGTCAATCGCTTCTTGTGTTGCTTGCTGTGCTTCGTCTATTTCTTCTTCTGCTTCTTGTGCTGTGTCCTGTGCTTCTTCTTCTGCTTCTTGTGCTGTGTCCTGTGCTTCTTCCGCTGTGTCCTGTGCTACCTCTTCCGGGGTATCCGAACAGCCGGAAACGAACAGCATAGCTGCAATTAGAAGAACTGCAATTAGTCCGATTTTCTTAATGAATCTCCCCCCTTTTTAAATACACTTAAATTATTTTTACACATGCATATGAATCTATATTCTGTATGAAAACATATACTATGTGATATACTTTTCATACACTATATATTCGATTTTTTATATAATCTTATCTATGATTTTGAAAATTACAGGCTTTTAAAAGCTTTGTTTCTGAAAATAGATTAGTAAATTTGTTTAGATAGCTTTTTAAGGTCATTAGAGGGTTTAATTTCATTTACAGTCATAATGATATCGAATTGTCTTCTATCCGGATTGCAGTATGGAACTCAGGTAAAGGGAATTGTAACTTCCTATGTATAGAAAATAATAATTAAAAAGTAAAAATAAAAAAAGAAAAAGTGAAAAAATTTAATAATTTTGCATTTTTCTTCTCTGAGTAATTACTTCCTATTTGATTTTCACTCAGGTGGGAACAATACCGCATCTATTGGGTAAATGAATCCATTGCTGGTTTCAATTCTGTCCCCTATTATGTTTGCGTTGCCTACCGTTATAGGGTCGCTGGTGGGGTCAACTGTAAGTGTTCCTCCCTGCATGGTTTCAATGGATTCAATTTCAGTGATATCAAGTTCCCCTTCAGCCATATGGTAGAGAAGGACATCTGTTAGTTCTTCCTCGTCCCGAAGGTTGTAACGCATTTCTGACGGAAGGGCTTCAATAGCCTCGTCCGTCGGTGCAAAGACTGTATACGGTCCTTCCCCCATCAAGGTATCTTCAAGCTCCGCAGTCTGAACTGCTGTGGCAAATGTGTCAAAATTGCCTTCTAACTGTGCCGTTTCCAATATATTCACTTTCGATATATTCATTTCTTCTTCAGCCATCTCTTCTTCGCTGATATTTTCTTCAGCCATCTCTTCTTCGGTCAGGTTTTCTTCTTCAGCCATTCCTTCTTCGGCTTGTTCAGTCATTTCTTCTTCAACTA
>CAYVEW010000320.1:0-1708 GCA_964450375.1 uncultured Bacteroidales bacterium
CGAATATTAACCCATACAATTTGTTTGTTTTTATTTAAGCCTTTCCACTCACCAATATAATCGTTGCCTGCCATTATATTTCCCAGGTCATAATCCAGCTTGCTTACATCCATGTCGGGATACACTAATGCAGGTGTTTTACCCAACATTTCTTTTTGTGTATACCCGAATATTTCTTCTGCACCCCGGTTCCAAAAGGTAATTTTCCCTTCCATGTTGGTTACAATCACGCTATCCGAAATGTTTTTTAATATATTGAGCTGGTTTAAATTGTCTTGTTCAATCTTTTTTCGTTCGGTAATATCCAATACGGCTGTCCGAATAGCAGGCTTATCGGTATCAAACAGGCTTGTGGGAATACTTTCGAGCTGAACAAAAAACTCCTGATCTGATTTAGTGATCAGTTTTATTTCGCAGGAGTTTTCTTTTTTTTCAGATAATACCTTTCGGTGATGATGATAATAAATATCCTGAAAATCGGGATGAACATAATCAGTAAACTTAGCATGTAAAAGCTGCTTCCTGGTTTCGGATAGTAGCTCTGCCCCTTTGTCATTGTACTTAATAATGCGGTAATTCTGATCTACTGTAAAATACCCCACCGGAGCATGATGATACAGATCGGTATATTGTTCATTGGTTTTTTCAAGGTTAGCTTGTATTTTTTTCAGTTCATCGTTCTGATGTTCCAATTCGATCTGGTAAATATTCAACTCCTGGATCAGGGTTTCCAGGCTCTCCTGATAAAAGGCTTCGTTCTGAAGGCCTTTTTCACGCAAAATTTTCTCTGCTTTTTTACGTAATTCTGTTTTTTTTGAGTTTGTCATGACTTAGAATTTTTATCTCTAAACACCGGATCACCAATTAGTTCGATAGCAAAAACAGCACCTGAAACTTTTTTATTTTCATCAAACATGGGTGATCCGCTAATTGAAAGAAGCACTTCTGTATTATCCGGACGGGTAATGTAATGCCTAAACCGGTAGATATTTTGCTTTGTGCTCATTATTAATGAAAAAGGAAGTTTTTCGGCAGGAATTTTTTGCCCTTTTTCATCTTTAATATTCCAATCGAAATCGTTAAATGCCTTGTGGGTAATTTGTTTGAGTGTAAACCCAAGAACTTCCTCAGCCCTTTTATTGGCAAAAACAATTTGCCCGGTTTTATCCACCATGGTTTTTGCAATGGGGCTATTATCCAGTATTCTGATTAGCAGATCGCGTTCTCGCTCTTTATCCTCCTGCATCTGTTTTAATTCATTAATACCGATAAAATTTATTACAATACCTTCTACAGCATTGTTTTCGGTACGGTAAGGCAGAATGCGTACAATCCAGAAATTGGTATTTATCTTAATTTCCTGTTCAACGATTTGGAGCGTTTCACGAACCTGTATAATATGATCCAAAAACTCAGGATAGATACTACCAACAGCCAGGTGTTTTATAGAACGGCCCAGATCCAGATCCATAATTGGCACAATCTCCTGTATTTTAGGAGTAAATCTTCGTATAGTTAAATCCTTATCGAGAAAAATGGTACCAATTCCGGTACTTTTCAGTAAATTATCAATGTCGTTGTTTAATTCGGTAAGCTGAACAATTTTATCCTGATGTTCGGCATTCACCGTGTATAACTCTTCGTTAACCGATTGCAATTCTTCGTTGGTGCTTTGCAACTCTTCGTTCGATGCAATTAGCTCTTCGTT
>CAYVEW010000321.1:0-1684 GCA_964450375.1 uncultured Bacteroidales bacterium
ATTTTTCCTTTCCGGAAAAACGATTTGGATTTAATCATCTTCTCTTTAAATCCACTTTCCTTTTCCTGGCCTGATAAAACATTAAAATCACTTTTTTGTATGGCGTTCTGGATTTCATCATCTGTTTTATTCAGCCCAATAAATTGCACTGCTTTCGAGAAAGTTTCGAAGGTATTTAGCACCATATCTTCGTATCGAATTACATGCACAGGAATCGCTTGTTGTTCCGTCCAGCTTTGCACATGATCGGACCAGGAGCCCAGTATCTGCCTCAGCTGATTCTGCAATTTGGTGTTTTTATCGCAAAAGGCATAGGTAGAATTGTTGAGTGCACCAATCATTTTTTCTACAGGCCGGGCACTGTGGTATGCAAACGACACCAACACATCCAGCGGGTTTCGAATAAAATAAATGCTCCCTTTGGAAATCTCGCTTGGAAAAAGTGGCTGCTGATCATCCACCAAATAGTATTTATCGTGTACTTTCTTAAACAAAAGTTCATTTGATTCTTCCGATTGCATGCGATACACATCAGGCCTAAGGCGGTCGATCTCTTCGAAAGTCAAATCGGCAGAAGACAACCCGGTGTAATCGTCAAAAATTTTGCGTGAACTGGAAATGGATGTTTCAGCTAAATCGTTAATGTTCGCAGGTGTATCCGAATTGCTCAGTAAATTGGTAAGAAATACCCGAAACCAGGTATTACCAGATTTTGGATAGCTGGCCAACCATATAATATTTTTCTTATTCATTCAATTGAAATGTTTCCATTAAATAATCTGCCAGTTCGTTTAATAATATAGGTGATTGTGGCCTTGATATTCTGTAAACCTTTATGTTGGGTAAAAGTTTATTTAAAATCCGGAAGTGATCCGGTTGTTTTTCCAGTCCGCCAACAAACCGGTATCGGTAGGTGTTGTTTTTAATTGCATTGAATTTTGCCAAACCACTTAATTCTTCGTACTCAAATCCGTGACTGTTCTTTGTGTTCAGGATAAATACCTTCGTAAGTTTTAAAGCTTTGTTGCAAAATTGCTGATCGGACCTGAGATCATATTTTTTAATGTCTGGTCGCACTTCACTTAATGAATCTGTTTTCAGATGAAGTTTTTTTAATACATCATCCCATATTTTCATGTTCGGAAAACCGGGCATAACATTCAGTTCATCATTAACCACACTGATATCATCTGCTAAAAACTGAAATCCTTTTTTAACAAAAGTAGCCGCCAGGGATGATTTTCCCACACCGCTTAATCCTGAAAAAACTGAAACGGAATCTCCGAATTTTATGGCACTGCCATGGATGGGCAACAATCCACGCTGAATAAATAAAGCTCCAAAAGCTGATCCTAATAAAAATAAGCGAACTTCACGGTCTGCTTTTTCTTTTAATAAGTCGACCGTAATTTGTCTGCCATCCTGCACATAAAACTTAGCAATGCGATCTACTTCCAGCAAGAATTGATCTTTGGTGGCCTGGTATTTAACTCCCTTTTTGGTAACCTGCTCTAATTTTTCAGGTACATTGCCCAGCTTGATTGTAACAATGGGTGTTCCTGTGGTTTCAATTAGTTCCGGAATCTCAAATTCGGAGTTTATGGTTAATCCAAATGCTGTATAAGTGAACTTTTTATTCATGTTTTGTTGATTCTATACAAATTTAAGTCAAAATAAATGATTA
>CAYVEW010000322.1:0-1678 GCA_964450375.1 uncultured Bacteroidales bacterium
TAGTGTTTCGAGAATCCACGAACAACTAAAATATTTTTTAAGTTTTTCGGGACGCACGACCACTTGCTAAAAATTTGTTTTTACTTTATTACAGTTCGTATGTTTTGTTATTTTCAATAAAGTTTAATATTACATCTCTCTTTTTAAATGCTTTAAGCTTTTTTTCAAGTTTCATAGCTTTAGATCGTGAATTTACTTCCCAGGTATGTAAAATTTTCCAAGGGATCTTGGCTTTAGTGCTTTTATTATAGCCATTATTGTGGTTTTCTAACCTTTTAATTATATTTTGAGTTTGCCCTATATAAAAGCTTTGATCTTTTTCAGATATCAATATGTAAACAAAATAAGTCATACTGCAAGACAAAAAAAGCTGCCCAACTGACAGCTTAAAATTGTCGGGGTGATCCGACTCGAACGGACGACCACTTGCACCCCATGCAAGTACGCTAGCCAACTGCGCCACACCCCGATTAAAGCACAAAAATAATCATCAATTTTTAATATACAAACGATTGTATAACTAAAATTGGTATATTTATTGTTTTAACGAAAAACTATAAATTTAACTATTTATATATTTTGTTACGAATATAAAATAAATTTAAAATTAGATAAAAATGGCATTATTTAAATCAATGGACAATTTAGAAGAAAAAAAGTCCGGCAATTCCGTAAATTCTGAAAAAGAGAAAGTGAAATGTTTAATTATTGGATCAGGTCCGGCAGGTTATACAGCAGCAATATATGCTGCCAGAGCTAATCTGAATCCTGTATTATATGAAGGTTTAGAGCCGGGCGGACAGTTAACTACAACTACCGAAGTGGAGAATTATCCCGGATACCCAGAAGGTGTAACTGGACCAGTAATGATGGAAGACCTGAAAAAGCAGGCTCAACGTTTTGGAACCGACGTGCGTTTTGGTTTAGCAACTGCCACCGATTTAAGCGAAAGGCCATTTAAAGTAACCATCGACAATGAAAAAGTGATTGAAGCCGAAACATTAATTATTGCAACAGGTGCTACCGCTAAATATTTAGGATTAGAATCAGAAGAAAAATATAAAGGCCAGGGTGTTTCTGCTTGTGCTACCTGCGATGGTTTCTTTTACAAAGGGAAAGATGTTGCTGTTGTGGGTGGAGGAGATACTGCTGCCGAAGAAGCAACTTATTTAGCCGGAATTTGTAATAAAGTTTATTTGATCATCCGTAAAGATTATATGCGTGCATCGAAGGTAATGGTTGAACGTGTAATGAAAACACCAAACATCGAAGTTTTATTCGAGCATGTAACCAAAGAAATTGTAGGGGATATGAGTGGGGTTAACGGAGTTGTATTAAAAAACAGCAAAGGCGAAGAAGTAAAAAAAGATATTCATGGATTTTTTGTTGCAATTGGCCATAAACCAAATTCAGATATCTTTAAAGATTATATCGATACCGACGAAGTTGGTTACATTTTAACAGAGCCGGGATCATCAAAAACAAAAGTGCCGGGTGTTTTTGCTTGTGGCGATGTAATGGATCCGCATTATCGTCAGGCTATTACAGCTGCGGGATCGGGATGCAAGGCGGCTATGGATGCAGAGCGATTCCTTGGCTCTTTACAATAATTAAGTTCATATAAGAATACAAACAAAAAAGGGTGTCCGAAAAGTCAGAGAAAAGTCATTGCGAACGA
>CAYVEW010000323.1:0-1667 GCA_964450375.1 uncultured Bacteroidales bacterium
TACATTTTTATATTAATCTTTACTTTGTCTTTTCTTTCCAATCACAAAAATAGTAACTAATCCTACAATAGTCGTTGTACCAAATATTCCTGCAACTGTATCATGACCCAAAAATGCCAATCCAAAGGCAATAGCCATTCCAATAATAGCTAAAATAAAACCAAATACCTGTCCACGACCGCTTTGTTTTAGTTCTTCTTTTATTGCATGTTTTTCTAATTCTATTCTATGACCAGATTGATGCTCTGCCATTTTCATTATACGTTCTGCTCCATTTTGAAGGATTTCATTATATGCACCTAATATTTCTGGAGGAGGAAGAGGTCCACTAAATGATGATGCTTTTCTAACAGAAAAAGAAGCTATAACATTAAGAGCTTCTTCTCGTTTTTCTTTTGGTAATGATTTAATTAAGTCTTCTATTTCTTTAGGAAGATGCTCTATCTCTTCGCTTTTAGATTTTTCTTGTTTTTGCGCTTCTTTTTTATCTTCCATGAATTTTAGGATTCAATTAATTCTTCTTTTTCCAATTCCTTTCTTAATTCTTCAGTTGCTTCAAAAATGTCATTTCCGATTACTCCCCAATCACTTTCAATAGCTTTTCTATCTGCTTCTTCTCCTGACTCAGAGTAATTAAATTCAAAGTAATTCCCTGAAATGTTAAATATACTTGCTACTCCATCAATGAAACTTGTCCTGTGGAATAATATATTAGTTTTATATTTTTTTGTCTTAGTCATAATACAAATTTAATAATTCATTACAAATATATAAACGTTTTTTAAATTAAAAAGTTGTCAAAGAGCTGAAAAAATGTATTTTGCATAACGGCACGCGCTTTCTAAAAGTGCGGGTTTCCCCCGCCCTACTTATCAGTCCCCCGTTAATAAAGTTTAAAAGTAGTAAAAAGCTTGCAAACCACCAAGCCCCCGCATTTTTTGAGAAGCGCTGTTACACACTGTATAAAAAATTAATCCACAAATGTTTCTTTAAGTATCACCTTAACTTCCTGAATTTCTTTCTCAGTTAAACTATCAAGAGTCTTAATAATTCTTTGCTTGTCAATTGTTCTAATTTGGTCAAGAACTATCCAACCTTTCTTACTGTCATGTTTCACAGTAACTCTCGTTGGATATCTCTTAGATTTACTTGTCATTGGAGCAATAACAACTGTATTAAGATACTTATTCATCTCGTTTGGAGAAATTATCACACAGGGACGAGTTTTCTTAATCTCGCTTCCAACTGTCGGATCAAGATTAACTAATACGATTTCATATTGCTTTATTTCCATTCTTCAAAGCTTTCGTCTTCAAATACGTCATTCATTAATGGTTTATCGTCACCACTTTCATGCATTTTCTTGAAAGCTTTCTCCCAACCTTTTCTTGGTTCTGCTTTTGGTTTCAATATGATATAACCTTTCTCAAGAATAAGCTCAACCTTGTCCTTGATATTATACTTTTCAAGAAGCGTTTTGCTCAATCGAATACCTTTTGAATTACCTATTGGAACAATTGAAATATCCATAACATTAACTTTTAAATTGTAATTACAAAGTTAATACAAATATTAGACCAATGCAAAGGATTTCTAATTTTTTATATTGTGTGTAACGGTCCCGTGTTAACAATAGTGCGGGTTTCCGCCCTGTTTCATTGTCCCCC
>CAYVEW010000324.1:0-1665 GCA_964450375.1 uncultured Bacteroidales bacterium
CCTTTTTATTAAGAACATCGCCCTGAATCATTTCATATTCCTTTGGGTACATTTCTTTTTTAACCGTTCTTGAAAATAATCTGATTTGATAACCATTTTGATCAAAATGATTTACTACTGGTTTTGCCAGTAATCCGCTTGCTCCAACTACTAATATTTTCATCTGTTTAATTTTTTTTGATTTCTGAATGTCCAAAAAAATTGAATACATTCAGGAACTCACATAAATTTTAATTATTCGTTGTGTGAAATTAGAATAATGAAATTTCATGCTCGTTTCATAACATTACATCTAATATTTTTGTAAAGATCTGAACTTTATGTTGATGGATTGTTTGACAAATGTCAAAAAAGTAATTTGATATTAACCCGCATATAAAAAATGCTCGTATGATAAAAGGTAAGCTCTTTTGCAAAACAATACAAAAGAGCTTACTAAATGTTTTTTAATGGATAAACAATTATTTATTTAGGTATGCTGGCATTTAGTGATTCAGAAATTTCTTTTGCGATTGACTCGCTCTCAAGACCATAAATCATTGCAATTCCTCTTTTAATTTCAGCGTTTACTTTAGGTATTGCATAAATTTGATTATCGATAACAAAAGCAATTGTATTACCTACATTATTCTTTGTCATATCTGCCCACTTTCTGGCTCCTTTAAGGTTAAACTCGATATCAACATTTTTACCATTTGCAAATGTCTTTCGAATGTCAGCGTTATTCATAACTGGATTTAACTTTACTGCGGCAATTGCATAATACTCTTCATCAGGATGAATGGCATAATTTATTCTACTTGTGTCAACTGTGTTAAATGTATTAATTAACCTGATATTGTCTTTAGAGTAATCAAGCTTTAGTACAGAAAGATCAGATTTTGAGATATATCCGATTATACCAGATTCTGAATTATTCTTTAGTTGTACATTTCTAGCTTTAAGAGAATCTATAATATAATTAGGTATCTCATTAGTTTTAACCGTTTCAAAAATTCCAAAATTCACTTTCTTAGCATTTGTATCAACGTTGGAATTGCATGAGAAAAAGATAAATAAAAATATTACTGCAAGTAAGTTTAACGTTTTCATGTTTTTTGTTTTTATTGGTTTTTAAATTCTTTAAAATAATCATCAAGAGCGTTAACGTATACTTCATACGCCTTACTCCCTTTATCGGTAATTTGTAAGGTAGTTAATGGGTAGCTTCCTTTAAAAGATTTAGTTATTTCAATATAGCCTGCGTCTTTTAATTTTGTCATCTGGAAGCTTAAATTTCCCTTTGTTGTTTTAATATTCTCAAGAAGAAAACTAAACTCTGCTGATTTAACACCAATTAAAATTGACATTATGGCAAGCCTGACCTGCGAATGTAATATGGGATCTAAATCTTTGAACATAGCGTTATTGTTTACGTTTTGCGTATAAAAGATGACCTGGGATAATAAAGGCTAATATCCACGCTGCAGCTTCAAAAAGCATTTGAATCTCCAAACTAAAATATGAACAAACATAAGCCAGAATTCCGAAAACGATACCTCCAATTATAACAAGTTTATATCTTAAAATACCACCTGTAACTACTATTGCAAATGCTATAAGCATCATAAAAATTGGATGCTGCAGTTCAAAATTAATTTGTTCAATAACATTATGGATAATCAT
>CAYVEW010000325.1:0-1665 GCA_964450375.1 uncultured Bacteroidales bacterium
ATGCAGCTAAACCAAACAAACCAAGGCATGAGATAAGAATTGCAAAAATGGTAAAGGCTCTCATGATATCACCAATGCGCTCTTCTGCTCTATATAAGTTTTCATATCCTTGATCCAGAAAACCATATTCAAATACAAATCCAGGATTAAATTCTTCAAATACTGATTCAATCTGCTGAACTGTTTCAGGAATATTATTTCCAGTAACTCTAATATAAATATGTCCATACCAATTAGGCATAAAATACATTAACAAAGGTTCCATTTTTCGATCGGCAGGTAAAAAATGAAAATCATTAATAACACCGATTATGGAATATTTTGTTTCACCTCCACGTGTAAGGTATTTTTCTGTTATACCATCATAACCAATCATGTCTGCAAAGGTTTTATTTATCACCACATTTAAATCAGAACCAAAAGAAGCTGTATCTGACTGATATTCTGGAGAAAAAAATCGACCCTCTAACATTTCGATTTTAAATGTTTCTGGAAAACCTACGTCTCCAACCATAAAGTATACCAATGGGTTTAAATTAGGGTCCTTTCCTTCCCATAACCAACCACCTCCATTACTTCCAATAGAATAAGGATTATAATGAGATGTTCTGGTTACATTAATTATATCATGATGATTTAATAGTTCTTGCTTTATGATCTCATAACGATCCATCATTTTGCCCTGAACCTGTATATATATCAAATTTTCTTTATCAAACCCCAGATCCTTACTTTTCAGAAATTCTAATTGTTTATTAACAATTAAACTGCATATTATTAAGCCTATTGATAAAGAAAACTGAATGACTACTAGTATTTTTCTAAAAACTCCTCCCTTAACAGAAGAACCTTTTGCACCTTTTAAGGTTTTTATAATTTTAAAAGAAGAAAGAACAAAAGCAGGATATAATCCGGCAAAGAAACTTGTAAATATCCATATAATAACTAAACTGATTAGAATAAATGGATCAGTGTAATTCATTAACAATTCCTTTCCGGCCATGTTATTAAAGCTTGGTAAAAGCAATCGAACAATGACTAAAGAAAAGTTTAGTGCTAAAAAAGTATAAACAAAAGATTCACCCAGAAATTGAAATATCAATTTTATTTTTGACGCACTTAAAACTTTACGCACAGCAATTTCTTTGGCTCTATTCTCTGCTCGGGCTGTTGCTAAATTTGTGTAATTAAAACAGGCAATTAATAAAATAAAGATGGCAATTAAACCAAATATCCTAACAATCTCAATTCTTCCTCCACCTTTTATATCATATAAATACATGCGCTTGAGCGGATTAAAGAAAACTTCATTCTTACGATCTTCAGGATTTTCTTTCATTTCATCTAAAAATGTCACCACTTTTTTCTCCAACTCCAAATAATCAACACCATTCTTCAAGAGAGCGAAAGTATAACACCAGTTATTTCCCCAACTGTCCATATTCTGCCCAAAATCCTTCGTTTTTTCAAACGGTATTAAAAGATTAAACCGAAAATTCATATTTGCAGGAAAATCGTGGTATACAGCCTGCACAGTAAATGTAAATTCATCGTTAAGCACTAATGTCTTTCCTACAGGGTCTGTATCACCAAAGTATTGTTTTGAGATCTTTTCCGAAATAATAATGTTATTTAAGCCATTACTAAAGTTCTCTTTGGTTCCGT
>CAYVEW010000326.1:0-1656 GCA_964450375.1 uncultured Bacteroidales bacterium
TTAACTTGACATTGTCAGATTAACCTCTTTTTCCAAATCATACTTTCATATTTCATCCAATTTCCCCTACAATTTAAAAAATTTATATTCTATATTTATTCTCAAATTCTATCTCTCTTAATTGAGAACCTTATCTTCTACAAATTTTCACCCATTTCCACCAGAATTATATACTTACCAGTATCGGGAACAAGAATTCAGCCCATTTCAATCAAATCTCAAATATTATGATCCTTTTAACCTGCTTAACCTTGCCCTAACTCTCATCTCATTATCCTGATTTATTTTCATGGCAAGTTGTGTAGCATTCATCACTTTCAGAGGATTATGAAACTTCATGATTTCAATGACAGCAGGAATTGAAACTTGATTGTGCAACTTTCTGAATTTCATCTGGTATGAAATCAAAATAAGCATTGCAAGCATTACCATCGCCATATGATGATGCCATGCATTCCAGCTTCTAACCATGTATTCATCCATTCCACAATTCTGTTTTGCGTCCTGAAACGCTCTCTCTACCCAGTATCTTGAACTCTGCATTTCTGCAAGCTTTTCAAGTGAAGTATTCTCTGCTGCATTGCAAAGTGAGTGTTTTACTTCCCCTGTTTTTGCATCTTTACTTATGAGAAGCCATAACGGCTTTTCACAAGGAAGCTCATTCTGCCTTCTCCAGACTTGTAAAGCTTTAAAATAGACTTTTTTGTGCCCTCTTTCCGTTTTTCTAACTTTGATCAGTTTCCATTTATCTCGTAAACTGGAAAGTGAACTCACTTTTATAGGTGAAATATTCAACACTTTAGGTATAGTAGGAAGTCTTCCCCTTGATCCTTTTTTCTCAGGGATTCCAACAACTGGTTCTTCAAGATAAACCTGAGTATTAGAAGCTATATCCGCAACAAAGGTTATACTTCTGTTTTCAAGTTCAGTCAGTAACGTTGGATTTTCTCCATAAAACCCATCCATTGTGACATAGGAAAAAGGGATTTCCTCATTTATTGCGTTATCAATCATTTCCAGTCCAAGTTCATACTTGGTCTGGAAACTTATCTTTTCAGGAGGTATTTTCGCCTTCAAACAACGTTCTTTATCCTCTACCCAGTTTTCAGGCAGATATAACCTGAAATCGATCAATGTTCTCTTGCCTCCTTTAAAATAAGCAAGAAAGACACCAACCTGACAATTGTCTACCTTTCCCAGGTTGCCGCAATACTGGCGTGAGACTCCAACAGAACTGTTTCCCGATTTTTTCATACCTGATTCGTCAAGTATAATAACACCATTTGGACCTATAGTTTCAATGGCTTTTGTTCGAACCGATCTGAGAAGGTTTTTATAAGGCCATGGAGAGTTTGAGAGAAAGTGGCTTAAAGCTTGGTTGTCAGACCTTTTGGAGCTATAAATTGCCATCTTTCTCAGATTTCTCCTGCTTGGCAGGAGAATCAAGCCTTTAAGGTAATCAATGCACTTCGAAATGCAAGAACGAGTTTTTGTTTGAAAACAAGAATCGAAATGCATATCAAAAACGAGTTTTTCTACAGAAATCCGATTTGACAGGATAAAATCAGAAGTTATCTCATTAATGACAACGAATCTATAATTTCAATGTTATAGATTTCGCTGGAAAATCCAAGGGAATGTGACAAAGTCAAGTTA
>CAYVEW010000327.1:0-1654 GCA_964450375.1 uncultured Bacteroidales bacterium
ATGATTCATAATCATGAGGTCGGCGGTTCAAGTCCGCCTCTCGCTACAAAAAAAGAGCAGGAATCAAATTTTCTGCTCTTTTTTATTTTTACTTTTTTCGTACACTCGATTTTCGGATGATTAAGTCGGTATTTAATATGGTGGTTACCGGGCCATAATTTTCGTTACTTTGTAATCGCTTGATTAACATTCGTGCTGCATGTTGTCCCATTTCATATCCTTTTTGGTCAATGGTTGTAAGTTCAGGATCAGCAATATACGATACAAAAGAATTTGTAAATCCACATACGGCTACATCTTCAGGAATTCTTTTATTCATACTTTTTATGGCTTTCATAGCCCCAATGGCTGTTAAATCGTTTACTGCAAAAATACCATCAATATGATTGTATTTACTTAGGGTTTGTGGAATCAATTTCAAGGCATGGTCGTAATTGTCGCAAATCTGAATGGTATAATCTTCAATCTTCATATTGTACTTATTAAGGGCAGCAATAAAACCATTTTTTCTCTGCACACCAATTTCAAGATTTTGCGGCCCGGCTAAATGGATAACATTTTTACAACCATTTTCAATTAAATGAATGGCAGCTTTGTAAGCTCCATCGAAATCATCAACCAAAACTTTATCGGCATTTACTGTATCACAAGCCCTGTCGACAAAAGCCATCGGAATGCCAATCTCTTCAATGTTCTTAAAGTGATCGTAATTTAAGGTTGTTTTAGAAAGGGATATAATGAAACCATCGATGTTACTGGATAAAAGTGCCTGGATATTTTCCACTTCCTTGTGATACGATTCGTTCGATTGGGCAATAATAATATGGTAACCCGATTCGTTGGCAATTTTTTCGATACCACTCATAATGGTTGAAAAGAAATAATGTGTTATATCCGGAATAATAACCCCAATGGTTTTGCTTTCCTTTTGTAAAAGATTAAGTGCTATTTGATTGGGTTTATAATTCAATTTTTTGGCTAAATCCTGTACATTCTTTTTGGTTTGCGGGTTTATATCGGGGTGGTCCTTCAATGCACGCGACACGGTTGAAGGAGAAATATGTAGAATTTTTGCAATATCCTTTATGGTA
The DNA here is from genome assembly GCA_964450375.1 of uncultured Bacteroidales bacterium. GTDB lineage: Bacteria > Bacteroidota > Bacteroidia > Bacteroidales > UBA12077 > UBA12077. The sequence continues at coordinate 1,092 of CAYVEW010000327.1, forward strand.
ACTTGATGGCCTTTCATTATTGAACTTTAATGTTAAATTTTGGTTATGAAGAAATGAAAACTATTTGAATTCTCAAATAATTTAAGCAAAAATTAAGAAAAAGTTTAGACAAAAGAAAAATAATGTGAAATATAATTACTGGTTTAAACCTTTTTCGCAAACGTTTGAAATGGGGTTTTAGGATGTTTTAACTGCTTGTAAATGCCTGATAGTAAAAGATATTGCCATTGATTAACTGCTGGTTTTTTTGTACTTTTAACCATAAATTAATCGTGAAAATTTATAAATGAGAATAAGATGAAAAACATTCGTTCGAAATTATTATTCGTTTTCTTCATTTTACTTTTACCTGGATACCTATTTGCTCAGCAGAAGATAACAGGTATTGTCACTGATGAAGACGGAACAACCTTACCTGGTGTAACTATTGTAGAGAACCAAACAGGAATTGGAACCATAACCGACATTGATGGTAAATATAGCATTAGTGTTCCGGAAGGTTCAGTTCTATCATTTTCCTATGTTGGATACGAAACACAAGAAATTGAAGTAGGAACTCAAAC
>CAYVEW010000328.1:0-1653 GCA_964450375.1 uncultured Bacteroidales bacterium
ATTTTATCAATCAATAAAAAAGGATACCTGTGCGGCAGCATTTTTTTAATTTGATTTACATCGTATAATGGTGTTTTATTGGGGTCGTATTTTGGAATAGCAATTCGTGACAGCTCGGTTCTAATGTTTTCTTTAATGACTTTTGCCAACTGGGTATTTGCATAATGCCCCGGACGAGAGGCCACAATTTTCCCCTTTATAGGTTGTCCGATAAGAGCTAAATCGCCTAAAACATCTAGCAATTTATGGCGGGCAGGTTCGTTACTAAAACGCAAATCGATATTATTTAAAACACCTTCTTTAACCTTAACGTGTGGTTTGTTAAACAGATCGGCCATACGGTCCAGTTCTTCCTGAGACACTTCGTTTTCCATAATTACGATGGCATTTTGCAAATCGCCACCTTTAATTAAATTATGTTTTAGCAACTGCTCTAACTCGTGGAAAAACACAAAAGTACGTGATGGTGCTATTTCTTTTTCAAAATCGTGCGAAGGATGATAGGATGCATATTGATGACCTAATACTTTCGAATTATAATCAACCATCACATCCACAGAGAAATGGTCATCCGGGTAAGCTACCAGCTCCACATTGTTTTTTTCATCGCGAAAAACTGTTCGTTCCTTAATTTCGTAAAAGTTTCTTTCTTGATTTTGTTCCTGGATTCCTACCTTGTTAATTGCATTAACATACTGAATAGCACTTCCGTCCAGAATGGGAGCTTCGGGCCCATCCATTTCAATTAACACATTGTCAACATCCATCCCGACAAGCGATGCAAGCATGTGTTCAACGGTATGTATTCTTACACCTTTATCTTCTAATACAGTACCACGTGATGTTTCAACCACATTATCGGCATCGGCATTAATAATTGGTTTTCCGTCCAGATCGATGCGTTGAAATTTATAACCATGATTCTCCGGAGCCGGTTTAAACGTTATATTTACTTCGTAACCTGTATGCAGCCCTTTGCCTTTAACAGATACCGGTTCGCGAAGAGTCTTTTGCATTTGCGACATATCTTAAATTTTAAAATAACTATCAAGTATAAAAAAATCGCCGCAAGTTACAAAAAACTACATTAATTCCATGAATTTGTTTTTGTAATTTGAAGGATCCTGTATATATTGAACTATTCGTCTTGTAGCTTTTTAATCTGATTCTCCAGCTCTTTCACCCTTTTAAAAAGATCCGGCAGTTGTTTGTAAACAATAAATGATTTTTGAAATTCACGTATATTAAATGCCGGTGTTCCCATAACGATTGCTCCTTCTTCCTTAATGGTATTTGGGATTCCGGCCTGTGGTGTTACTTTAACACCATCGGCAATTTGAATATGCGGAGCAATTCCTGACTGGCCACCGAACTGACAATTTTTACCAATTTTTGTCGATCCGGCTACACCACTTTGAGCGGCAATAACAGTATTTTCGCCAATTTGCACATTATGCCCGATCTGATTTAGGTTGTCCAGTTTAGCACCTTTCCTGATAATGGTTGATCCCATGGTAGCTCTGTCGATGGTAGTGTTTGAACCTATTTCAACGTGATCTTCAACAAGCACATTACCCAGTTGTGGAATTTTTCGGTATACATTATTTTCATCGGGAGCAAATCCAAAACCATCAGAACCGATTACTGCTCCGG
>CAYVEW010000329.1:0-1649 GCA_964450375.1 uncultured Bacteroidales bacterium
TCTTGTGCGGGTGCAATACCATTAGTTCTGTCACCCATTTCCAATTCCCATTGAAGTACGCCAAGTGGAGAATATGACCAAGTGGAGTAATTATAGGAATAATAATAACCGGACATATTTCCAAAGAACATAATATTGCCGTCACTAAGCAGATGGAATTCCCTGAGATTGGGTCGATCTTCCGTAGCAAAACCCGTATATGCTATCTCATTCCCGGCAGTATCGATCTGGACAAATAATAAGGAATCGTTATATTGATAATTTGCCCGATCGTAGAGAGACTTTGAAACGAGAATGGAATATGTGTTATTTGGCGCGGGATAAATACCATATACGCCGATCTCAACCTCTACTTCGTCTTCAACGGGTGGACGAGTACAGGCAGAAAATGAAAGAGCTATCAGTAGAAGTGAAATAAAAAACAGAAATTTTTTCATATTATCCTTTAGTGTTACGAAATGAAAATAATTAAATAGCTTCCTTTTTACAAGGTTTTCATTATATTACTTTTCAGCAAAAACAAAGGAACGACGTGAAAAAAATAGGTTTTCTACTACTCATTCTTCTTACAATAACAGGTCCGCTTCTTGCGGGGAGCGTATCGGGTTTTATTTCTAATCTTGAAGACGGAGAACCCATTCACTACGCCAACGTGTTTCTTGAAAATACCACCTTGGGTGCAGTGTCCAATGCAGATGGATATTATATTATTTTGAATGTACCGGATGGAGTCTATACTCTGACGGCGTCCGTGATTGGATACAAACTTGAAAAACGGAACATTAGCGTTGCTGCCACCTCAAACATTAAAGTTCATTTTGACCTAATACCCGAACAGATCCAGCTCGAAGAGGTCATTGTAAGTGCAGAACGCGAAAAATTTAAACAAGAGATCAAGATATCTTCCATTACTATGGATCGCGCGCAATTACGCACCGTACCGGTTTTGGTTGAAGCCGATCTGTTCCGAGCGCTGCAGATGCTACCGTCCGTCAGTACGGGTTCTGATTTTTCATCTGCACTCTATGTGCGCGGTGGCTCACCCGACCAGAACTTGATCCTTCTTGATGGGATCACCGTATATAATCCCTACCACTTTGGGGGGATCTTTTCCACATTCAATACCGATGCTATCAAAGAAGCCGAATTTATGGCCGGCGGTTTCCCTGCGGAATACGGTGGCCGTATGAGTTCAGTGCTTGATATTAAGAACAGAGAAGGAAATACCGAAGAATTTCATGGCAGTGGTAATGTGTCTTTACTCTCAAGTAAGCTTTTGCTTGAGGGACCGATTCCCAAAGGATCTTTTATGATCTCGGGGCGCAGGACATATTTCGATGCCATTTGGGAAGGTGCAAAAGGGATTTATAACGCTATTTCCCCGGAACCGATTTCTTTCAGCTTTCCATATTATTTTTATGATATGCAGGGCAAGATCAATTTTAATTTCAATGATCAGCATAGAACAACATTGAGTGGATTTTTTGGGAATGACGTCCTGTGGTTCAAAGAAGAATTCAAGGAGGGTAATCCCGGTGAAGATGGATATAGCTTGGACTATTATGGCGTAGATTGGGTCTGGGGAAATAACACCCTCAGCTTGAAGCACCGCTGGCTTATTCGTCCCGATCTGATTGCTAAATTCTTTG
>CAYVEW010000330.1:0-1643 GCA_964450375.1 uncultured Bacteroidales bacterium
CCTGAGTTCCGCACTGGGACACCCAATTTAAAAATCAAATAATTGAGCTAGATATTTTTGCTCTTTATTTAAAAGAAGAGTTTCCTTGAAAGTTTGACCATTAGTAGGATCACTGATTTGCACAGCATAAATAGTTTTAGCAATATCAATTGCTTTTTCAGGGCTCATGTTGACTGCTTTTAGCTTAAGCTGCCTCTCTAGTTCTTTGTAAACTTTATATGCTACAAAATTGATTGTAATGTGAGACTCGATCCTTTTTTGTAGTCTATGGTAGATTGGTCTGATCTTCAAGTCGTGTTTTGAAATTCTGAAAGCTTTCTCAATTTTCCATAGTTGACCATAATTGCATATTATTTCTTCTTTAGTTAAAGAAGTGTTGGTCAGGTAACCTTTCAGCCCATCCCATACTGCATCTTGATTGAATTTATCGTAATCAATATCAATGGTGATATTACCGTCCAGTTTTAAATATTTATTATATCCTCGATTGTTTATTGAAGATTTCGTTAGCTTTCCGGAGCTGATTTTTTGTTCCAATTTTAACAGTCCCCTTTCTCTATTATGCTTATCCTTTCTGGCCCTTCTTTCAGTGTATCCCAAAATTAACTTTGTCCCATCTGCCTTTTGGATAATAGCACTGGTTTTATCTTCCAGTTTCAGAGCAAGTATTTTTTCTTTAATAGATTCGCTTTCGTTTTTAATACGTGCTCCTAGGATAAATTCATAGCCTTTATCTCGTAGTTCTTTAACATTGGCCGATGAAAGTAATCCAGAGTCGGCAACAACAATTAGCTTATCCAAGTCATATTTATCTTTAAAAGCATCAATTATTGGAAGCATTGTATGTCCTTCAAACTTATTGCCTTCATAAATCTCGTATGCTAAAGGATATCCTTCAATACCAACAAGAAGCCCTAATACGATTTGGGGATTTTGGTGTTTCCCTTCTTTAGAAAAACCTCGCTTTCTTACTTCATCCTCGCCATCAATCTGGAAATAGATTGTTGTCACATCGTAAAAAACAACACTTATAATACCACCAAGTATTTTCTTGGTATGGTTATAACTAATTTGCTGAAGTGTTTGCTTATGGTCAGAATAAATCTTGTCCAAGTATCTGTAAATCCGATCTTCCTTTATATCAATAGAAAAATATCGGTGCAAGTATTGAGTGGTTTTCAACTTGCTTGCAGGATGCGATAAGCGCACCAGAACCAATTGTTTTAGCAGATCATCACATACCTTATCAAAACCAATTTCTGAATAGATTTTACCAAGTAATAAATGAATTCCTTCAATTGATATGTTTTGAATGCTTTCTTTGACAGCATCTTTGAAGTTTTGACTAGTAAAATTAAAGGTTTGCTGTCCTTCATAATGTTGGATGTAATCCAAGCCTTGCTGGTAAAACTCATCAATTTCAGTTGGATTGGCTGAACTACCAATAGTTTTAACCATTTTATATTTTCCCGAGCTCTTATCGATAATTTGTATACTTACAACACCGCTTTTGTTTTTCTTTTTTCTCACATACATGATGTAAATATACGCCTGGGACACCCAAATTACCAATAAAAATCAATTTATATAGTTGATTAAGTGAACTTTAAATATTTTGGCGTGAAAAAAGTGCGGAACTCAGG
>CAYVEW010000331.1:0-1634 GCA_964450375.1 uncultured Bacteroidales bacterium
CCTAGTAACCGCATGATAAATTAAATAAAAGCTGCAAAGCTTTTTGGATATTGACTTTGCAGCTTTAGTATTTTCACCTATATTGGTGTTGCTACAAAATACCAGTTATGAAGATAAACAATAGTAAAACAATATCCGCATTTGGAGGAATGAATTTTATTTTTGAACACCTTGATAATAATAGAATAGGTGATCTTTTTAATCAACAACTTCCTTCTTTAGCTCAACAAAGCATTTATACATGGAAAGATATAATGTATTCAATACTAAGCGTATATCTTTGTGGCGGAGACCATATTGAAGATTTACACACACATTTAAAACCTCATTTCTACAATAATCCGTTTGTTAATATTCCAAGTCCTGATACAGTATTAAAAAGGATGTCAGAGTTAACACAAGAGAACAATACATGCCATACAAAAAGGGGAAATGTAGCACATTCATATAATGCAAATAAAGTTTTAGAACAGCTAAATATTTCATTGTTAGATAAACTCAGAGTTTTTGATACAAAAGATATCGTTCTTGATTATGACAATACGATTATATTCAATGAAAAAAGCGATAGTAAGATGACGTATAAAAGAAATCCAGGCTATCAACCGGGTGTTTGTACACTCAATGAGGAACACGTTTTATACATCGAGAACAGAAACGGGAACAGTGATGCAAAATCTTTTCAAGCAGATACTTTACAGCGTTTATTCGAACTACTAAATAAAAACAAGATCAAGAAAGCAGATCATTTTCGGGCTGATGCAGCATCATATCAATACGATGTAGTAAGGCTCCTTGATAAAGAAGTGAAAAACTTCTACATAGGATGTAGGAATAGTTATATCGAGAAATATTTTACTCAAGTTAAGGAGTGGCATATTATGGATGAAGAAAGCCAAAATTCCATGGAAGTTGGAGAAATCTATATTGTTCCATTTAAAAAGCAATCAAAAGATGATGGGAAAGAACCTAAAAAGTACAGGCTTATTGTAAAAAGAAGTTTGAAAGAGAATGGTCAAATGGATCTTTTTACCCAAGATGCATATGAATACAGGGCTATACTTACCAATAATTTCCTTCTTTGTCCAAAAGAAATAGCACATTTTTATAACCATCGTGGCAATATGGAAAAGCAATTTGACATTCTAAAAAATGACTTTGGCTGGGGAGCAATGCCTTTTTCTGCATTGGCAAAGAATACAACATTCCTATATTTTACAGCAATTTGTAGGAATCTTTACCATAAAATAATCAATTATTTTGCATCAAAAATTAAAACCTTAAAGCCTACTTTTAGAATAAAAAAGTTCCTATTTCGCTTTATAATATTGCCTGCTAAGTGGATATATAGAGCCCGGCAAAATCAACTAAGAGTTTACGGTAAAATTAATTTTTGCACTTGATTCAGATATAAAACCAAATCATGACATAAGATTTTTTTAGAACCACCATGTGGTATAGGAAAACTATGTTTATTTAGTACATAAAGTCAATAAAAAACTGAAATCTCGCCCAAAAATTTCACAGTTTTTTAAAATGAATCCTTTTAAACTAATAATTTCAAGGTTCTACTAAAGATTTTTCCCAAAATCAAGCTTGATCTTATGATAATATCAGACATGCGAATATTAGGA
>CAYVEW010000332.1:0-1633 GCA_964450375.1 uncultured Bacteroidales bacterium
TTCCACCGGCACAACCTATAAACAATTCGCCTTCATCTTCCGAATCTAAATTAATTAATATTTTTCCATCGAAAAAGCCTGGTTGTAATGCAAAGGCTCCGGTTAATCCTGTTTCTTCATCAACCGTAAATAAGCATTCGATCGGGCCATGCTCAATATCGGTTGATGTAAGGATTGCCATTTGAGCAGCTACACCAATTCCGTCATCGGCACCTAATGTGGTACCTTTAGCTTTAACCCATTCGCCATCAATATACGGCTGAATAGGATCTGTATCAAAATTATGGTTTGTACCTTCGTTTGCTTCACAAACCATATCAATATGGCTTTGCAGCACAACGGTTTTAACTTTTTCTTTACCCGAAGTGGCAGGTTTTGAAATAAGGATATTTCCTATTTCATCTCGCTTGGTTGGTAAATTGTGTTTTTTACCAAAATCCAGCAGGAATTGAATAATTTTTTCTTCTTTTTTAGATGGACGAGGAACCTGACAAATATCTTCGAAATATTCCCAAACAATTTTTGGCTCTAAATTACTTAGTACTTTCATTATATTAAGTTTTATTTTTTATAAAGATTATTTTAATTTTTGTAAACATACAAAACAATATGACATACGCAAAAAATGAAATCAAAATTATGAAGGTGAATTCATTAAATATGATCTGATATTTTTGATTTTTAATAATTTAATGATATGTTAAAAAACTATACGTTAAAATGGTTTAGATCATTTTGTTTGAATAATAATTATTCTAATTTTACGATATATAATAATTATAATAAAATTAACCCCAAAAAAAAAATAATATGGCAAAAAGGACAATCGTTAAGATGCCAGGTGATGGTATCGGTAAAGTAGTCTTGGAAGAAACAATCCGAGTTCTTGAAGCTGCCGGCTTCGAAGCTGATTATGTTGATGGAGATATCGGCTGGGAATTCTGGTGTAAAGAAGGTAATCCGCTTCCACAACGTACGATAGATTTAATTGAACAACATAAAGTAGCTTTGTTTGGTGCAATTACTTCAAAACCAAAAGATGAAGCTGCAAATGAATTAATTCCTGAATTAAAAGATAAAGGTTTGGTATATTCAAGTCCGATTGTTGGATTACGCCAGCATTTTGATTTAGATATCTGTATGCGCCCATGCAGATCGTACAAAGGAAATCCTTTGAACTTTATTCGTCGTGGAGCAAACGATAGTATTGAAGAGCCTGAGATCGATGCTGTAATATTTCGTCAGAATACAGAAGGTTTATATGGTGGTGTTGAATGGAGTAATCCACCAGAAACAGTTTACAATGCATTGATGACCCATCCTAAGTTTGTGAAGAATTTTGGTAGCACACCCCGTGAAGAAATTTCGGTTTCAACGCGTATTTTTACTAAAAAGGCTACTGAAAGAATTTTAAGAGCTGCATTCGAATATGCCAAAGAAAATGGCTATAAGTCAGTTACTGTTTGCGAAAAGCCAAATGTAATTCGCGAAACTTCGGGAATGATGTATAAAATGGCACAACAAATTCAAAAAGCTGATTATCCTGCAATTGAACTTTGGAATACCAATATCGATGCTCAAATGATGTGGTTAACAAAAAATCCTGAAACCTATGGTGTAATTGTTGCCGGTA
>CAYVEW010000333.1:0-1630 GCA_964450375.1 uncultured Bacteroidales bacterium
GCTGAATCTTGATGACAGGCTTAAAGGACTTGTTGGTTCTATGGACAATCTAACTTTTCAAAACGAAGAGCTTGACCTGATCTGGTCGGAAGGGGCCATTTATAATATTGGCTTTGAGCGTGGATTAAATGAGTGGAAGAAATTTCTTAAGAAAGGTGGCTATATTGCTGTTTCTGAAGCTTCGTGGTTTACAGAAGAAAGGCCAAAAGAGATTCAAACCTTTTGGGAAGATGCTTACCCTGAGATAGATACTATTCCAAATAAGGTAGCCCAAATGCAAAAAGCGGGTTACGTGCCGGTGGCTGCATTTATCTTACCCGAAAAGTGCTGGACTGAAAATTTCTATAAACCGCAAGTTGCAGCTCAGGAAACTTTCCTGAAAAAATATGCAGGCAATAAAACGGTTGAAGAATTCATAGCCAGTGAGCGGCACGAAGCTCAGCTGTACGATAAATATAAAGCGTATTATGGTTATGTTTTCTATATTGGTAAAAAGATTTAATTACATAAAAAGGATTGTCCCTGGTTGCAGGGGCAGTCTTTTTTTTAAACCAGAATTCAATGAACGATTTAACATTATATGGCTGGAATGAATCATTATTCCGGCAAAAGCAAAAATCAAATTTTAAGGACTACATACACGGACGTGTTGCTGTAACGCATAAAACCTGTTACGAAATAATTTCCGAAACCGGATATTATACCTGCGAATTAACAGGAAATATCATGTATGGAAGAGAGCAGACGGAATATCCCTGCACGGGCGATTGGGTAATTTTTCAAATTATTGATCAGGATAAGGGATTAATTCTTGATATCTTACCGCGAGAAAAGACTCTTTATCGATTAAAGAGCGGAACTGTTTCTGAAAAACAGGCAATTGCATCTTATATCGACAAAGCATTTATGGTGCAAAGTGTTGATAATTATTTTAATGTACGGCGCATCGAGCGTTTTATGCTTCAATTAGCCGAAGAAAATATACAGCCGGTATTGGTTCTTTCAAAAACAGATTTGGACTTTGATAAGGATAAGATTACGAAAGAGCTTAATCACATATCTCATAAAATACCTGTATTTTATACAAGTACCAGAGAAGCAGGGAGTATTGATAATCTCCGTGATTTTATACAAAAAGGAGAAACGGCTGTATTGATTGGCATGTCGGGGGTTGGCAAAAGTACATTGATTAATTTACTTTGTAAGCAGGAGATTTTTGCAACCGGAAACATTAGCGAGTCAACTGGTAAAGGAAAACATACCTCCACACGACGAGAAATGGTATTAATGGAAAATGCTGGTGTTTTGGTAGATACGCCCGGGGTGAAACTTTTTGGTGTCACGAATGACGATCAGGATTCCTTAAGCGAGTTATTGGATATTTCAAAATTCGAAAAGAATTGTCGCTTTAGTGACTGCAAGCATATAAACGAAAAAGGTTGTGCTGTAATCGAAGCAGTTAAAAACGGTGAAATTGATCAGGGAGTTTACGATAATTACCTCAAATTGCGAAAAGAAGCCTGGCATTATAGTTCATCTGTGCATGATAAAAGAAAACGAGAGAAATCATTCGCAAGAATGGTAAAAGAAGTAAAAAATAGTCCGTTTAAAAAGAGAGAATAATAAAAAG
>CAYVEW010000334.1:0-1619 GCA_964450375.1 uncultured Bacteroidales bacterium
AGCTATTACTTCAAAGTATTCAAATACATTAAATACGTTAAAAAGGAAATCGTCTTTCTGCTGATCATAACCTTCATCAGAGTCACTGTAAATTTTCCCCTCCCCAACGCCATTCAAAGGTTTTTTGACGATTTGTCAGCCTCAAATGAAAACCGCTTTTTTATCGATATCGTATTCATTGTGTTTTTGATTGTAACAGGTCTTATCATGGGATATATTGGCAATATTCGAACGCAAAAGATTGGGCATCAATTAACACTTATGATTCGCAATACGCTACTGAAAAAGCTTCTGTCTTTACCCTATAAAGACTTGATTGCGCTGAAAACCGGAGATGTCGTCTCAAGGATTACCGGAGATAGCCTTGTTTTTAAAGAATATATCCTATCTGTTGTCATAGAACCCATTATTTCGGTCATTTTGATCGTGGTATACATCATCATTTTGATGAGAATCAATCTACTGCTGGCACTGATCACACTCAGCACTTTGCCCCTGTTGAGTCTTGTGATCATGTTCTATCATAAAAAGACCACACAGGCTTCTTTTACGTATAGAGAAAAATACGGGTATCTCTACAACAAGCTCATTGAATTGTTTACTTCTCTGAAACTGATCAAGGCAATGAATTTTGAAGAAAAACATGAGCGTTTAATGAATCAGACATTTGAAACGGTAAAAGATTCGGGCATCAAGGTTGAAACACTTGCCATTCGTTCTACTTTTTTCAACTCCCTTATCACCGGACTCGGACAATTAACCGTTCTCATTATTGGGGGCTTTTTAACCGTAAAAGGGAATATGACATTTGCTCAATTTATCTCTTTTTATATGTTTTTACAGATGGCTTATTCTCCCATCCAAACCATCACAATCGCTTTTGCCTCTTATCAAAAGGGGATCGGTATGTTGAAAAGAGTCTTTGATGTGATTGATTTGGAAACGGAGAATAAAAGTCATATGCCTGGAAAATCATTTAAAACGGGAGATATTGACGTTTCAAATGTAGCGTTTGCTTATACAGAAGACAAAAAGATACTGGACCATTTTAGCTGTCGTTTTAAAGAAAAGGCCATTAATGTGATTGTCGGACATTCCGGTGTGGGAAAAACAACACTGATGGATTTACTGTTGAGGCTGTACACCCCTGTAAAAGGCGAAATTACCATAAGTGGAATAGATTTGAGTGAGCTGTCATCAGAATCCTTTGCCAATAGGATTGGTGTATTCACACAGGAAACGATTATTTTCGATGGCAGTATTGCTGAAAACATTGCATACTACAAACCCGACAGCACTTTGAAAGAGATCAAGGTAGCAGCCAAAAAGGCACATATCCATGATTATATACAAGGCCTTGAAAATCAATATGACACCCTGACAGGCGAGAGGGGAAATAAACTCTCAGGGGGAGAAAAAGCAAGGATAGCCTTAGCCAGAATTTTTCTGAAAGAACCTGACATCATCTTTATGGACGAACCCACATCCAATATCGATCAGCAAACAGAAGAAATCATTTACGATTCTTTAAAGCGCTTAAAAACAAAATCCACGATCATCATGATTGCCCACAAAAAATCAGCCGTTTCAATTGCGGATCATGTTATTGATATGAATTT
>CAYVEW010000335.1:0-1617 GCA_964450375.1 uncultured Bacteroidales bacterium
TAGCTCTGGGTGTAGGCGCCGGTGGTGAAGATGTAGACCCTGTTGCCCTCTCTCAGGGTATGGGGAAAGGAGTATTTGTGATCTTCATAGAGTATGTCCATGCTGTCGCAGGTAGGACCTGCCAGGATTACCTCTTCGGAACAGCCTTTCTTTTCACAGTAGATGGGGTATTTGATGCACTCATCAAGGGTTTCGATTAAGCCCCCGAACTTCCCGACGTCAAGGAAGACCCATCTGTACTGGTTGAACCGGGCTTTTTTGGAGACCATTACGACTTCACTTACGATAATGCCGGCATCGGCTGTCAGGGAGCGGCCAGGTTCTATCAGGATCTCAGGCAGCTCGTCTCCGAAGTCCTCGGATAAGAAACGGTAAATTTCCCTTGCATAGGTCTCAAGGTCATTGGTCGGAGAGAGGTATTTTGCCGGGAAACCTCCGCCCAGGTTTATCATCTTAAGTTTTATTCCCTTTGAAGCTGCGGCTTCGAAGAGGTATTTGCACTTGGCAATCGCACTGTCCCACTGCCCGATGTCTCTTTGCTGGGAGCCCACGTGGAAGGAAAGCCCGTAAGGTTCAAGCCCCAGTTTTTCAGCCTTCATGATTATTTTGTAGATAAGGTCAGGGTGCGCCCCGAATTTTCGGGAAAGCGGCCAGTCCGCCCCGTCGCTTTCCGTGAGGATCCGGAAAAAGACCCTGGACCCCGGGGCATATTTTGAAAGCTTCTTCACGTCGCTTTCCGAATCCGTAGCAAAAAGCCTGACCCCTTTTTCAAAGGCATAGGCGATATCCTTTTCCTTCTTAATCGTGTTCCCGTAACTGATCCTCTCCGGTTCCACTCCGAGACTCAGCAGCTGGTCAAGTTCGTAGACCGTTGCCACATCAAAGTTGGACCCCTTGTTTTTCAGGGAAAGGACTACCTCATCCAGGGGGTTTGCCTTTACAGCATAATGAATTTTTGCGAAAGGCATATTCTCTATAATTTTATCGTACATCCGATCTACTTTCTGTAGATCCACGATCAAAAAAGGAGTTTCTTTATCCCGCGAAAATTTTTTGATCTTCTTGAACTCTTCCCCCGAAATAAATTCCTCCAGCGGAAACTCATAAGGCTCTTTTCTCATATCTGCTCCTTTGCCACCTTTAAACTGATTTGTAATTTTTAGCACTTTAGCGCTTTAAATCGATTTTAAGCGATTTAGAACCACTTATTTGAAATTATATGGGTATAAATCGATTCAAATAGCATTTCAGGTATATAAAATTAATTATAATGATTTATTACGATTTTAAAAGCTTTAATTTGATATATATCCATTATAATTCATTATATTTCCAAATAAAGGCTATTTAATTGTTTTAAATCATAATATATTGTACAAATTCTCTTTAAATCATTAAATATTGCTTTAAATACCCTCTATTACAAAAAAACACTTTAATTCACATTATTGGCCTGGGGCAGTAAATGAGCTCTTTGAGCTTTTCCAGCATTTCAAATTAATTGAGATTTAAAACCGCTGATGTTTTCGGAAGAAAAGCTGCTAAGTGGTTCACCCCGGCTCCAGGAGCTCAGCAGAACCGGAATAGATCGCAGTATTTTATCAAATCGAATTGCTG
>CAYVEW010000336.1:0-1611 GCA_964450375.1 uncultured Bacteroidales bacterium
TAGTAAGTAGTAATTAAAAAATAAAGAAAAAACTTTGCAACGTCCAGAGGACTTGCAAACGTTTTGAATTAATGAGCAGCCTTACTTAATAGACAGATATAAAGAACTATTTTCAAAAAAGAATGAATGAGTAATGAAGGATTACATAAAGTAATTGAATTAGGCGAAGGGCAATTTATTGAATTCAAAGAAACAATTGACAAAAACATTCAGCGGGAGATTGTTGCATTTGCCAATGCTTCGGGAGGAATAATTTACATTGGTATTACTGATACAGGAGACATAAAAGGAATCAAAATTACAAATAAATTAAAATCGCAACTTCAGGACATGGCCTATAATTGTGATCCACCTATTGCGGTGTCAATTACTGAAGATGATAATATGTTGGTTTTAGAAGTAAAAGAAGGAGTAAACAAACCCTATTCATGTTCTTCAGGATTCTTTATGCGAATGGGTGCTAATTCTCAGAAAATGAGCCGTGATGAAATACTGTCTCTTGCAATTAAAACAGGTAAGATTCGCTACGATGAACAGATTTGTACCAACTTTGATTGGAAAGACTTCGACGATGAAAAATTCGAATATTACCTTCAATTAGCCCGAATATCAAATAATTTGTCAAAGGAAGAAATTCTGAAAAACCTGCGTGTACTTGCCAATGATGGGATGACCAATGCCGGAGTGCTCTACTTCGCTAAAAAACCTTATAAATACATCATCAGCTCAAAAATAAGGTGTATCCATTTTAATGACGACAAGCGGGTGGATATCCTGGACAAAAAAGAAATTGACCGAGGAATCATCGGAAATATTGAATTTGCTATTGCATACCTGAAAGAACGAATCCCTGTACGGTATGAAATAAAAGATCTTAAAAGAGATGAATTCCCGGAGTATCCGATAGAGGCATACCGCGAGGCAATAGTTAACGCAGTTATTCACTTCGATTATTTTCTGGGCGATACCATTGCCATTGAAAAGTTAAAAAGCAGTATTGTTATTAATAACAAAGGAGAGCTACTTTTTCCAAAAAGCGAATTTGGCAAAAAAAGCGAAGCCCGGAATCGCTTGTTGGTTGATTTACTTGCCCGAACCGATTTTATGGAAAAAGCCGGTACGGGTATTAAACGAGTAAGCAATGCTTGTGACGTAAATGGAAATAAGCTTAAGTTCGATTTTTCTGATTCTTTTTGGATAACCATAAAATCAAATAGCACCGATAAGGTCACCGATAGAGTCACCGATAAGGTCACCGATAAGGTCACCGATAATCAACAAACAATAATGCGTGCCATAAAAGCAAACAATAAGGTAAGCACATCGGAATTAGCCCAAATTGTTGGCATATCGCAAAGAAAAATTAAAGAAAATATATCTAAATTGAAAGAATATGGATTTATTGAGCGTATTGGCTCTCCAAAAAAAGGTTACTGGAAAATACTATGAAAAACAAAGAAACAAAAAGACATAATAAAGCTTTAGATACGATCGTATTTTTATAAACTGAGTCATCACACAGAACACTAAGGTGCACGAAGAAGAAAGCGGCAGTGGAAGTTGGAAGTTGCAGTATGTACTAAGTAGTAAGTAGTAATTAAATATTAAAAA
>CAYVEW010000337.1:0-1611 GCA_964450375.1 uncultured Bacteroidales bacterium
AAATTTACTCGTGACGAAGATATTCAGGTTCATGAACTATTCTCAGAAATTATTGGATTGGTTTACTCGGGTGCTGATGTTGAAGAAGTATTAATGGAAGTTGATGAGAAAGAGATCAAATATTTCGAAAGCTTACCCTGGCGCGAAAGTCAAAAAACATATGAAAAAGATGGGTAATACTACATGCAATTAATAGTACGTCCTAACTTTGAGTTAATGCAACGTATTATGATGTACGGAAATTTTATTGAAGTAATTAAACCAGAATGGTTAAGAAAAGAAGTTTCCAAACTACTTACCATAGCTTCAAAAAAGAATAGTGAATAATATTTGCTTTCATATATAAATGAAAGTTTATTTGAATCGTGAAAAAGTTTCGTGTATGCACGAAACTTTTGTATATTTGCAGAATAGTTTCATTTATAAAAACAAAAGCTATGAATTATAAACATGATTATATAAGCCGACCACAGTATATTGAGAGAATTAAGCCATATATCAATAAGGATATTATAAAAGTGCTTATTGGGCAAAGGCGTGTAGGAAAAAGTTACATGCTTTTTCAAATCATGGATGAAATTATTAAACAAGACAAAAAAGCAAATATTATTTATATAAGTAAGGAATTAGATGATTTTGAACACATTAAAGATCATAAAGATTTACTTAAAGAAATTAGCGCAAAAAAAACAGATACAGGTAAACAATATATTTTTATAGATGAATTACAAGATATTGAAAACTTCGAAAAGGCACTCAGAAGTCTCCACGCTAAAAAAGAATTTGATATTTATTGCACAGGGAGTAACGCTAAACTATTATCAGGCGAATTAGCTACTTATTTGAGTGGCCGTTATATTGAGATAAAAATTTATAGTTTGACATACACAGAGTTTCTTAACTTTCATAAGCTGGAAAATAATAATAATTCATTAATCAAATACCTGAAATATGGTGGATTGCCATATCTCATAAATCTTGAATTGAAAGATCATATTATTTACGATTACCTGAAAAATATATATGCTGCTATTTTATTTAAAGATATAGTGAAACGTTACAATGTCAGGAATATCAATTTTCTGGAAAATCTTGTCAAATATATTGCAGATAATACTGGTTCATTGGTTTCATCCAAAAAGATCAGCGATTTTCTAAAATCACAAAAAATTCAAATTTCTCCACAACTGGTGATTGATTATTTAAAACATCTGGAGTCGGCTTTTTTTATTTTTAAATCGACAAGGGCTGATATTGCAGGGAAAAAGATTTTCGAAATAGGTGAGAAATATTATTTTGAAGATTTAGGACTTCGACATTCCATTATAGGATATAAGGCAAACGATATTGGTAAGATACTTGAGAATGTTGTATATCAGCATTTAAAATCAATGGGATATGATATTTATGTAGGCAAACTGGGAGAAAGAGAAATAGATTTTGTTTGTGAAAAAGAAGCCAAAAAAGTATACATACAAGTTAGTTATATATTGCAAGATGAGAAAACACTTCATCGGGAATTTGGTAATTTACTGGAAATAAAAGATAATTATCCAAAATATGTTATTTCTATGGATGAAGCAATATCCGGTACAGATTATAAGGGAATTG
>CAYVEW010000338.1:0-1605 GCA_964450375.1 uncultured Bacteroidales bacterium
AATAATACTCAGAATAACCTATCAGAAGGAAAGTTTACGAAAAGTTTAAGAAGGGTTCATGCGTCATCGGTTAAGCGTTAGAAACCCACTCTTGCACATGTTTTTTATATAAATTTTCTGTATATTAGTAGGCCTATGTCACCCCATCCCCTTACAACTCTCGAAAATTCTCTTCGGGAAATGTTTCCCGAAGAGTGGTTACGACAAACTGCCAAAGAAACTGGCCTTATAAAACGCGAACGTAAAATTGACCCTGTTATCATCTTTTGGGTTTTAACTCTTGGTTTTGGTGTACGCTTGCAACGTACACTTGCCAGTTTGAAAAGAGGATATGAAATAAGGGCAAATACAACCATAAGCGACAGCAGTTGGTACGATCGATTCACTCCAGAACTTGTTGAGTTTCTTCATCAGTGTGTTATTCAAGGGATAGAAGAACTTGCAAAAGAACCTGGCAGAAAACTTAGCAATAAACTTGAAAATTTCCAGGATGTCCTTATTCAGGACAGCACAATAGTTCGTCTTCACTCCTCTTTATCCGAGAAGTTTCCAGCAGCAAGAGCAAGAAAAGCAGCTGCTGGAGTAAAAATAGGAGTTCTGGTAAGTGCAGTTGCTAATGGACCTAAGACAGTAGCCTTGTACTCTGAAAAAACAGCTGAGATAAAAACGTTGAAAATAGGTCCCTGGGTCAAAGACCGTATTCTTCTTGTTGATCTTGG
This sequence comes from uncultured Bacteroidales bacterium, assembly GCA_964450375.1. Taxonomy (GTDB): domain Bacteria; phylum Bacteroidota; class Bacteroidia; order Bacteroidales; family UBA12077; genus UBA12077. The sequence continues at coordinate 720 of CAYVEW010000338.1, forward strand.
TTTTTACAAAAATCAGATGTTTGCAAGAGTTGCGGAGAATGGGGGATATTTTGTCTCAAGAATTAAGAAGAATATGGATCCCATTGTTGTTTCGGTTGAAGAGGGACTTCCTAAGACAATAAGTAAGAAGTTTGCTGGAAAACCCGTTAGTGAGTGTATCGAGCAACTTTCAGGCAAAAATCTTGATGCTGTTGTGAAAATAAAATTTAAAAGAAGAGCATATAAAGGAAAACAAAAACAAGATGAGATGAACGTACGTCTTGTTGCAATATATAATGAGAAGGACAAAAAATACCACATATATATCACAAACATCCAAAAAGATATTTTGAACACAAAAGATATTGCAACATTATATGGGGCAAGATGGGACATAGAACTGCTTTTCAAGGAACTAAAAAGTAAATACTCACTTGACGCTCTGGATACAAAGAATGAACAGGTAATTGAAGCTCTAATCTGGACAGCAATGTTGACATTAATCGTTAGCAGAAGAATTTATTCCATAGTGCGGAACAGTATAGGTCAGCCTGAAAAGATGCCACGTTATACTCAGTTGAGATGGAGTACAATATTTGCAGAAAATGCATTAGATTTGTTGACTGTGATTCTGCAAATATGTGGAATTGAAATGACTTTCGAAAATATTATGAGTGTATATGCAAGTCAAGCATTAGATCCACACGTAAATAGAAAAAGGTTCAGAGAAGAATGGTTTGGATGAGACATGAATATGTGAAACAAAAAAACACTATTGGAAGACGGAACTAAGTCCTTAACCGATGACCAATGTATATAACTCATGTTGTTGTGCAATGATTCCACTACAATATATCTACCATTCTGCAGTAAAAAACGCCATATTAGGCACGTAGAAGTAGAATGG
>CAYVEW010000339.1:0-1600 GCA_964450375.1 uncultured Bacteroidales bacterium
CTGTTTCAAATTTAAGAGTTACTGGCCGAGCTACACAGGGTGTACGGTTAATTAATCTTAGAAATGATGATATGATTGCAGCAGTTACCCAGGTAACAAAAGAAGAAGAAACGGAAGATATACAGGACGAAATCGAAACAAACGAAGATGTTAAAGAATAGTTCTAAATTTCGGTATAATATTTGACAAGAAATAAATATATCTTATTTTTGAAAAAATTATTATAAACCAAAATAGAAAAATATTATGAATATGAAAAAGTTAATTATAACATCAATAACTACAACAATGATTATGTTGTTCATGTTAGGAAATGTTCAAGCACAAAAAAAGATGGTTCGAAATGCAGAAAGTTGGGCTGAAGAAGGAGTAAAGCTAGACGAAGCATTAGAAGCAATCAAATCAGCAGAGGGTGATGAAAAAACCAAGGACTGGTATAAAACCTATTATGTTAAAGGATTGGTGTATCAAGCAATTGATAAATCAGAAAATGCAGAATTTAAGAAATTAAGTGAATATCCATTGGTAGATGCTTATGAAAACTTCCAGAAAGCTTATAATATGGATAAGAGTAAACCAATCCAAACAACGATTGATATGATTTTTATTAATCTATCGAATGCATTAGTAAATAAGGCCGTTGAAGCTTATCAAAACGAGAACTTTGAAGGAGCATTGATGTATTTTGAAAAAACGTTGGAAGTAAAAAAGAATGAAATCTTTGCAAATGAGATTGATACTGCTGTTATTTTTAACGCAGGTATTACAGCTCAAAGAATAAAAGAGTATGATAAGGCAATAAATTATTATAAGCAATCAATCGAATATGGATATGGTGCCGGTGATACCTATGCGTTATTAGCAGAAAGCTATAAGTTAAAAGGCGACCAGGAAAATTATGTACAAACCTTAAAAGATGGTTTTGAGAAATATCCTGAAAGTCAAGGCTTATTAGGTTCTATCATTAACTATTATTTGTTAGAAGCAGAAAATGCAGAAGAAGCATTTAAGTATTTGGCATTAGCAAGAGAAGGCAATCCTGAAAATCCACAGTTTTATTCAGCTGAAGGACATCTATATGATAAAATGGGTGACAAAGAAAAAGCCAAAGCAAAATATAAGGAAGCGATTGAAATAGATCCAAACTTTTTCGAGGCATATTATAATTTAGGTGTACTATATTTTAATGAAGGTGTTGAGTTAACTGATGTGGCAAATACAAAAACCGATAATGATGAATACGCCAAAGCAAAAGAAATAGCAGATAAAAAGTTTGAAGAATCATTGCCATATTTAGAGAAGGCATATGAGCTTAGTAAAGACGAGGGTATTGGTGGTACACTAAGAACTTTATATTACAGATTAAAAATGACCGAAAAATACGAAACTTTATCAAAAGAATTAGGATATTAAAGTAGTATGTAAGTATTAAGGGGAGCAGATATTAAAATGCTCCCTTTAAATTTGTTTTTTATTATAAACATAATATAAATTATAGGTAAATATGAATTCTGATGATTAAACCGAAATTCAAGATTATTTCTAATGTTGCATATGTGGCAGATAAGTTAAATTGTCGAAAATGGTAAGTTAAAATGTC
>CAYVEW010000340.1:0-1590 GCA_964450375.1 uncultured Bacteroidales bacterium
TCAAAGAATTACTATATAAAAGGAATTGAATATGTTCAGTCTGATTTAACGCTCTATGCATATCAGCGAAAGGCCGAACGTGATATTATTCCTTCTTTGGGTGCCATTCTAAATTTAAGTTTATTCAACACTCCTTTTGAAAACGAATTGTTCGGTTATGTTTTTAATATAAATGGGGTTTTTTATTTGCCGGGCGGAATTAATAAAGGATTTAAAATAGATGCCGGATATCAGTATCAAAATCCGCATTTGTATCGGTTTAATAGTCGTTTTAGGTTTCCACGCGGAGTACAGGCTAAAAGCACCGATAAAATGTTTAAGCTTTATGCCGATTACGTATTCCCTCTTGCCTATCCGGATTGGAATTTAGGAGCAATACTGTATATAAAACGATTAAAAGCCAATTTATTTTTTGATTACGCATATAGTACATACCAAACCGTGAATGCAGAACGAACGGCCTATATCTGGCCGATAAATAATTGCGTAAGCTTTGGAGCAGAAGTAACTTTCGATTATCACTTGTTGCGAACCATGTTTCCTTTCAATACTGGAGTTCGTGTGGGTTATGCACCAACCGAAGGGAATATGGCACTCGATTTAATCTTTGCAATCGATTTGTTTAATTTCTGATGGGTATATTTTTTATTAAGCGATGACAATAATTTTTAAAATACGCAGTTTAAATCAATATTCAATGTATCTTTGAATGTAACCAATCAAAGAAAAAAAATATCTATATTTGTGAGGATATTTAAAATGTTAACTATTAAAATCTATATAAAATGGCAAAGTATAATAACGATACTGAAGCAACAACTGCAATTAACTTAATTGGAACTGGAACAGAAATCACCGGAGATATTAATTCGAATGGTGATGTTCGAATTGACGGAGCTTTAAAAGGCAATTTAAAAACTTCGGGTAAAGTGGTTGTTGGTGAAACTGGAAAAGTTAATGGCGAAATCGATTGTAAAAACTCAGAAGTGCTGGGCGAAGTGCACGGAAAAATTAAAGTGGGTGAGTTACTTTCTCTTAAAGCTACAGCCAAAATATTTGGAGATATTGTTACAAAAAAACTTGCTATAGAACCAGGTTCTAAGTTTACTGGTAATTGCAATATGGGTGACGAATCTGTTAACAATATCAGAACAGAAGAATCAAAATTTGCAAACAAAGATCAGAAAAGCGCATAACACCCGATAATTATAAACATAAATGTCCAAAAAGAAAGAACAAGCATTGGTTTTTACTTTTTGGACATTCTAATTTTTACTTAGATTCCGAAAGAAATATGCACACACAATTTTTTATTTAAACTGTTAAATTTAAAATACTTAACCGATGAATGCTTTTAAAAAATTTATCTACGTGGAAATAATTTTTACGACAATAGTTTCTGCCATTGCGTTATTGCTATTTAAAACAGTTTTATCCGCGTTTTATTTGCCGGTTTTTTGGTTTTTGATAGGAATTATAACATTACTTACCACAGCATTTCATTATTCCATAATACAGATACAGGATAAGGGGGCATCGAAATTTGCCAACCGTTTTATGATGGTTTCCGGCATTAAAATGATTATTTAC
>CAYVEW010000341.1:0-1579 GCA_964450375.1 uncultured Bacteroidales bacterium
TATCAACGAAGTACTAAATTATTTTAGTTTTAGAATTAGCAAATTGCCTGAAAGGCAAAAAGTAAGCTCTTTTACAATTTATTGTAAATGTGCTTGCTCTTATACATTTGTTTCTATATAAAACCTATTTTCTTTAAAAATTCATCTGTTTTTATTACTGCCTTCTTTTGGATTTCTTTATCAGGTTTTGGTTGTCCCCTGTCGTTTAAATGCGAAGGAGTAAATAGGTGTCCAACATTATCATAAATCCATAATTCGCAATAATTACCACACTCATTCATTTTATCATAAAACAACTGAGTTCCTTTTAATGGAGTAACCGTGTCATCTCGACCTTGAAGTAATATAGTTGGAGGCAATCCCTTAACAACAAATTCAAGAGGAGATAAACTTGCTGCACTAACACTTCTATCATTTAGCATTTTATTAAACCAACTCTCATTAGCAAGGTCAACTGCAGGAGAATTTAATAACAGGGCGTTTGGTTTTGAACTAATTTTTTCATTTACTAAAGAATCAGCAAAAATTGCTGTTGATGCTGCCAAATGCGCTCCTGCTGACCAACCAGCTACAGCAATCTTATTCTTGTCAATTCCCAAAGAGTCAGCATTCATTCTTAACCATAAAATTAAATCTTTAGCATCTTGCATTGCTTCAATTGGTGTGATATCTCTTCGATTAGAAAGCCTATAGTGTCCTGAAATGCCAATCAGTCCAAGCTCAGAGTAGTGTTTAGCATCTTTAAATGCCCAAGTTGGACTACCGATACTCCAACCACCACCATGAAATATTACAACCGCTGGTTTTTTTTCTAAAGCTGAATTATCAGCAGGTCTAAATATATGTGCTTCTAAGTTAAATTCATTTTCAGATTTATAAACAGCTATCTCATGGTCAGTACGAAGTTGTTTCTCTGAAGTGACATATTCATCAATTTCATTAAAGAATTGGTCAGTTTTGCACAATTCATAAAATTGCTCAATGTATTTTTTACTATTTATTATTCCATTAACATAAATATGCTCTTTTAAATACTCTGACAACCAAAAATCTTGTATATACTGGTCATTAAACATTTCAGGAATTATTTCAAAAAGAGTATTCATTTTTTTAATACTATAATGAATAGGTTTATTTATACTTGAAATTTCAATTTCGCAAATCGAATCAAGTTTTGTTCTATCACGTTTCTTTTCTTCTTGAGAATAATTGTAATCAAAGTTTAATAATTCTGAAGAGTAAGATTTTTCAGTTTCAGTTTTTGATTCTTGCGCTCCACCTGAACAATTGCTAAAGCAAAATATCGATGCAAGCAAAAAGAATAGAAAAGAGTGTTTCATTGCATTATAAATTTTAAAATTGTTGAACTTTTCAATTAGTCCATGAAATTAATAAATTAATTAAACAAACCAACATGAAATTTAAACTCTTTTGCGGAGCAAATGTGTTTAAATTAAAATCCCAATTTTGCAAAGCAAAAAAGTGCGCTGGAAAAACTAAAATAATTTTCTATCACACTTACCAAACCAATCTCGATAAATTCAGTGTCAAATAGCACTAATTAATTACATTTTCATTG
>CAYVEW010000342.1:0-1574 GCA_964450375.1 uncultured Bacteroidales bacterium
AAAAATAAAAATTTTCTAAATAATATACTCAAGGCTGCTTTTTTTAAGCAGCCTTTTTATTTTTTATTTGTATTATTGTGACTTTAAAATAGAATACCATGAATTAAGTATTAAAAAAGCAATGATTCTATATAATAATAGTGATGGTTGTTTTTTAATTTTTGTCGATAATTAAAGGCTCTTGTCAAATTTAAAAATAAATATATGAGTTTAAGTAATTCGAAATATCTACGTTGGGGAATCCTAATCTTGGTAGGGTTTATATTATCCGTCAATTATTATTTTTACGATGCTTTTTCTACTCTGAAAGAATTATTACAGCACGAATTTGGTTTGACAAATACACATTACGGCTTATTTGTTGCATTTTATTCGATCCCAAATACTTTTCTCTTTATGGCTGTTATTGGAGGTATTGTATTGGACAAATTGGGTATTCGTCGCACTGGTTTCATGTTTATATTCTTTATGGCATTTGGTGCAATCTTAACCGCCTACGGAGCTTCCGAAATGTATCAGGGTGGATTTGGATACGAATTAATGTCTTCTTTTTTACCATCGTATTCACCCGAGCTTAAGATGATGCTTTTGGGGCGTTTCTTCTACGGACTCGGAGCCGAAACAAGCATTGTTGTAGTAAGTAAAATTCTGGTAAAATGGTTTAAAGGTAAAGACCTGGCTTTAGCTTTCGGACTAAAAGTCGGATTTGGCAGATTGGGAACATTTGCCGCGCTTAATATTTCGCCTGTTTTAGCAAATGGTGGAGAAGCTCTGGATGTTGCTGTTTGGTTTGCTGGTATATTAGTTTGTATTGGTTTGCTAGCCTTTATTGTTTATATACTTTTTGATTTGAAATATGACAAGGAAGTGAATGAAAAGCAAGAATTAATAACAGAAAAGGAGAAGTTTAAAATTTCTGATGTTACTGATATATTAACTAACAGAGCATTTATTTTTATTGCTTTATTATGTGTTACATTTTATTCTGCCGTTTTCCCATTTGTTGCTTATGCTCCCGATTTTTTTGTAAATAAATTCGGAATCAGCGAGGTATTGAGCGGAAGAATAACATCCTTGTTGCCTCTTGGAACATTGCTGTTTACTCCAATATTTGGTGCACTAATCGATAGAATAGGTAAAGGTGCTACTGTTATGATTTATGGTTCGCTAATATTACTTATTGTGCACTTAACTTTTGCCTTAACACAGTTTCCTCCTTACATACCGATGATTCTTTTGGGTATATCATTTTCTCTTGTGCCTGCTGCAATGTGGCCAACCATGGTTAGATTAGTGGATGAAAAACAAATCGGAACGGCTTATGGTATAATGTACTCTATACAAAATCTCGGATTGTGGGGATTTCCCATTTTGGCAGGGAAAATTCTTGACATTACGAATCCCGGAAATCCAGAAGTGTTAGACTATACTTTTGCTATTCTAATGTTTGCGGGATTAGGTTTCATGGGGCTGCTTTTTGGTTACATGCTAAAATATAACGACAAAAAATATGGGTTAGGGGTTGATCAACCTTTAAATAAGAAATAAAAAAAAGTCATACGGTCCCGATATTT
>CAYVEW010000343.1:0-1543 GCA_964450375.1 uncultured Bacteroidales bacterium
GGACATGTATAAGCACATGATCCGCATTCGATACAATCCATTACACCTTCGGTTTCCAATTTATCGTTTTTCTCCAATTGAGCCAATCTGTTTAACAAATATGGTTCTAATCCTTGTGGACAAACAGAAACACATTTAGCGCAGCGAATACAGTTTTGTTGTTGCTTTCGTTTGGATAAATCAGCAGGCATAATTAAAATTCCCGATGTTCCTTTTACTACCGGAGCATCAAGGGTATTTAGAGCTTTACCCATCATAGGGCCACCATTTATAATTTTACCTGTATCTTCGGGTAAACCACCTGCTGCTTCAATTAAATCGTTAACAGGAGTACCAATTCGAACCATAAAATTCGATGGTTTTTTTACTGATTTACCCGTTAAAGTAACCACTCGTTCGAATAGGGGTTTATTTTTCTGAACTGCTTCGTAAACTGCAAATGCTGTTCCCACATTATGCACTACAGCACCAACATTTAAGGGCAAACCGCCCGATGGAACTTCACGGTTAATCAATGCTTTGATTAATTGTTTTTCTCCTCCTTGCGGGTACTGCACTTTTAAAGGATGAACTTCAATTCCCGGATAATCTTTCACCAATTTATTAAGGTGTGCTATGGCGTCTGGCTTATTATTTTCTATACCGATTAAGGCACTGTTAACACTTAAAGCTTTCATCAAAATCTGGATACCTACCAGCATTTCTTCTGCTTTTTCGAGCATTAACCGATGATCAGATGTTAAATAAGGTTCGCACTCAACCCCATTAATTATTAATACATCGATTTTTTTGCCATCGGGAACCGAAAGTTTTACATGAGATGGAAAGGTTGCTCCACCTAAACCTACGATACCAGATTCGTTTATTTTTTGAATTATCTCTTTATCGGTTAAACTGATCTCTTTTTTCAGCTCAGTTGTTTTATCAATACTTTCATTCCACTCATCACCTTCCACATCTATAATAACGCAAGGGCGCTTATAACCGGTTGAATCAAGCACATTATCAATTTTAACTACTGTTCCGGATACTGAAGAGTGAATGTTAGCAGATACAAATCCTGCACTTTCGGCTATTTTATCTCCGACTTTTACCTTGTCACCTTTATCAACAACAGGCTTAGAAGGAGCACCAATATGCTGTGCTATGGGTATTGATACGGTTTTGGGAAGCGGCAATGTTTCAATAGCACTGTTTGCAGAGTATTTTCCTTCCTCCGGATGAACGCCGCCTTTTGGAAATGTTTTTAACATGTATCCCTCCTAATTTATTAATTATTATCGTTTTCTTTGTTATCAGCAGGTTTCTCGGCTGCATCTGCCTTCACAACAGGCTTATCGGCTTTTTCTTCGGTTTTAACTTTTCGTTCCGGAAAGTTAATTTCAAGAATAGCTCCTGTTGGACATTCTGCAACACACTTGCGGCATAACTTACACTTATTCGGATCGATATAAGCTAAAAAGTTTTCCATTGTAATTGCATCGTAAGGGCAAACTTTAACACACTTACCACAACCGATACAAGCCACAGAACATGCTTTTTT
>CAYVEW010000344.1:0-1543 GCA_964450375.1 uncultured Bacteroidales bacterium
ATTTAATGATGTTATTCGTAGGACTAGCAGTGCTGGTGTCTTGCGATGATGACGACGATCCAAAAGTAATTGATAATCCTACTTATGGAATGCAAATCACCGGAACAGCAACGGATGGTGAAACATTTGTTATTGATGCAAAACAAATTATAGAACCAGGCAGTGATTTTAGCATAAAAGAAGAAAGAGATGGAATGATGTATGGAATTCATTACCTAAAAGCTGGTAGTTTTATGTTTAAAGAAGTTACTGCTGTTGGTGAAATAACTTATGGAGTTTCAGCAATTGGCGACTCAACTCAAACAGCAGAAGCAGGTGCTGCTTTTAATTATAAAAGAGGTAAATTGGTTGCTGATGCAACAGACGAGTATACGGTTGCTGAAGCTGGTTTATATTATATTATTACAGATAAAACCACACTGAATTTCTGGATTATGAAGATCAATAATTTTGAAATTAGTGCAACAGGTGATTTAGCTGAATTTGTTTCAGGAGATGAAACAGGTGCAACTTTTGAAGCAAAAGCCGTTGATATTCGTGGGCCATTTAAAGTACGTATTAACACATCCTGGAAAATTATTGCTACTGATGTGGCATATGATGGAACTTCAGTTACAGTTGAAGATCATGTTCGTATGGTTACAAGTTATGGTGGTGCCATAGATGTAATGACGCCAGATGGTGATGATATTACTGTTGATAATGGAGGAAAATTATTGGATTTCACTTTTACATGGACCCCTGGTAGCAAAGGTATTGCTGGTGTTGTTGGTGATGTTACTCAAGGTGCCGAATTACCTCCACTGGAATTTCCAGAGCAATTGTATATGGTTGGTGGTTCAATCGGTGGATGGAGCTGGGCTGATAACGCAATTGAAATGATTCCTGTAGAAGGTAATCCTCATTTATTCTGGAGAATTGTTTGGATTGAATCAGGCGCAACTGATCCTGGTATAAAATTCTGTGAAGAACTTGACTGGGGTAAGGATTTTGGTGTTGAAGGTGATGCTGTTGATGGAGTATTTGCAAAAGGAACGGCTAATGTGCCAGATGTAGCAGAATCAGGTTCTTATGTAGTAGTAGTAAACCTTGAAGATGAAACAATTGAAGTGAATCCTGCAAAAGTTTATGGTATTGGTCCTGTATTTGGTGATGATAGTTGGGCTGGTGATGTAGCATTTACTGTAGATAATACTGCTGGAACTGTTTATTCACCTGCATTTTCTGCTGATGGTGAGTTAAGAATGTATGCTGATGCTGCTACCTTAACTGATGCGAGTGGAGCAGCTATTGATTGGTGGCGAAAAGAATTTATTACTGTTAGTGGAGTGATTGAATACCGAGGTTTAGGTGGAGATCAAGCTCGACTAAACGTGACAGCTGGTCAAGTTATTACTTTGGACTTTAGTACTGATACAGGTACGATTCAATAAGAACTTTTTGAAGGCATGCTAAATGTATGCCTTCTTTTTCTTTTTTCATTTTAACAGGTATAGGGTATGAATTTTAAATGGGTATTTTCAACACTCATAGTGGTATTATT
>CAYVEW010000345.1:0-1536 GCA_964450375.1 uncultured Bacteroidales bacterium
TTGGGCAGGAAGGTTGTATTTATTTGGGCTCTTGAAGCCGTCAAAAAACTAACCAGTGAATTGCCATCGAAGGCTCAAATGTGACCTTGATCACGGATGCCAAATTGCCTTCGAGGCAATCACACTGCCCATATAAAATATGGGGTAATGTAAATTGGCAGGAATAATAAACAAAGCTTGCGGTTTAGATATCCATAAAAAATTTTTAATTGCTACAATTCTCAGCATATTTGGTGAGAAGAAACAGTTACGTTTTGAGAGGACTGAAAAAGGCATTTTAGAGCTCAAAAAATGGGTTTTAACCGAAAAATGTGATGTTGTTGCATGTGAATCTACAAGTGATTTTTGGGTTCCGATTTATGATTCACTGATAAATCATCTAACTGTCATAGTTGGAAATGCTCGCGACATGAAGGCCTTTACACACAAAAAAACGGACAAGATCGACTCTGAATTTATTGCACAACTTGCCCTGAACAATATGATTAAGCCTTCAAGAGTTTTTTCAAAAAATCACAGAGAATTTAGATCTCATGTTCGCCTTCGTCACAAACTTGTTCAAAAGAGGACAGATATAAAAAATGTAGCTCATGCGATTCTTTCCTCCGAAATGTTTCACCTCAATGATGTGCTTACCGATATTTTTGGTAAAAATGGCATTATGATCCTGTCAGGAATTTCTTCAGGTAAGAATGTCGACCAGATCATAGGAAGCCTCTCCCCAAATGTTCGTAAAAAAAGTGGTAAGATCAGAGAGGTTCTTGATCGTGAAATGTCTTTAAGTGCGGCAATAAGGATTCAAACATGCCTGAGCCTTATAAAAAATATTGATGAACAGATCGACATCTTAGAAGCAGAAATTTTCCGGTATGCATATCAGAATCATGGACGCGAGATGAAACTTTTAATGTCTTCTCCAGGTGTTGGTGAGATTAGTGCCGCAACTATAATCGCCGAAATAGATGATTTCAATGACTTCTCATCTGGTGATAAACTTGCTTCATGGCTTGGACTGGTACCTAATGTGTACCAATCTGCCGATAAATACCACAATGGGAGGATCACCAAGAGAGGGTCAAAGGTTGCAAGATGGATTTTAATTCAGGTTGCTCAGGCGGCAGCAAGAAAAAATGGAAGCATGTTAAAAGAATTTTTTGAACGGAAGAAGAAAACAATTGGCCATTCAAAAGCAATAGTTGCCCTAGCAAGGAAAATTGTAACAATCTTATGGCATCTCATCACGAATGATGAAATGTACGAAGATAAAATGGGCTACAAAAAGGGAGAAGTTCAAAAGCGGAAGATTGTTGAGAGTGAAGCTATCTCAGTTGATAAGCGCATCTCAATAATTAGCGAAATATTTGCTATTATGGATAAAGAGGATACTGACGATACGTGAAAATGTAGTATCCTCAAGTTCACATTCCGGACCCTGGGATCAATTTAGCAGGAAAAAACGTGATGTTGGGTTCCAACATAACCTGAAATTTTGAATGAGGGTCCGGAGTGCGAAATCGGAACTACTTTCATGCCAAA
>CAYVEW010000346.1:0-1531 GCA_964450375.1 uncultured Bacteroidales bacterium
GCCTACCTATCGGTAGGCAGGCGTCGTACTGATATTCATCGTCAGTACTCGCAATAACACAGGAGTGAAGGAAGGACTCGCGATGACGCATGACTTATAATGCTTTATCATACTGAGCCTATGAAAATACGATTACCATATTTTATCATTACAAAAAATCCAGTATTTTTTTCCAGCTTATTACATCAATTCCTTCTGAGCGTTTTTGATCTGTATCGCCAGCATAAATTACTTTGCCTTCTTTTACGCCGGAAAGCTTTTTCCAATATCGAATTCCTTTAAAAAAGGTATCATGAACTGTTTTCCCTGATTTTATCTCCACAGGAATAAAATAATTTGTTTTATCAATAATTAAATCTATTTCACGTCCTGTTTTATCTCTCCAGTAGTATAGAGCATCAGTATTTCCCAAATTATTTTTTTGTTTAATGAGTTCAGAAAAAATAAGGCACTCAAATAAGGCCCCTCTTAACGGATGTGATGTCAGATGTTCAATTTTACGAATGCCAAGTAATGAGCAAGCTACAGCTGTGTCATAGAAGTAAAGCTTAGGACGTTTAACAATCGTTTTATTGAAATTTTTGTAAAAAGGAGGAAGTAAAAAAACGATGTAACTACTGACCAAAATGCTTAACCAGGACTGTATTGTTTTTACATCTACACCTGCTTCAACGGAGAGTGATGTATAATTTAATTCTTGCCCGGTTCGCCCTGCAAGCAATCGCATAAACTTTTCAAATATCAGAAGATCGGAAATGTTTTTTAATTGTCTTACATCTCTTTCGACATAGGTTCTGATATAACCGGGTATCCATTCACCAATATCTATTTTTTGATCGTATACCGGAGGATAAAAACCGTTTAAAATAAAATCATCTTCGCTGTATGATAATTTATATTCTTGTATTTCTTGTAAACTGAAAGGGAAAAGGTTCAGATACCCAACTCTTCCTGCCAAGGACTGCGTAATTTGTTCATTTAATAAAAAGTTATTCGATCCGGTTAAAATAAATTGTCCCGATCGGGCATTGTTATCAATTATTTCTTGTAAATACGAAAACAACAATGGAGTTCGTTGTACTTCATCTAAGATGGCGCCTTCGGGAAATTGGTTTAAGAATCCTCTCGGGTCATCAAGGGCAAACTGCCTGTTATCGGGATTTTCCAATGTTATATAAGGTTTATCTGGAAATACTGATTTTACCAAAGTTGTTTTACCGGATTGTCTTGGACCCGTGATGGCAACAACTTTAAACATGGATACCAGATACTTAAGTCTTTTTGATGCAATTCTTTTAATCATAGAACAAATATAGGAAAAATATGGAATCAAGATCCATATTTTTCAAATTTATACTCATCTTGAATAAGTATGACTCAGGGTTTTTATATTAAAAAATATAGGATGAGCTGTGAGTTTCGAGTTATGAGCCTGCCTGTCCGCCTATCGGCGTATAAATTCGGCAGACAGGCTGTGAGCTTCGAGCTGAGGATAGTTTTCAATTAACCTAAGCATTTTAGTGTCATTCCG
>CAYVEW010000347.1:0-1526 GCA_964450375.1 uncultured Bacteroidales bacterium
ATTCAAATTATGATGGATTCAAATTATGAAGAGTGTAAATGTAATATTGAAGGGATTAAGGGTTCAAATGTAATTTCGGAAGGGGTGCAGGGATTCCCGATTTGAATTGTAATGGGGGTTTTAAGTTAATTTAGGGGATGTAAACTTAATTGTGTGGAGTTATAAGCGTAATTTTAAGGGGTGCAAACTTCACCGTGAAGGGTGCAAGTGCACATATAGGGCTAAATGTAGTGTTTTGTTTTTAAATAAAAGCTTAGCATACAGGGATAAAAGTTGATAACTATTTGGGTAGATACCGGAGCCATACGGGGTACGATATTAGCACTATATTAGCACTATATGAGTACCGAGCGAGCGCTGTATTATAACTATGAGGGTTTCCTGGTCCCCGGGCCCCTTTTCGAACTATTGAATTATCGGGAAAAAAGAATTAGTTTCCTCCGAGAGGCTTGATATTGTCCGAGACGTCCATCTCAAGTTCGGATTTATCAACATCGAATACGATCATGCCTGTATTGAGCTTTTCAACTTCTTCTTTCGTGAGTTTGTATTCCTTGACTTTCTTTGAAATTATCGCACTGTTTCCCATGGGGTCTTCGATTATGACCGTAATCGTTCTTTTGCCCTCAAGCACTTCGTCGAGCATTCCGAGAAGCTCCTGACTGCGGGCTAACTTTTCTTCATCATCCTTTGCCCATCTACCTGCCATTTCCAGGACATTCCGGACCCGTTGCAGTACACCTTCTATGTTCGTTATGTATGAGTCCGAAACCGTACCAGGCTCGATATCGATCCCCATCTCCGGGATACGGATCGTTCCTGAGGTCGACCGTATGACCCTTGCATCCAGGTCTTCCGGGCTTTCAACTGTCAGTTCATAACGCACGGGCTCCTTGCTTGCGAGGATCATGGTGTCTGCAAAGCGGAAACTGCATTTGCAATTCGCACTTATGTACATGACATCCCCGAAATATGGAATATTATCCCTCTGCCAGTGCATCACCATTTCACTGTGACAGAGTGGGCAGGATACCCGGGTCTCAAAACTTTCCTGTGTAAAAAAATCCTTGTTCAATATCTTCCACCAATGATTTTTGATCTGTCTATTTTTACGCCCGTGGGGGTTACGATCACAGTACTTCCTTTAACTCCTGCAATGTCTCCGTGGACGTCAACCACTACATCTTTGAGCTCTTTTAAAACCCTATCCCTCAGAAGTTCGTCACTCCGGATGTTCGAAATGTCGATCATCAGGATGTTCCCGTTGTACACTTCCTGTTTCAATGCGGCTACCTGGTTGATATTCGTTATTTCTGCAATTTTTATGTAGGTTTCCGCAGGTTCGTCCTCAAGGACCTCCTCATATTTGCTGAGGTCAATTTCCGTGTAGTCGTCGGCACTGGTCGCACTTTTTACGTTGCTGCCAAGGATCTTGTCTATGAGTTTCGCCATCTATGCACGCCTTTTCTATTTTTTTTAATTTAGATAGTACTTTCCTATATTGAAATCTATAACTAATTAAATTT
>CAYVEW010000348.1:0-1504 GCA_964450375.1 uncultured Bacteroidales bacterium
CTCTTACCTTTGCACTTGCTCTTACCCTTGCTCTTGCTCTTACCCTTGCTCTTGCAAAGGCTTTGATTTGCCCTCTCCTGTTACCCCTGCTAGGGCCGGGCAATTAGAACCCCTATATATAGTTTTTCTGCAGGATTTTAGATTTTTTAGCCGATTTTTCGAAAATAATATCTTCCGGTCTTTTTTTGAAGTAAAGTTAGCTTTCCTGAGTTTCCTGACGCAAATAAAACTGAAATAATCGGGAATATATTATCCCGCTTATTTCCCGAGGAAACGGCAGCATGCGCAGGAAGAGGGTTTTGGGGTAAGTAAGGTAATTTTATCTGGGACTAAATACGGCGGCGCATCCCGAAAAACAAATTTAGTTTTTAAACAAATTTATAAGGAATGAGTTTGTTATTTAAATTATTGGCACCTGCGGATGTACGGAGGATGCAAAGTTCCCATATAAGTAAATTTACAGGAGAATAAAACGCTATGCAGCCATTTATTGTGGAACATTACCTCACAAAGACCGTAGATGTCTACTGCGGTGGTCCTGATGTATTCAGGGGGACCATAGAAGCCTGCGCAGATAATGTACTTACTCTCAAAAGAGATGAGAAAATTACCCATATAGCCATCGATAAAGTGATAGCCATATGGGCTCAGTAATTCCTCAAAGTCGCTAGCAAAGGTACAACTCAATACAGAAGGGATTTTACAGATCCCTATGAATATTTACTAATAGTCAATTTAAGTTTTTCGATTTTCTTTGAGTACATGTTCGGCAGGCAGGCTCAAAGTGTCCTAAAACTGCACAGCCACACCTGAATACAGGAACGCATGAATACCGTCACACTTGAATAAGGCTATTCGGGACAAAGGCATCCTGAAGTTGAAGGATTCTGAACCAGAAGGAAAATGTGCAGCCGGGCAGAGGATTGAAAAACAAACGGAAGCGGAATAAATTTTACAACTAAAAAACTTAAAAGTTTAAGAAATATTTGAGGTGAAAAGAAATGCAGTCCTTCATCGTAGAACACCATCTTGGAGAAGTAATTGATGTCTACTGCGGCGGCCCTGACGTTTTCAGCGGTAAAGTAGAAGCCTGTGCAGACAACGTGCTCACTCTTGTAAAGGGTGACAAGTACACCCACATAGCCATCGACAAGATCATTGCCCTCTGGCGCGCATGAGCCGGACCAGGATTTGCTGAAAAGTAGCTATGTGTAAAACCTGAAGAAAAAATAGGCAAAATCTCGCAAAGGGATAATAGATCTCCCCAGGAGATAACAGATATATCAAAGAGATAGTGCCTTGAAGTGGAAAAGCCACGAAGTTCAGAGACTTCGTTCTTTTCCTATCGATTTTAAATTACAATATCTAGATACTGTAGCTTTTGCACTTAACTTTTAGACTTAACTTTTAGACTTAACTTTTAGACTTAACTTTTAAATTTGATTTTATTCTGACCTGTGCCTGGACTTTCTTATTATTACCTGTGACTGGCGGCGTGAGCGGC
>CAYVEW010000349.1:0-1502 GCA_964450375.1 uncultured Bacteroidales bacterium
CTGGAATTGACTCAGTACGAAAATGTTTCGAAGGATATTCTGGCAGAAGATTATTGCGCTTTCGGTCAAGTTGAGTTTCAGCAAAAAGAAACAAAAATTTTTAGCGATGATTCATTTATTTTACTAACTGATAGCCGTTTAGATAATCAAGGTGATTTAAGCGATGATCAAATTATTTTAGAAGCTTACAAACAGTGGAATACCAAATGTGCCCAACATCTTTCGGGTGATTTTGCTTTTTGCCTTTGGGATAAAGCATTGCAAGAAGTTTTTTGTGCACGCGATCATTTCGGAATCAAACCATTGTATTACTATTTTGATGGGAACATTTTGATTGTGTCATCGGAAATAAGATCTATTCTGGCGCAAACAGACATTAGCCTTACGCTAAATGAACAGTATTTAGCAGATACTTTATCGATTGTAAAGTCGGAACATGATCAAAGCATCTATAATGAAATTAAGAAGCTACCACCAGCACATAGCCTGCATTTAAAAAACAATCAACTTAAAATTACAAAATACTGGGAGTTAAGAGCTCAGAAACAATTGGAGCTGCCGGAACCGGAAATCATAAACCGGTTTAAGGAGTTTGTTTTTAGTTCGGTACAAAACTGTATTGATTCCGAAAAAACTGTTGGAGCCGAATTAAGCGGCGGCTTGGATTCATCTAGTATTGCAGCAATTGCAGCGAAATATACCAACATCAAATCCTTTTCGCACATTTTACCCGATGCGTTTTTAGGAAAAATCCATCCCTTTAAGGACGAACGCGAATATATTAAACAGGTTGCTGATTTTGCAGGAATTAGCGAACGATATTTTGTAACTTCAGAAGAACCGGGCCTTGCAGATGTTCTTGAATTACATGTTTCAGATTTTAAACACATTACCCAACAAAACTTTAGTGTTTTCTCCGATCAGTTGTACTCCAAAGCAAGCCGTGAGGGCGTTGCGGTGCTGTTATCAGGATTTGGTGGCGACGAAGTAATTACATCCAAATCGGGAAATTATTTGGACGAACTGGCTCGGGAAGGCAAATGGAAAGAATTAAAATCAGATTTAAAAGAAAGTAAGTTAACTACTTTACAGTATTCTAAATCTTTGTTTAAATATATTCTCAAAACGAAATGTAAGCTGATTTATCATTTGCTTAATTACTTAAGGCCGAATAAATTATGGTGGAAAGAAAAATTCGGGCATCTTGCATTAGCTAAAAATTTTGCCCATAAAATGGATGTTAAAAGGCGGTATCATGCATACTATTCGAATATTAATGCTGAACAGTTTCAGCAAAGAAATATTGAGCGCATTACGCACCCGCATGTTGCCCAGCGGCTTGAGTATTGCAATACATCAGCACGGAAATATGGAATTGAATATCGTTATCCGTTTTTAGACAAGCAGCTTATTGAATTTTACCTTTCGATGCCGCCCAGGTTAAAAGCCCGCAATGGAATCAAGCGATATGCTATTCGAGAAGCAATGAAAGGATTTATTCC
>CAYVEW010000350.1:0-1497 GCA_964450375.1 uncultured Bacteroidales bacterium
TGTAATTCTGAATACTTCCTAATGCATTAAAAATAAAATGCGGATTCATTTGCGAACGAAAAAGCTTTTGTTTTAGATCATCATGGGCTAACTGAGTGTTTCTTTTTCTAATTATCATTAATGATATTACTACTACAACAAGAAGCAGCAAACCTGATATAGCAACAATCCCAAATTTAATTCGTTGATTTTTAATCTTGTTTTCTGCAGATAATAACTCAATTTGTTGTTCTTTCTTTTTTGTTTCATACTCCACTTCAAGTAATTGCAATTGTTGTCCATTAGTAATATTAATAATACTATCTTCATAAGTACTACTAAGTTGCAATGACTCGATAGCTTTTTCCCAATTACCTATTTTCTTATATAAGTTAAAAAATGCATCGTAAATCAGTACAATATATTCCAAAGAATGAATTGATTTTGCAATCTCTACTCCAGTTTCTAAGTAACTTTTAGCTTTATCAAGTTGATTTGTTTGAATATTAATTTTTCCTAAATAAGCATAGCAAAAAGATTGATATCGTTTGTTTTTATTATTAATATGCCCTTTTAAAGCAAGGTTAAAATATTTTTCAGCATTAATCATATCACCCTTAACGTAATAAGCTTGCCCGGTTAAATGATCGGAAATGGGTATTCCTCTTCTATTTCCCAGCTCCACTTTAAGTGTCTTACCTAAATCTAAATAAATCAATGCCGAATCAATGTAGTTCTGTAACAAAAATACCTCACCTATTGTACTATAATTATATGCCAGCGTTCCTTTGTCCTCATTAATTTTCCCCAGGGCCAGTGACTTTCTAAAATACTTCAGAGCTTTATCATAATCCTTCTGAGCAACATACGCAGATCCTAATGTATTCTGTGTAAACGACATTGCTTTTTTATTCCCTAAAGCTTCTGTAATTTTTAAAGCTTTATGCAAATATTTAATAGCTAAAACATTTAAATCTTGTTGTCGATAAACTTGTCCAATATTATTATAATTATAATAAAGCTGTACACTATCACCTAATCTTAATGCTAAGTTCAACGATTGATTATGATAGTACAAAGCGGAATCGTACTGTTCATTAAAACGATATTGCAGCCCAATTCGATCTAGAGCGTGCATTTGACCTTCTTCATAACCAACTGACTTTGATCTGTTTACATATTGATATAACAAGGGAATATAATACATCTCAAGTTTTACTCTATTATTTTTTATAATTCTAAACAAACTATCTAATTTAGAGTAATCAGATGCTACTAACAGTTCTTCATGAATACTATCTGCTTTTTGTTCGGCAGTTTGCCCATATACATATTGAACACAACTAAAGAAACTTATAAAAATTATTGTTAAGGTATATTTTGAAATTTTCATTGATATATAATTTATTATATCGGCTAATTTAGTTTTTTTGATAAAAATAAAATATGAGATTTATTAGCAAAAAAAAACCGCTACAGAAAATGTAGCGGTTTTTTAATTATAAAAGTATAGTTTAA
>CAYVEW010000351.1:0-1484 GCA_964450375.1 uncultured Bacteroidales bacterium
AGCATTAGCCTTCCAAGCTAAGGGTCGCGGATTCGAGTTCCGTCTCCCGCTCAAATCCTTGCCGATGTAGCTCAGGGGTAGAGCGCTTCCTTGGTAAGGAAGAGGTCATGGGTTCAATTCCCATCATTGGCTCAAGTTTGAAAGTTTTAAATTATTATTATATTATAAATTATCTAATTATCTAATATTTAGAGTTATGGCTAAAGAAAAATTTGATAGGTCGAAAGAGCACGTTAATATTGGTACAATTGGACACGTTGACCACGGAAAAACTACTCTTACTGCAGCAATCACTAAGGTATTAGCTGAAAAAGGATTATCTGAAGTAAGAGATTTTGATTCAATTGACAACGCTCCTGAAGAAAAAGAAAGAGGTATTACTATTAACTCAGCTCACGTTGAGTACCAAACTGCAACACGTCACTATGCACACGTTGACTGTCCAGGTCACGCTGACTACGTTAAGAACATGGTAACTGGTGCTGCTCAGATGGACGGTGCAATTATCGTTGTTGCTGCTACTGATGGTCCTATGCCTCAAACCAGAGAGCATATCCTTTTAGCACGTCAGGTAAACGTACCTCACTTAGTAGTTTTCTTAAATAAAGTTGACTTAGTAGACGATCCAGAATTGATCGAATTAGTAGAAATGGAAGTTCGTGATTTATTAAGCTTCTACGAATTTGATGGTGATAACGCTCCAGTTATTAAAGGATCTGCATTAGGTGCTTTAAACGGAGAACCAGAATGGGTTGAAAAAGTAATGGAATTGATGGATGCTGTTGATAGCTATATTCCAGTTCCTCCACGCGACAACGAAAAACCTTTCTTAATGCCTGTTGAAGATGTATTCTCTATTACAGGTCGTGGTACAGTTGCAACTGGTAGAATTGAAACTGGTGTTATCAATACAGGTGAAGAGGTTCAGATTATTGGTTTAGGTGCTGATAAAATGAAATCTGTATGTACTGGTGTTGAAATGTTCCGTAAAATTCTTGATACAGGACAAGCTGGTGATAACGTAGGTATTCTATTAAGAGGTATTGATAAAAATCAGATCAAAAGAGGAATGGTTATTAGTAAACCAGGATCAATTGAGCCTCATACAAAATTCAAAGCTGAGGTTTATATCTTGAAGAAAGAAGAAGGTGGTCGTCACACTCCTTTCCACAACAAATATCGTCCTCAGTTCTATTTAAGAACACTTGATGTTACTGGTGAAATTCACCTTCCAGAAGGAACAGAAATGGTAATGCCAGGTGATAACGTAACTATTACTGTTGAATTAATTACTCCAGTTGCTATTAACCAGGGATTACGTTTTGCTATCCGCGAAGGTGGTAGAACAGTAGGTGCTGGTCAGGTAACTGAAATTATCGAGTAATACAAAATATATAAAGTGATTCGGATTAAATCCGGATCATCTTTATACGGGCGTAGCTCAGCTGGTAGAGCAGTGGTCTCCAAAACCAAAGGTCGTGAGT
>CAYVEW010000352.1:0-1484 GCA_964450375.1 uncultured Bacteroidales bacterium
TTAATTAACCGTACACCCTGTGTAGCTCGGCCAGTAACTCTTAAATTTGAAACAGCTAAACGAATGGTAATTCCGGATCGATTAATTATCATCAAATCCATGTCATCATTTACCCCTTTGATAGCAATCAGTTTACCCGTCTTTTCGGTAATATTTAAGGTTTTTACGCCTTTTCCGCCCCGATTGGTTATTCTGTAATCGTCAATATTTGATCGCTTTCCGAAACCTTTTTCAGATACTACCAATACTTCATTATCATCTTCTTCAACCCATACCATTCCAACCACTTCGTCGTCGGTTTTACTCAAAGTAATACCTCTCACCCCTGCTCCGGTTCTACCAATTGATCGCACTTTGGTTTCGTTAAACCGAACAGCTTTTCCTTCGCGTGTTGCAAGAATAATATCACTTTTACCATCGGTCAGTTTTGCTTGTAATAATTGATCTCCTTCTTTTATTGTAATGGCATTTACTCCATTCTGACGTGGCCTGGAGTATGCTTCCAATAATGTTTTCTTGATAATACCTTTTTTAGTACACATCACAATATAGTTATTATTGATGTATTCTTCATCGGTAAGATTTTGTACATTGATAAAAGCTTTTACTTTATCATCAGGCTCAATATTAATAATATTTTGAATGGCTCGACCTTTAGAATTTTTTGTCCCTTCCGGTATTTGATAAACTTTTAACCAGAAACATTTACCCTTTTCAGTAAAGAACAACATGGTATTATGCATCGATGCAATAAACATACTTTCAAGAAAATCTTCATCGCGCGCAGTACTACCTTTTGAACCAACTCCACCCCTGTTCTGAGTTCTGAATTCGGTAATCGGAGTACGTTTAATATATCCTAAATGCGACATGGTAACTACCATATCCTCATCAGCATAAAAATCTTCCGGATTAAATTCACCTTCATCAGGAACAATTTCAGTTCTTCGTTCATCACCAAAAGCTTGTTTAACTTCGATTAATTCGTCTTTAATAATTTGCATCCGAAGATCTTCGCTTGCCAAAATTTCATTTAAATGTTCAATTAACTTTTTAACTTCTTCGTATTCAGAACGTAATTTATCCTGCTCTAGACCAGTTAACTGTCGTAATCTCATTTCTACGATAGCTCTTGCCTGAATTTCAGAAAGATCAAAGGTTTGCATCAAAGTTTCACGAGCTTCATCAGGAGTTTTAGAAGCCCTGATAATTTTGATTACTTCATCAATATTATCACTGGCAATTATTAATCCTTCAAGTATATGTGCTCTTTTTTCTGCCTGGTCTAATTCATATCTTGTTCTACGAATAACTATTTCATGACGATGATTCACGAAATGTTCAATGAGTTGTTTTACATTAAGAACTTTGGGCCTGCCTTTTACCAAAGCAATATTATTAACACTAAATGATGTTTGTAGCTGTGTATATTTAAATAATTTATTAAGAACTACATTGGCAATGGCATCTTTTCGTATATCATA
>CAYVEW010000353.1:0-1472 GCA_964450375.1 uncultured Bacteroidales bacterium
GCAATGCCAGTGTTGTTAAAACGGCAATTACTGAATAAATATTCGTGAATATGCTGGTAATTATGACAATGGCTGCTACACCAGGTAAACCTATCAATTTAAAAACCGGAGTAGTATATTGCGCCATAAACTCCAATATGCCAAAATAATCAAGTAACATGACACCGAAGGAAACCGGAATGGTAATTTTTAACAACCAAATGGCTGTTTTTAATCCTTGTGGTAATGCTTCTTTAACACTTAAAGTTATTCTATCAGCAATACTTAATTTATTTTGTTCAGTTAGAGTTATTTTCATTCAAAGATTTAAAATCATCAGCAGCAAAAATAAACACAAATATGAATTGTCAAAATGAAATAGCGCAAAATATTTTTTAGAATTTTTTATATTTTTATTCCATTTTTCAAATTAATACTTATTTTTGTCGAATATTTTATCTATTTGTTCTAATTTTTAAAAAATATCATGAAAGCAAAAAAAATAATGATTACAGGAATAATACTACTAACAACATTTATCGGCAAAGCACAGCTTGTATTTGGAGTTAAAGAAGGTGTTAATTTAAGTACCCAATCGGAATTAGGAATGTTATGGGACAACAATGATATTAAAACGGGTTTTACGCTGGGTGCCAGTTTTGATTATCGTTTTCATACAGTAATTTCTGTACAAACCGAAATTAATTACAAAACCGTTGGGTTAGCTTACACAACAAGCGAGTCATCAACAAAACAGGACATTACACAAAATTTTAGTTATTATAATGTCCCATTACTACTTAAAGGTCGATTTTCTGAACAATTGGGGTTATCCACTAACTGGTCAGTTTCATTTTATGGCGGGCCTTATTTTAGTTATTTACAATCGGCAGAGTCGGAAGTTAAAGAAAATGGAGTTACAACCAGTCAGGCAATAGATGAAGAATCAGTAAGATCTGATATCGGATTTGTGTTTGGTGGCGAGATTGCCAGACTATTTTCTACGGGGGAATTATTCTTTGACCTTCGCTACGAAATGGGCTTGAGTAACACGGTTGCCACTGATAATATTAAGAATAAAGTAATTGGTATAGGATTAGGTTATCGATTTTAAGTAGTTTTTGCAAGCTCTACATAAGATTCATAGTATAAAAAGAAATTCATCTAAAAAGGTGAATTTCTTTTCAATGGATTTAATAAATATTCCAGTCCGTTCAACTTTATTTCATACATGGTAGCCAGCAACACACCTAGTTTACCTTCAGGAAATCCTTTTTGTTTAAACCAAACCAAATAGCGTTCAGGCAAATTGCAAATATACACTCCTTTGTATTTACCGAATGGCATTTTAAATGTTACTAAATCTTTTAATACATGCGCATTAAAAGTTATATCGCTATTCTCTTCCATTCTAAAAATCTTTATACAATAAAATCAAATTATTTCTGTGTATCGGTATTTATTTACAAAGTTAAATTAAATAATCATGAAAA
>CAYVEW010000354.1:0-1458 GCA_964450375.1 uncultured Bacteroidales bacterium
GTTTTAATTTCAAGTAAGACATGTCCGTCAGGAAACTCTACTTTATAGGTTCCGGAAATATATAAAAATATTCCTAATGAAGATTTTGAAGACATCACAGCCGACAGCATCATCTTCGGCCAACCTTGATGCATGTTTGCGGCGCAACAGCCGTAATTAGGTTCAATGCCAAAAGTGTTCGCATAACGATTGGAATCATAAAATGGATGCGGTTTTACTTCACAATCTAACTGATTTATCTGTTGGACATATTGATGCGATGAAAAATCCGGTCTAATGGTTGAAAGCAAGGCGTTATAAGCGTATTTTTCAAGTCTGTCAGAAGCTTCCATACTTCCGGTAATTCTTATAGCTTCTTCCATTGAATACATCATCTCAACTACAGTGCATAGTTCAATACCGGAACTTGGGCTAGTTCCATTTAAGTGTTCGTCAGAAGAGAATATTCCCGTCGCATTCCCATGATATTTTAATACATTGTCCAGTCCCTCAAACATTACTTCTGGAGATTTTTCCCAATAAAGCAGATATTTAAGAGCCATGGCGATATTAACGCCATGGGTTTTTAAGAAAATTAGATTGTTTTTCTTATCTCTGTTTTTTAAAATTTTATATTTTTTTACTTTAGGAGGATTTTTTCTGGATTTCTTTAATGAAGCGATGATATTAGTAAAGTATTTTACCAAATGAAATAAATGCTTTGGCATATATTTGTCAGTATTTTCCACATAAGGAAAATCAGTGAAAAAACTCTGCCAATCAATGGTGTTTTCTTTTAAGATTCGCTTTAATTCTTCTTCCGTTACATCTCCGATTCTCTCTTTCAAGAAAGTAATCATCTCAAAGCCTTCCATGCCTCTCGCATAAGCCCAAAAATCAAATGGCATTTCACTAACATGTTTTAAGAAGTAACTTAAATATTTTTCAGAAAAATCAATTATCTTTTCGTCTCTTGTGGCTAGGTATGCTGAAACAAGAGCTTTTAAGACAACAGCTCTTGGCCACCAATCATTATTCTTTTTAGGTCCGAAAAAACCGGAATCTTTTTGTGAGGAAAGAATCGCTTCAACCCACTTGTTAGCTAAATTGATTAACTCATCATCATTTAATAGATAAGCTAAAGGAATTAAACCATCAATATAATAAGGGCCTCTCTCCCACGCTTCACCATTTCCGCCTAACCAAGCCGATTTATCAGATAAATCAGGAAACATTTCTCCTATTACTCTCGATAAGCCATTCCCTTGTTTATCTAATAAGTCCTTATGGATACCTGATAAATTAATTTGATCGATATATAGTTTTTTCCAACTCATAACTTATTTCCATCATCCTTTTTGTCTAATATAAATCAAATCTAGTTTAACATAAAAATCATTAAAAATCATATCTCGTAATAAAACAAAAGCACATTACCCTTTGAAAAGATAATGTGCTAATTTAATTATTTATTTACCA
>CAYVEW010000355.1:0-1457 GCA_964450375.1 uncultured Bacteroidales bacterium
TTAATCAAAAACGGAACCATAGTAAATTCACTAAATGCTTTTAATGCTGATATTTACATCTCGGAAGGCAAAATTGTGCAAATCAGAGAATCATTAAATATATTAGAGCCGGTTGATCGAATGATTGATGCAAAAGGAAAATACATTTTTCCGGGTGGAATCGATCCGCATGTTCATATGCATCTCCCCACTCCTGCCGGTTTTTCGGCCGATGATTTTGAAACGGGCAGCAAGGCTGCGTTAATGGGTGGTACAACCACCTTAATCGATTTTGTTACACCACAAAAAGGGGAATCGTTAATTGATGCATTGATTGATCGGAAAGCAGAAGCTGATAAATCCTTATGCGATTATTCATTTCATGTGAGTCCGGTTGAATGGAGTGATGCCACACCCCGGGAAATTAAAGATTGTATTGAATCCGGAATTACATCCTTTAAAGTTTACATGGCTTACAAAGAAAGCATTGGCTTAAATGATGAAGATATTTTTCGTGTGATGCATGCTGTTGGTTACTTAGGTGGAGTTGTAACGCTGCATTGCGAATTAGGAGATGATGTGGAAGCTAAACGAAACGAATTGGCCAAAAACGGCAATTTAAGTCCCGAATTTCATCCTGTTTCGCGTCCTGCAAGTACAGAAGTCGATGCGGTTCAAATGGCCATAGAGATGTCAAAAATGACCAATTGCCCGGTTTATATTGTGCATACTTCAGCGGGCGAATCAATCAAGTACATCGAGAAAGCCCAAAAAGAAGGACATACTATTTATTCAGAAACCTGTCCGCAATACTTATTATTGGATGAAAATAAATACCTGGAAGATTTTAACGAAGCTTGTAAATATGTGATGAGTCCGCCACTTCGTAAAGTTCAGGATCAGAATATTC
Organism: uncultured Bacteroidales bacterium; assembly: GCA_964450375.1. Classification (GTDB taxonomy): domain Bacteria; phylum Bacteroidota; class Bacteroidia; order Bacteroidales; family UBA12077; genus UBA12077. Next base: position 890 of record CAYVEW010000355.1, read on the forward strand.
TGTGGGATTCGTTAAACAAGGGCATTGTAAGCACGGTTGGAACCGACCATTGTCCTTTTAATTTAAATCAAAAATCAGAAGGTAAAAATGATTTTCGAAAAATTCCAAATGGTGCAGGTGGAGTTGAGCATAGAATGAAGCTTATGTTTACTTATGGAGTATTACAAAACCGAATTACATACAACCAGTTTGTAAATATTACATCCACACAAGCAGCTAAGATATTTGGATTGTATCCGCAAAAAGGAGAAATTGCTGTGGGTTCCGATGCCGATCTGCTTATTTGGAATCCCAGAACAGAAAATACGATATCTGTTGAAAACCATCATCAGAATTATGACCTGGAAACTTACGAAGGTTTCAAAACCATTGGTGAACCTGAAATTGTTATTGCCAATGGAGAAATAAAAGTTGAAAACGGCAGCATCGTTTCGGAAAGCAAAGGAAGGTTTTTGAAGAGATAAGTATTAAAAATACCAAAACCCAATTTACAAAAAGCTTGAATATTTGGTTTTGTAAATTGAGTTTTTAGTTGAACTTGAAATTTGAACCGATCCCGAAAGCTTTC
>CAYVEW010000356.1:0-1455 GCA_964450375.1 uncultured Bacteroidales bacterium
GTTTTCAATGTTAAAGACAACCATCGCAAACCATTAAAAGTTGCTCAAGCAGGAATAAACGCTTTAGAAGCTTTCTTCAAAGAAATCGGTATGCCAACAAGTTTTAAAGATATTGGCGCAAATGAAGAAGATATACCTAAATTGATTGAAAAACTTAGAATAAATGTTGGTGAAAGGCTAGGTAATTTTAAGAGTTTAACAATGGAAGACGCTGAAAATATCTACCACATTGCTTGTAAATAAAATGCTTATAAAAGGCGGTAATACGCCTTTTTTTATTTGACTTTAAAAACGTAAAAAATTTTTGTTAAATTGTTTATGAAAACGCTTGCTGTTATGTTAAAATATATTTAGTGAGGTGAAAGTTATGAATATAGGATGTGTCAAAGAAATTAAAAAACTTGAATTTCGTGTTGGTTTAACACCGGGCAGTGTAAATGAATATGTAAAACACGGTCATAAGGTTTATATTGAAAGCAATGCGGGATTAAACTCTGGTTTTCCTGATGAAGAATATGTTAGAGTAGGTGCGGAAATTCTTCCTTCAGCTAAAGAAGTTTGGGAAAAATCAGATATGATTGTTAAGGTTAAAGAACCGCTTCAAGAAGAATATCAATATTTCCGTGAAGATTTAGTTCTTTATACTTATTTACATTTAGCGGCTGATCAAGCTCTAACAGAAGCTCTACTGGCAAAAAAGGTTAAAGCAGTAGCTTATGAAACTATTATTTTAGAAGACGGATCATTGCCATGTTTAAAACCTATGAGTTCAGTAGCTGGTAGATTAGGAGTTATTGAAGGCGCAAAACATCTTGAAAAAACCATGGGAGGTTCTGGAGTTTTAATCTCTGGAGTTCCAGGAACTAGAAGAGCTAATGTAGCTATTATCGGAGCTGGAGTCGTTGGTGAATCTGCATTAAAAATGGCTGTTGGTTTAGGGGCTAATGTAACTGTTCTTGATATTAATATCGATAAATTAACTTATTTAGATGATATTTATGGAAATAGAATTACAACTCTTTATAGCAATTCACATAATATTGAAGAAGTTATGACAAATGCTGATTTAGTAGTTAGTGGAGTCTTATTACCAGGTGCTAAAGCGCCAAAAATTATTAAAAGAGATTACTACAAAAATATGAAACCAGGTAGCGTTATTGTCGATATCGCTATTGATCAAGGTGGTTCAACAGAAGTTTCTAAAGCAACTTACCATGATAAACCAACCTTTGTTGTTGATGGTATCGTTCATTATTGTGTTGCTAATATGCCTGGGGCTGTTCCTCAAACTTCAACAATCGCTTTGAATAACTCAACCTTGAAATATGGTTTGTTAATCGCTGATAAAGGTCTTGAAGAAGCGATCAAAATATCAAAACCATTAAAGATGGGTGTAAATACTTATAACGGTAAATGTACTTGTATAGGTGTGTGTGAAGCTTTTGATTTGAAATA
>CAYVEW010000357.1:0-1449 GCA_964450375.1 uncultured Bacteroidales bacterium
ACAGAAAGCAAGCAGGCCGAAGAAGCGCTGCGTAAGAGCGAGTCCATAAAAAATAAAATGGTTTCTAACATTGGTGACGTAATTGTGATTTTTGATAAGAATAGTATCAACCAATACAAAAGTCCCAATATTGAGCCTTTATTTGGTTGGAAACCTGAAGACCTAATTGGTAAAAATGCATTTGATGTTGTTCATCCTGATGATGTAGAAAGAATAAAGAAGTTTATTGATGATTTAGTTCTAGAACCAAATGCTTCTGGAACTACCGAATTAAGATATAAACGCAAGGATGGGAAGTATGTATGGATAGAAATTACAGTGGTTAATCTGTTGCATGACAGAGATATAAATGGTATTATGGGCAATTACCACGACATTTCAGATAGAAAAAATGCAGAGCAAGAACTTATAAAAGCAAAAGAAAAAGCCGAAGAAAGTGATCGCCTAAAGTCGGCGTTTCTGGCTAATATGAGTCACGAAATTCGTACTCCGATGAATGCCATCATGGGATTCTCCAGCTTGCTGAAAGAGAAAGAGTTTAAAAAGGAAAAACAGGAATACTTTTTAAATATCATTAATTCGCGAACAAAAGATTTATTACGAATCATCGACGATGTTATCGACATCTCAAAGATTGAAGCCAATCAGCTGCGCATTGAGAAAACCGATTTTTCATTGCACAAATTGTTACTCGAAATTAACAACAACCTGAAAAGTGAGTTACAAAGCCAAAATCGCGAGGATTTAGAAATACGAATTAAGCATCAGCAGTTAACTAAACAATTAATTATAAACTCGGATGAAAGCCGGTTAAAACAGGTTATATTAAATTTACTTTACAATGCCATTAAATTCACCGAGAACGGATTTGTTGAGTTTGGTTATTCGATTCAAGAAAATAATACACTTCAATTTTTTGTAAAAGATTCAGGTATTGGAATTCCCGAAAAAGCAGGCAAGTTTATATTTGAGCGCTTCAGACAGGCCGACGATTCAACAACCAGAAAATATGGCGGAACCGGTTTGGGGCTGCCCATTTGTAAGAGCATTGTTGAGCTGTTGGGAGGTGAAATTTGGTTCGAGTCAGAAGTAGAAAAAGGCACAAGCTTTTATTTTACCATTCCCTTCGTAAAATCAACACAGGATGCTACCGAAAGCATTGAGAATAATTTCATCAGACAATACGAATGGAGCAACAAAACGGTATTAATTGTCGAAGATGATCTGGCCAGCATGCAATACCTGGCCGAACTGATTAATCCAACTCACATGAAAATAATCAAAGCTGAGTCGGGCGAAAGGGCAATAGAAATATTCAACACACATTCTTCCATCGATATCGTTTTGTTGGATATTAATTTACCCGATTTCAATGGAAATGAGCTGGTAAAAACCATAAAAAAGAAAAACCCGAAAATTCCTGTCATTGCACAATCGGCATATTCCATG
>CAYVEW010000358.1:0-1448 GCA_964450375.1 uncultured Bacteroidales bacterium
GGACCGTTACCAGCAAAGTGTTTTTTTCAAAACTTGATAGGTCATGAAAATATTGAAAGTTCTTAAGTATTTAGCAATAACAGTAACCATATTATTAATAATTATAATTTTTGCAAATAATGTAGCTTTAGTTTCGTTGTATGAAAAGTTTTCATTTTGGTTATTTCCTGTTGAGCAAAATAGAAATGGAGAACTTTTTAAAATTGTTTTGAGCATATTAGGGGCTGGTGGAATCCTTTTTAGTTTTTATGTTTCATTGAGAAGAGCGAAAGCTATGGAACAAGGCGTTCTTAGACAGAGAGAGTCTATTGACATTCAAAGTGAACAAATTAGTATTACAAGAAAAGCACAGACCGATGAGAGATTTAAAAATGCAATTGAGCATTTAGGCAATGAGAAAGAACCAATAATCCTTGGTGGCATAGCAGAGTTACACCAAATTGCAAAAGAAAGTAAGGCTGAATATGCTGAAGTCGTTTTTAATATATTATGCAGTTATATAAGATCAATTGCGAATATTTATCGAAAAAAAGCTGAAGAAATTAACTACACTGTAATTCAAACTATCATAAATAATCTGTTTAAAAATAGTGCTAATACGGAAAATCCATATTTAGGTCTTAAAGCAGATTTGAAAAGTTCTAATCTAATAAGTGTTGATCTGGATAATGTAGATTTATCTGGTGCTAATTTAGCATTTTGTTATTTACCTTCTATTTCAAATTCAAACTTGAGAAATTCTATTCTAAATAAGGCTGTTTTTTCTCTGTGTGATATTGTAAATGTAAATTTTATTGGTTCAATTTTACATCAAACAATATTTCATGCATCCACATTAGAAAATTGTGATTTTTCAGCAAAAACAAATTTAATATCAACAGCATTTGTGGATTCTGTTATAGAAAATGTTAACTTTAATGGTACAGCTTTAAATGGAATAAAATTCATATCATCTGAAATTATAAATTCTTCTTTTATTCGATCAGAAATTATTTCAACAAGTTTTGTTGGTTCTATGTTACTAAATTTAGACTTTACAAACCTGAGATTGTTTGGTTCAAATGATTGTAGAGCAACAGGGCTTTATAATATTCAAATTAATACAATAATTACTAAAACAAGATTTAATGGTTGTAATAGTACAAATCGTTTTCGCTATTTTCTAAAGGATAAATTAGGTAATTCCATTGGGAAAAAAGCAAATCTAAGTGGCGTGAATTTAAATGGTTCACAACTATATGAATGCGAAACTGGAGAGTTTGAACAAAGCGACTTTGATGAGATAATTAAAGAATATGAAGACTATACTGAAAAAAGAATTTTTCTTAATAAGGAAAATGAAAATAAATAAAAACACTCAGCTGGTAACACGCCATCACAAGCCATGCGGGGGTTTGGTGGTTTGCTGACAAAATATTATCTTAGTAAAGTTGTTCAACGGTGGACAA
>CAYVEW010000359.1:0-1447 GCA_964450375.1 uncultured Bacteroidales bacterium
GAAGAAACTTCTTCGGCCGATGAAGCCTGCTCGTTTGCACCCTGCGACATTTGCTGTGATGTAGAACTCATTTGCTGACTGGCAGATGCAATATTATCAGCCCCTACTATAATATTCATCACAATATCTTTTAATTTATCGCTCATTTGTTGCATTGCAGAACCAAGCTGTCCAACTTCATCTTTACGATCTATTATTTCATTTTCAAGAGAAACTGTTAGATTACCATCTGCAATATCCTTGGCAAACACAACACCTTTTCTCAGTGGAGCGGAAATCATCCTGGTAATTACAATTCCCAGTATAATTGCCAATACCAAACCAATTATGATACCTGCAATTAACATAGCAGCTGATGATGTAACAGCCTGATCACCAAGCTCAAGTTCGGCTTGAGCAACTTCTTCGTTTATTGTAACAATTTGGTTTAATAAATCCAATGAAACTTCTTGATCCTCACGGGCAATTTGAATAACCTGCTTTTCAGCCTGCTCAAAAAGGGCAACTGCTTTTTCCGATTCATTTATGACTATGCCAAAATATTCAAATACTTTTTCAGCAGATGGTTGCATTTGATTTTCGTATAAATTCCATGCAGCATTAAAATTGCCTTGCCTTAATAAGTCCTTAATCTGGTGCACCGATTCGTGAAATACTTTGTGAGGCTCTCTTAAATTATTAAATGCATTATTAACCGCAGCATTTTGCGTTTCCAGTTTGGGCAACCATTTCCCCAAGTTACATAAGGTGTGGTCATCACCACCATCAAACACCCTGCCACTGCGAATAGCATCAACAATTTGCACCTGCAGGCTATAGTGATCTCCTTCGAATTTTTCCAGATCTTTTAAAAATTGCATGGGATAAAAAATATCAATTCGTGTAATTTCATCCATGAGTTTTTCAAATTCATCGTTGCTTTTTCTCCAATCTTCTAATGATGCACGAAAATCTTTCCATAACTTAGCTTCTTCGTCGGTTTGTGGCAATGGCTCATAAATTGCAATTGCTTTGCCATAGTGCTCCCTGGCATCCGCAATATTCTTAAACTGCCTTGCTTTATCGGCATCGTTTAGGTTTGGGTTTAATAATGTTCTTTGTGCTACTCTGAGTTTCTCCAAGCCAAACTCAATATCCTTTAAAGCTTGTACACTTGGCATCCGCACGTCTGATACTTCGTGAAATGAATGAGCAACCTTATTAATACCGGAGTATCCTATAATACCGATTATTAAGGCGATGATTGCAACGGCAGAAAAGCCGCCCATAATTTTTGTCCCGATTTTTAAGTCTTTAAATCTCATAATACATATTTTTTGGTTTATTGTGCTAGCTCATGCTTTTTTGTTTGTTCTTTTAGTTCAATTAGCTCTTCATCAGAAAAAGCATTCTCTATATTCAAGATCATAATAAAAGAATCATCGTGCAAGGCCATGCCACTAATAAA
>CAYVEW010000360.1:0-1442 GCA_964450375.1 uncultured Bacteroidales bacterium
AGTAGGGCGGGGGAAACCCGCACTTTTAGAAAGCGCGTGCCGTTAACGGTAATTAATTTTTTTCGCAATGAAAAGTAAATTTTTAATAATAGGATGTCTTCTTGCACTTAGTTATTCTTTTTCGTTTTCTCAATCAGTAAATGAACAATTTATTGAATTTGAACATGATAATTTCTTTGATTTGATAGGAAAAAAATATAAGTGCATTGACGATTTGCAGCATTATGGATACGCTTTAGGAGTATCAATGGATGATAGCTTTACTTATAGTATTGCTGGTTTGACTAAAGGAGACACTATGGTTTATGTATTACAAAAAAATGTTGGGTATGAAGACAATCAATCAATACATGAAATATTAGATATTATTGTAACCAAAGTTGGTTATTATTTAGCGTACATGAGTTGTGAATACGAAAACGAAAAAGTTCCCTATCTTTTTGCTTTAGTTAAATATATTGAAACTGAAGAATACTTTTCACACTTATACAAAGCATGGATTATTGATACTGAAGAAGAGAGTTTTAAAGTTATTGACAGAACAAAAGTAGAATGTTTCAACTGGGAAAGGGAATAGTGTTTATCAGTCGGAGAATTTTATTATTATAAAAATTTATACATTATGAGAATATTAGCACTTTTTACAATTATTTTATTTACTACATTCTTTCAAAGTGAAAAAGAACCATTTAGAGATGCAAACTTAATTAAAGTTCAAACTAATCTGACTGGTGAAGAATTATTTATGAGTTGGGGTAAACATCTAACTCAAAATGGTTATTTCATTGAAAATAGTAATAAAGACTTTTTCACTATTGAAACTTCTGAAAGGAATACCACTAAGTTTAATTATGAATACAAAGTGTTTTCATCAATTGACGAGAATGGATTAATTCAAATTACAATTAAGTGGAGAGCAAAAGCAAATGTAGTTATGCAAACTCGTGGTTCTGATTATGTTGACTGGCATTATGCTAAAAGTAGAAACAATGTAAATAAAATAATCTTTGACGAACTTTATCAAGTGATACTTTCATTTGGTGAATATGAAGTGTTATTTGAACAAAGATAGAAATAGATATTAAAAAATTAACAACCGTTAACAGCGCTTCTCAAAAAATGCGGGGGTTTTGTGGTTTGCAAGCTTTTTACTATTTTTAAACTTTATTAACGGGGGACTGACAAGTAGGGCGGGGGAAACCCGCACTTTTAGAAAGCGCGTGCCGTTACGAATAATGCCGCTTTTTCGGCAGGAACTCCCAGACGAAGCAACATTTTTTAGAAAATTGAAAGAGTTTAGTTACTTGAAATTTTCGAAAGCAATCTGATACTTTTTACAAAATTGAAAACAGCAAATAAAACTCGGTGTGATAATTATTGCTAATTAATAGTTTTTCGTTCTGATAATGTTTCAACGGCGTGATAAATTTATTTGCTTCTGG
>CAYVEW010000361.1:0-1442 GCA_964450375.1 uncultured Bacteroidales bacterium
GAAGCCCATCATCAGTTGGAACTAATATTTTTAAATCGAAACCTTTGTCTGCCATGGTGTTAATTTAAAAAATCTGATATTTAAACCCAATATCTATATATTGATTAAGTCGATTTATTTTGATAAAATCATCATAAGCTACATAATCATAATAACGAGAATTTGATTCTGTATAATCATAGTGCACATAATAACTGGCATCAAGTATAAGTTGTGGCGAAATATAAAAACTTAAATTAAAATGAATGCTAGGTGTTATTTTTAAATAATTTATATCATATTCAGTACTATTAAAATTCTCAGTACCAAAATAATTTTTGAAATAAATATCAGCCCCCACACTTAAATTAGTTCTTGAATTAGGGTAATATGCTAAAGAATATTGTAACATTGAATTCAATTGAGGAGAACTAATTTCAGTTTTATTCTTTAAATCATCATTCATAATTTCGTCTAAACCTTGCATATAATCACCCGATAACGAGACTCTGAACCTTCTTTGCCAGTACTTATTAATGGGTTTATCAGTAATGAAATTTAATTGGAATTGTACTTTATATTCTGCATCTTTTCTCTCTGTAGTATGTATTAATGAAGCGTGTTCATTTTCAATAAAATTAGAATAAGAACTAATAGATGGAATAACTAAAAATGATAATACTTTACCAGCTCTTCTAATTTGAGTTGCAGCATGATCCCAATTATCATTTACAATAGTAAAATATCTAGCATCCGCTTGATCAATCAAATTTCTTGATTGTAGAAATTTATCAACTTCTTCAATTTCTTTCATTTTTTGAAGTCGAGCATCAAAAAAGCGTTCGTTTTTTAATTGTGAAATTAAACTTGAAAATTCCAATATTTCTTCATTTGTTGGAACTCTAAGTAACTTTCCATTTTCTTGTAATTCTTCTAATATATAGGTAGCCAGCCATGCATCTTGCACCTGTTCAATACGGCCATATCCAAAACCTAGCTGAGCATCTAATTGAATGTTTTTATTAATTGTTTCATCATTATATAGATCATCATTTCTATTTCTTTTTGAATAATATTGACTAAATAATAAATCTGACTCTAAAAAGAATTTATCTTTTACATAAAATCGATTATAACTATTAATAGTTATATTGTCACTAAAATTAAACTGTTCGCCAACATAACCATTTTCATCTTTTTTATCACTAAAATCAGAATTTAATCCAATACCGATATATTGATTTCCCTGATAAGTTTGATTATTTCTATAGAACCTATATCCAATACCAAAACCGCCGCCAAAATCATTTGTTTTATTTGTATAATCTGTTCCCAATCTTTGATATTTTTCATAGTATGAATTTCCTCCATTATACTCTACATTAAAATCTAATTGATGCCGCTTTAAATCAGGAAGTTTGTAGGTAGATAAATCGAAATTCTCAATTTGTGCATTAGCTAAT
>CAYVEW010000362.1:0-1440 GCA_964450375.1 uncultured Bacteroidales bacterium
AAATGAGTAAACCATTAATATTAGTTACAAACGACGATGGCGTAAATGCAAAAGGAATTGCAGCATTGATTGAAATTGTAAAACCTTTGGGCGAAGTGGTTGTGATGGCTCCATTTCATGGAAATTCAGGTATGTCGCATGCGATTACCGTAAAAGTTCCTATACGGTATAAAAAACTTCGCGAAGAAGAAAACTTAACCGTTTATGGCTGTAACGGAACACCCGTTGATTGTGTAAAGTTAGCAATGAGTGAAGTATTGCATCGTAAGCCGGATGTGTTGGTTTCAGGTATCAATCATGGATCAAATGCATCCATTAGTATTATTTATTCGGGAACAATGGGTGCCGTGATCGAAGGTTGTGTAAACGGAATACAATCCATTGGTTTTTCGTTGCTGGATTACTCGAGCGATGCAGATTTCTCGCAAATAACCGAACATGGCCGCAAAATCGTTTCTAATGTCTTAGAGAATGGATTACCCGATGCCACTTGTTTGAATGTAAATTTCCCGGCTATTAAAAAGGAAGAGATACTCGGTGTTAAAATTTGTCGCCAGGCCAGGGGAATGTGGAAAGAAGAATTTGAGAAGCGTATGGATCCACGAAAAGGTGAGTATTTTTGGCTAACAGGTTATTTCGAAAATGGCGAAAATGGCTCAACCGACACCGATGAATGGGCTCTTGCTAATAATTATATTTCCATTGTGCCGGTTGAAATCGACTTTACTGCTTATGATCACATCGATTACTTCAAAAAGTGGAATTATGACATCAAAAATAAATAATCTGAAGCTGGGACTGGTATTGGGAATCTTAGCTCCAGTATTAACAATGCTCATTATTTATCTGGTTCAATTTTCTGATTATGGCGTAAAAGAACTGGTAGATATGCTGGTAACAAAAAATATTTTTACAAAAATTGTGAGTTTGTGTGTAATTCCGAATCTGGCTTTATTCTTTTTATTTTTAAATAAAAATTATTTTTATTCAGCACGAGGTGTTTTATTGGCAACTGTTTTATTTGCTGCATTTGTTTTCATAACTAAATTCGCTCTTTAGAATGAGATATTACTTAATTGCAGGAGAAGCATCAGGCGATTTACATGGTTCCAATCTATTAAAGGGATTAAAGCAGGTGGATCAAAATGCAGAATTTCGCTTTTGGGGTGGAGATTTGATGAAAGCGCAAGGGGGAACGCTGGTGAAGCACTACAAGGAAACTGCAATTATGGGATTCTTCGAAGTTTTAATGAATCTTCGAACAATCAATCGCTTTTTAAAAGAATGTAAACAAGATATTCAGAATTATAATCCCGATGTGGTTGTTTTAATTGATTATCCGGGATTTAACCTTCGTATTGCGAAATTTACAAAATCACTGGGATTAAAAACGTATTACTATATATCACCAAAAATATGGGCATGGAAAGAATCACGAAT
>CAYVEW010000363.1:0-1438 GCA_964450375.1 uncultured Bacteroidales bacterium
CTAAGGCTCCTTTAGGGTTTCCTGCTATCCATTCAAAGCTGAATACATCAAAAAAGTCTTTATCTACCAATGAAATTTTTGACTCATAGAATTTTTTATCTTCATACTCAACATAGAAAGATTGAGGCCATCCAATTCTTACAAAATTTTCAATTTGATTATAATAGCTTTCGAATGCATCTTTAAGCATATATTCTGTTACAATTTGATCTACTCTATCGCCATTTGGCCTTTCAAAATCGTAACCTATTCTGTAAATTCGATCAGCTTTTTCATTAAAACGATCGTAACTCAATTCATCAATAATATAAAATGTAAGGAGCAGGCAAGCGGTTAATCCAATTGTTAAGCCCAAAAGATTTATTATAAAATAACCTTTCTGTCGAATTAAGTTTCGTATGGCTACTATAAAATAATTTTTTATCATCGTTTCTATTTGTTAAATGTAATTCAATTTTCATTAAGATGATAATGCCAATTAATATGCCATGCTTATAAGTAGCATAAAATCAAATAAATAACGAATTTGACCTATGGCTGATTGTGTAAATATTACATTTAGCTGTGTAAATATTACACATTGTTTTGTGTTTGTTTGATATTTACTTTTACTATGGAAAAAGATACAAGAATTTAAGTTGTTTTTATCGATTCCTTTGATATTCCTTCAGGTTTTGAAACACTTATGTAAAATGTTTTATTATTATATTCAGTTCAAATTTAAAGGCTCAGCCAAATTTTGCTGAGCCTTTTTTTTAGCATCTAAAAAGTTTTGATTTCTCCAAAAGTGTAAAACCTTTAGAAAAATTTATCCGTTTTATTCATATTTCAAAACTTCAACCGGGTTTGTATTTGAACTTTTAAGCGAATTTTTAAATACTGTTAAAAGAACTATTAACATAGAAAAAACAAACGATAAAAGAAGAACTTTAAAATTCAAATCTTCACTATAAGCAAAATTCGATTGCCACTTATCAAGCGAATGTAAAATAATTGGCCAGCTGATAACATTAGCTAATACAGTTAATAATCCATATTTTCTTAGAAATAAGATTACGATTTTATACGATGTAGCTCCATTCACTTTTCTAATGCCAATTTCCTTTCTCTTTTTTGAAATTGAAAAAAGAGATTGACCATACAATCCAATTGCAGCCAGAACTATTGATATCAAACAAAAGAACAGAATAATATGATTTAACTTATCCTCATCGCGAAATGATGAATTTATTTTATCTTTTACACGAAGCATCTCTGGCTGATTATCCGGAAAATATTCCTTCCAAACATCCTTAGCAAAGGCCATTGCTTTTTCTTCACCTTTTTCGGTAGTTTTTAAAACAAAATGATGAATGTAAGTCGGCTTATTTAATAGTACTTGTGCCGGGTTATTTTCATTTAGAAGGGAGAAAGAATGAAAATCTTCTACCACACCCAC
>CAYVEW010000364.1:0-1436 GCA_964450375.1 uncultured Bacteroidales bacterium
GATGAACCCACCGGAAACCTGGATCCGGAAACTTCTGAAAACCTGATGCAACTGCTATTAGACATATGCAATAATGGAAGAACCATACTAATGGCAACCCACGATTACAATATGGTACAGCAATTTCCGGCACGAACCATCAAATTTGAAAATGGAAGAGCTCTGGAACAAGATCATACCAAAGAGATTGATTTTGAAAGCTTAAAGGAATAACTGACTCTATCCTTTTTATGGATGATTCGAAAATAAAGACATTTTATAAAAGTGATTTTATTAAAAACATTTTCACTTTACTTTCAGGAGCTACACTGGCTCAACTATTTACATTTGTATCTATTCCCATTCTCACCAGAATTTATACCCCCGAAGATTTCGGTTATATTGCAATTTACATAAGTATTAACACAATTCTGGCTACAGCTGCAACCGGACGTTTTGAGCTGGCAATTATGCTTCCAAAGAAAAAAAACGAAGCACTGGCAATTGTAAAGGGCACATTTAAAATAATAGGTTGGGTATCTTTCGTTTCGCTGATTTTAGTATTAATCATTAAAAAATTAAATACCAAACTCACCGTTTTTATTGAACCAGCTTATTTTTACTTTATTCCTTTAAGTGTATTTATTTTTGCATCGATAAATGTTTTATTGCAATGGCAATCGCGAAATAAGCATTTTAAAATCCAGGCAACAGCACGAATTGCCCAGTCGGCCACAAGCAATGCAACCAACATCGGATTAGGCTTTTTACAACTGGTTAAACATGCCGGTTTATTTATTGGGCACATTCTCGGACAAGCCCTTCAGCTGATGATCTTATCAAAATCATTTTTCGGGACAGAAAAAAAAACGATAAAGAATATTACAAAAAAGGAAGTGCAAGATGAGTTAAAGAAAAATCTGAACTTTCCGCTTTACTCTGCCCCAATGGGTATTCTTAATAATTTCTCGGTAGATATTTTAATTTATGTGTTAAACCTGTTTTTTTCGACCAGCATGGTTGGTTTATACACCAATGCAAACAAGGTTATTAATTATCCACTTAGTATTATCAGCCAATCGTTTACATCCGTTTTTTATCAAAAAATAAGTGAATCTAAAAAGAAGGTTCAAATGTATCTGATTTCTTACTTCTCAAACTTTTTAATAGCTACTCTGGCAATGGCTCCAATTGTTTTTTGGGGCGAAGAAATTTTTTCGTTTGCACTGGGAAAAGACTGGACACTGGCAGGCTCCATTGCCAAATACCTTACACCGCTTACTATTACAAGTTTTGCCATGCGCAATGTAAGTAACATTTATTCATTAACACGAAAAAACAGAACCTTACTAATTTGGCAAATTATTTATTTAATCGTGATAATTATTGTAATTTTCTTCTCAAAATCGTTTGCTTTTGAAGATTTACTTTTAAATGTTTCGATTTTTGGATCAATC
>CAYVEW010000365.1:0-1430 GCA_964450375.1 uncultured Bacteroidales bacterium
GAAGCCCATCATCAGTTGGAACTAATATTTTTAAAGCGAAACCTTTGTCTGCCATGGTGTTAATTTAAAAAATCTGATATTTAAATCCAATATTTATGGATTGATTAAATCGATTACCTACAAAAAAATCGTTATCATAATAACTAAGATTAGATTCCGAATAATTATAATATGCAGCATAATTTGCAACAAATAAAAGTTGCGGTGATATATAATAGTTTAACCCAAAATTGATTTTTGGTATTATATCTAGATAATTTATATCGTTTTTAGTATTTTCATATTCTTCGGTACCATAATAATTAATAAAATTAATATTTGCACCTATTATTAGAATAGTTCTCGTATTTGGATAATATCTCAATGAATAATTTATCCTTGAATTTATTTGTGGAGACTTAACTTCACTTTTTTCGTTAAAGCCATCAATACTATAATTATATAAACCTTGCATATAATTACCTGATAATAAAACACTAAAAGATTGTTGCCAATACAAATTAACCGGCTTTTCATTTACATAGGTTAATTGAGCTTGTACTTTATATTCTGTTCTAATATTCTCCCTTGTAGTTATTGTTGAATAATCATCAATTTCGTAGAAACCATCACTGGAAAGAATTGATGGATTAATTAAAAAGGATAATCTATTACCAGCTCTTCTAATTTGAGTTGCAGCGTGATCCCAATTATCATTTACAATAGTAAAATATCTGGCATCCGCTTGATCAATCAGATTTCTTGATTGTAGAAATTTATCAACTTCTTCAATTTCTTTTATTTTTTGAAGTCGAGCATCAAAAAATCGTTCGTTTTTTAATTGTGAAATTAAAGTTGAAAATTCAAGTATTTCTTCTTCTGTAGGTGTCCTAATTAATTTACCATTTTTTTGAAGGCCTTTTAAAATATAGGTAGCCAGCCATGCATCCTGCACTTCTTCAACGCGGCCATATCCAATACCAAGCTGAACATTTAAATGTATATTTTTAAAAACATCTTCGGTTTTATCTAATTCATCGCTACTATTGCGTTTTGAATATGATTGGCCAAAGTACAAATCTGATTCTAAAAAGAATTTATTCCTAATATAAAACCGATTTACACTACTAATTTGAAAATTATTTCTGAAATAAAATTGTTCTCCAACAAAACCATTTTCATCTTTTTCATCTTTAAAATCAGCATTTAACCCTATTCCAACATATTGATTTCCCTGATAGGACTCACTATTTTTATAGAACCTATAACCAACTCCAAAATCACCATTAATTCCATTCAATTTCTCAGTATAATCGTTGCCTAATCTTCGATAGTATTCGTAATATGAATTACCACCATCTAAACCAGCATTTAAATCCAGTTGATGCCTTTTTATATCAGGAAGTTTGTAGGTAGATAAATCGAAATTCTCAATTTGTGCATTAGCTAAT
>CAYVEW010000366.1:0-1428 GCA_964450375.1 uncultured Bacteroidales bacterium
ATTCCGCCATTTGCCATAACCATATTTTCAATTCCTAATTCTTGATCTATTCCATAGATTAAATTAGGGTTTCTTCCGGTGGCTATAACAACTATATGATTATTTTTCTTTAATAAATCTATTGTTTCTTTGACACCTTTAGCGGGTTTTCCTTGATATAAAACTGTATTGTCTAAATCTAAAAATATCAACGCCATAATAAACCTCCAAAATAGAGATAAAAGAATCTCAACTGAAGCATCCCCACCCACATAAACACCTTACTTAAGGCTGCTTCCGTCAAGACCTGACCTAATTCGTGGGCATCTATTGAGTGAAGATGCTTCATTTGAGATTCCTTAATTATTATAACATATAATTATCAAATTTCAATTTATTTAATCGCAAGTATCTATTTCACCAATTCACGATATTCTTCAAGTTTATTAACTTTATGTGCCAATTCTTTTAATTCATAATTGACTTCGTTAAAATCAAATTTATGCATATTTTTAAAATCTAAATCTTTCAAAACATATTTTGAAAAATCCCATAATGAATTTTTCATTTCAAGATTGCTGTCAGCTGAAATCCTTGATAACGCTCTTATAATGCTTGAAACGACTTTTAAGTCTTGTTTACCATAAAGATTAATTTGATAAAAATGATCATACAGCAACAAATCAAAATTCATAGTTTTAATAATCAATCTAATGTGATTGTTTTCATCTCGGTAGTACAAACTATAATGAGCGTCTGAAAGCTTCATGAAAATATAACCTAATCGATCGATACAAACCTTCGCTGTGGCCGGATCATTAGTTCCTGGTGACAAAGCTCTAACTGCTATTTCAACTAATTTTAACGTTTGATTCCGGTACTCGCCAAATGTTCCTGGTTCTTCTCCTAAAACAAAACAAGCTTCAATAACTTCTTCATCGATTTTAAAGTTTTTTGCTTTAGCTTGATATTTAAATAAGATATCATCTTCAAAAACATGTTCGTTATAAGGTTTAACGACCGTAATGTATACGTCATTTTCTTGAAGATATTTCATTAATTTTTCAGTTTCTATATCAATAAAATATCCCGTTTTTTTCGAATGATATTCTAGTTCATATTCAACATCTTCATCATCTTCTTGTTTTTTAAGCGAAACTTTATCATTCTCACTTATTTCATTTTGATATTTTTCTATTTCATTAACAGCGTCTTTAACTAGCTTATCAATATAAATATTTATTTGTACTGACTTGGAAACGTAATGAATATAATAGGCAAAAAGAATAATCCCAATCAAGAATAATAACAAGGCAATTATTGTAAATATTGAAAAAATCAATTCGCTATATTGAGCAGTTAAAGCTAATCCAATAATTGAATATACAGAAACGCCAATAAAAAATCCTAAGATATTTAACGGCACTTTTCTTTGTAGAAAATCATTTA
>CAYVEW010000367.1:0-1427 GCA_964450375.1 uncultured Bacteroidales bacterium
ATTAAAAAGTAAAGAAAAACTTTGCAACATCCGAAGGTCTTGCAAACGTTTTGAAAACAATAAAGTGAAAGAATCGCAAAATATAGAATATAAAGAAATCTGGAAAGACGAGTATTTGAAGTGGATAGCAGCATTTGCCAATGCTTCGGGAGGCAAATTGTATCTAGGAATTAACGACTCGGGTAAAATAGTTGGTGTTAACAATATCAAAAAACTATTAGAAGATATTCCAAATAAAATTGTCAGTACATTAGGTATTATTACTGAAATGAATGTACATAAGAAAGACAACCTGGATTATCTTGAAATTGACATCTCTCCATCCAGCGTACCTATTTCATACAAAGGAGTTTACTTTTTAAGGTCGGGAAGTACTGTACAAGAGTTAAAATCAAACGCCTTACATCAATTTCTGTTAAAACGCCTGGGCAAAACCTGGGATGATTTACTTTGCGACAATGCAACATTTAAGGATATTGATGAATCGGCCTTACAATATTTCTTTAAAAAAGCCATTAAAACGAATCGCATCTCTAAAGAAGCAAACACAGAAAGGTTAAAAGATACGCTGGAAAATCTAAATCTTATTACTGAAGGAAAACTTAAAAATGCAGCAATCCTTTTATTTGGGAAACAACCAACAAAATTTTTCCCGGGAGCAATTTTTAAAATTGGCCGGTTCGGATTATCTGACGATGATTTAGTGCATCAGGATGTTATTGAAGGTAATATTATTGAAATGGCCGATAAAGTTCTGGAGATCTTAAAAACAAAATATTTAATATCGCCTATAAAGTACGAAGGATTGCAACGTATTGAAACCTTAGAAATTCCGGAAGATGCCTTACGAGAAGCTATCTTTAATGCTATAGTACATAAAGATTATACCGGATCAGCCATACAACTGAGTGTTTATAATGATAAAATCATATTATGGAATGAAGGACGACTGCCAGATGGTTTTACAATTCAAACTCTTTTAGAAAAACATCCTTCGAAACCATATAATAAAACCATTGCAGATATATTTTTTAAAGCCGGGTTTATTGAAGCCTGGGGAAGAGGAATATCAAAAATTCTAAATGGTTTTAAACAAGCCGGTATAAAAGCACCTGATTTTGAATCTAAAATGGGAGGCATATGGGTTCATATTTATAGAAATTCAAATGGCGAATTAAATGGCGAATTAAATGGCGAATTAAATGGCGAATTAAACACGCGCCAACAGATTGTATATAAAAAGATTAACGCACAACCTGGTATTAATGCAAATGAATTATCCGACCAATTAAAAATACCATTTAGTACAGTAGATAAATATATTCGCATTTTTCTAAAACAAAACCTTATTGAACGAAAAGGAAGCAAAAAAACAGGAGGTTATTTTGTTAAAGAATAACTTTAAAAGACAGAACTTTGCAACGTCC
>CAYVEW010000368.1:0-1427 GCA_964450375.1 uncultured Bacteroidales bacterium
AGGCAGGTATACCACGAAGTTACACAGAGAATTCACAAAGTATACTCAAAGATTATTTAATAAGTTTAAGATTCATTTTTAATTTTATATTATGATGTTCCAGTGTTATTTCCGATGGAATATCTGCTTTATAGCTATGCAAACCTACTGATATTTTTTTAGAATTACGTTTCCTAAAGTATATGTTTTCAAGCTTTTGCATAGAATTATTTTCTATGTAATCATAATATAACTTTCCTGATGAAAGCTGCCATATTCTTTGATTATCTGTTGCATTTTCAATTGCAGCAAAAGAATTATATTCAAATTGCATTAGAAGCAAATTAAAATCTGTTTCAAAGGTGTTCAGTATTACTTTTTTATCAAGATATTCAATACAGTATTTGGTACTTAACTTTCCGTGATCAAGTTCAAAATCAAATATCTTTAAACCAAACTGTGTCGTTAAAGCAATTCGATAAACCTTATCTGATGTCTTTTTTATAATTAGCAATCCACTTATGTTGTTTTTGTAAAACTGAATATCGGTTTTGTAAATAACAGGTTTTTCAATATCGGGCAGTGAATAAGGAATATCTTTTACCTGATTTAATTCAAGCTCTGTTTTTGTAAGATTCTTATAAGGATTTGAACAGGAAGAAACTATTAGTAATAATATCAAAAACAATTTTCCCCCTTGGAGAAGGATAGCTGAGATTTTAACTTTTAAAAAGATAACTAATCTATCTAAGAAATGAGCACGACTGTCATTCCCGTGAAAACGGGAATCTATTTGTAAATATTGAGATCCCCTTCCGATAGTTATCGGAACAAGTTGGGGATGATAATACAAGATATTTTGGATAGTATTATTTCTTTTATTTAAGATTAAAAGTTTCATCATCAATTGCTTGATTTAGCTTTCTATTAGTAAACTCAATGCTTGTGTAATCATCAGAACTTTCGATCATTTTAATTTTGGCAACAGAAATGGTCGATTTGTCAATGTAAATTTTAATAATCTTAAGCATCCCTTTCATTTCTTCCATTTTCGGCTCCAGCTCAAGCAAATATTGTGATTTATTTTCAAAGTATTTAACATAAAAGCGCTCACTATCGGTAAACAAATTGCCCTGAATGGTTCCAATCATCATATTATTGATTTCGCTGAACATTTTATTGGATTCGGTATCGAATGTGCTTATTTTACCATCATCTTTAATAAAAATATTTCTATCGTTAAACACAATAAGATATTCGAATGGTTCGGAGTATTCCCAGCGCAATTGGTTCGGACTTTTAAAGTAAAAATTTCCTTCTGAGATAATATTTTCTTCCAAAAAACTCAAATGCTTCTCTTGAATAAACGGACTTTGAATAGTTTGTGTATTTTCAGTTAATTTAGCAAGTTCGTTTTGCACTTTTTCAATGTTATTTGCAGGAGTGAA
>CAYVEW010000369.1:0-1424 GCA_964450375.1 uncultured Bacteroidales bacterium
CCCGCCTTACTTGTCAGTCCCCCGTTGTTAATTTTACTAAGATAATATTTAGTCACTAAACCACCAAACCCCCGTATGGCTTGTGAAACAATGTTATAAGTTGGGCGCCAATGCCACCTTGCTTATCATGGTAGTAAAAATTTACTATGAAATACAAAAAAATTAGTATTAGGGTCGGCTAAATTGGGATGACTTTGTAAGCTCTTTTGTAATTGAAGAATGAAATTACAAATGTGCTTGCAAATGCGTTGGCTATAAAATTTCTATCACTTAATTTTCTGAGTAAACTTACAACTTGGATAATTGCTACATCCATAAAATGGACCATATTTACCATTTCTAATTACTAGTTTTCCACTACAATTTGGACAAGTATTATTGAGTGACTTATATTTATTTACGGACTGTGTCTGTTTCTTCTCAGTAAAATGGAAACTAAAAGGTCCCATTTTTATTTTTCCATAAGATTTATTTTTTTTTCGATTGGATAAAGGAACTGAAAAACCTGTTCCACCGCTCCAAGGACTGAGTCGAGCACCAGTTTTACCAAAAGTGAAAGGTCCAATTCTAAATCTAATTCTCATTTTTAATTATACTTTTGAAACTGTTATTCAGTTTTTATTTTTTGCAATTAACAATCCTTATTAATAATCTATTGTATAGCTTAATGCAACAAAATCTCTATAACTATCACTCTCATCACTTGCTTTTAGAGCAAAGGGGCTGTCATTTTTACTAACATGTATTTTGGCATTTAATTTTAGTTGGTCATATGTTTCTCCTACGGCATTAACTTCTAATGTTGCAGTGAATCCTTTCTTTACAGGTCCTATTATTGTTTCGGGACTTCCACCAGTTCTAACCGTAACGTACTCATTATTTTCATTTTTAATTGTAAAATCAAGTTGATAACCTACATAAATTGTTGAACTAGTAACATCATATTTTATATAATATTCATCACTATTTACATTGTTATCATCTTCACAACTTGAAATAACAATTCCAAATGAAACTATAAATCCAAATATAATTAACTTCTTCCACCACTGAAATTTATTTTTTGAGTGGTTAAAACTTAATTTGTTTAATTTTCTCATAACATAAAGTTTTTTAAAACACTGATATACAAATATAATTAAAGCTTTTTTGCGAAGCAAATATGCTTTAATAAAACACAAATGCAGCCGAAGGATGCAAAAAGCGCGTTGGAATACTAATTTTTATTTTCACACCTACTGAACCAATCTCAAAAAAACACTATCAAACTGCTACGAATAAAATAATAATTTCATTGTCAGAATGAGATAAAGTTTCCAACTTGCAACGCTTGTCAAACCGATAAGAAAGATTATTTGATTTTAGAACTTAAAAAAATGAGAAGCAGTTTACCCTATCTGAAAAAGGCGCTTTACTTATAACGG
>CAYVEW010000370.1:0-1416 GCA_964450375.1 uncultured Bacteroidales bacterium
CAATACAACTTTAAATGATTAAACTACTAACCATCATAGGTGCCCGGCCACAGATTATGACAAATCTGTCTGCCGATACATCTACCAAAGGCATGACAGGCAGGTTGGTATTATTTGGACTTGTCTTTTTTATTGAGTAATTTTACTCATTGCATTGAGTAATTCGCAAATAATGTTTGAACGACAAGAACTACAAACACTTAAAAAAAGGTTAAAAGAGCCTCGAAAGTTTATACAAGTTGTTATGGGTCCCCGGCAAGTTGGGAAAACAACTATGATTAGTCAGCTTTATAAACAAATAAATATTTCGGGCATCTTTGAATCTGCCGATGCTGTTGCGGTAAGTAACACAAGTTGGCTACTACAAGTATGGGAAACGGCACGCATTAAGATGAAAAGCCAATCGGCAAAAGAATTTCTACTCATTATCGATGAAATTCAGAAAATACCTAATTGGAGCGAAATGGTAAAAAAGCTCTGGGACGAAGATTCTCTAACTAATACTCCTATAAAAGTAATTCTCTTAGGTTCATCGAGACTACTGCTGCAGCAAGGCTTAACGGAATCTTTGGCTGGTCGTTTCGAAACCATATATCTTAGCCACTGGACATTTAACGAAATGGAAACAGCCTTTGGATGGAATGCAGATACTTATGCCTGGTTTGGAGGGTACCCGGGAAGTGCCGAATTAATTCACGACGAAGACAGGTGGAAAAAATATGTGCGTGATTCTTTAATTGAGTCGAGCATTTCAAAAGATATTTTAATGCTAACCCGAATTGATAAGCCCGCTTTACTTAAACAACTTTTTGAAATAGGATGCTTATACTCAGGACAAATATTATCTTTTACTAAAATTCAGGGTCAGTTGCAAGATGCAGGTAATACAACAACCTTATCACATTATCTCAAATTATTAGAAACAGCCGGATTGTTAGGTGGTATTGAAAAATTTGCGCATACAACTATTCGTAAACGCTCAAGTAGTCCTAAGTTCCAGGTTTATAACAATGCTTTATTAAGTGCTCAAAATTCCAAAACATTCAAAGATATTTTGTTAAATCCTATAGAATGGGGTCGTATTGTTGAATCAACGATTGGAGCATATCTTGTAAATCAATCCTTAAAAGCTGATTATGCTGTATATTATTGGAGAGACCGGGCTGATGAAGTTGATTTTGTACTTGAAAAAGATGGTAAAATTATTGCTCTTGAAGTAAAAAGTTCATTTGGCAGGCAAAAAAAAGGAATGAGTGCTTTTATCAATAAATTCAATCCTGACAAAACTATAATTATTGATAATAACGTTTTGTCATGGAAAGAGTTTTTAAAAATAAATCCCGTTGAATTATTTTAAATACTATGGGTAGTGTAATTAATTCTATTGAGAATTTTATTAAAAGTAGAACATAATTC
>CAYVEW010000371.1:0-1414 GCA_964450375.1 uncultured Bacteroidales bacterium
ATCGGTTCACAACCAGTTGATGAATAGAGAGATTCTTAAAAAGAATCTCTTTTTCTTTTCTTAATATAATTATTCATTCATATTTTTTGCAAAAACATTGTAAATAGGTTAAACTATTTATGGTATTTCGGAGGTAATGAACATGACATTAGAAATTAAAGATTTATATGTGTCCATTGAAGATAATTTAATTCTTAAGGGATTAAATTTAGTTGTTAATGGCGGTGAAACTCACGCAATAATGGGACCTAACGGAACTGGGAAGTCAACTTTAGCTCAAATCTGTATGGGGCACCCTTCTTATAAAGTTGAATCGGGAGATATCTTAATTGACGGAGAAAGTATTCTTGCAAAATCAGTTGATGAAAGAAGCAGAATGGGAATTTTCTTAGCAATGCAAAATCCGATTGAAGTTCCAGGAGTAACTAATTTTGATTTTGTAAAAGCCGCTGTTCAAACTAGAATGAAAAAAGATGAACATCTTAGGATTGGACGTTTTATCTTAAAATTTGAAAAGGCTTCTCAAGATTTAAAAATGGGACAAGGTTTAGCTCATCGTTTCTTAAACCAAGGTTTTTCTGGTGGCGAGAAGAAACGAAATGAAATTTTGCAGATGAAAATGCTAAATCCTTCATTTGCATTTCTTGATGAAATTGACTCTGGCTTGGATGTTGACGCGTTGAAATTAGTCGGTGAAAATGTTACTGAATTAAAATCACCTGATTTAGGACTTATTCTTATTACTCACTATCAAAGACTTTTAGATTATATAACACCGGATTATGTTCATATTATGATTAACGGTCAAATTGTAAAAACCGGAAAAGATGATTTAATTAAAAGAATTGATCAGGAAGGTTATGATTGGGTTAAGAAAGAATTAGGTATCGAAGAAGAAGATCAAAAACCTTATTCACTTGGCGCTTGCCCTTCTAAACATTAATATGGAAATAAATAAGACAATAAAGAACAAAAACAATTTAATAATTTTTGATAATCAAGAAATAATTAATAAGACAGACGTTAAGATAAAAGACAATCATTTATTCTTTAATCAAGAAAATGAATTTTTTGTTGTTTTAAATAACTTTGATAAATTCCCTAAAATAAAACTTGAAATAGCCAAAGGAAAAAAAGTTAAATTATATCTTTTATCCAATCAAAACCATAAAACAAAAATTGAGTATCAAATCAAAGTTAATAATAATTCTGAATTAACTCTTTTTACTGATTTTTCTTCTACAAGAAATACATCAGCTGATATTTCATTAAACATCGATGCTTATGAATCGTCTAAAATAAAAATATTGAATTCTTTGATATTCAATGGAAAACTAGATTTCACTTATCATTTGAATTTGCGAGAAAGAAATGCAAGAGCTGATATTGAATTACTGAATATTGGCAAGAAAAC
>CAYVEW010000372.1:0-1413 GCA_964450375.1 uncultured Bacteroidales bacterium
GGCGATACGCCCGAAGGAATGGTTGAATCGGCCATGGAGTTTTTGCGGATTTGTGTCAAGGAAAACTATCTGAATGTTATTGTATCCTTAAAATCGAGTAATACACGGGTAATGGTTCAGGCCAACCGTTTGATGCTGGCTAAGATGATTGATGAAGATATGAATTTCCCTTTACACCTGGGAGTTACCGAAGCCGGAGAAGGTGAAGACGGACGGATAAAGTCGGCCGTTGGAATCGGAGCTTTACTGGCAGACGGAATCGGAGATACCATACGTGTATCGCTAACCGAAGCACCTGAAAATGAAATTCCTGTTGCAAAAAAAATAGTGGACTATTTTGCAGAAAGAAGGGATCATAAAGCCATTCAGGAAGTAGATTCGGCCGGAATCAATTTTTTAGGCTATAAAAAACGTGAAACGAAAGCGGTTTCTAATATTGGCGGAGATCATGTTCCTGTAGTTATTACCAGGGCTACAAGCCATCATAATAGCAGCTCGACTGAAAATCAGGGCCAGGCAAACAAAAACGATTTGGTGCCTGAGTTTGTATATGTGGGCGATCGTTTGGTTTTCGAATCCGACCAGGTAAATTCTGTTTTTATGATGGATGAAAGTGGCTGGGATCAGCAAATATTTTACAATGATAATGTAGCACCGCTCTTTAAATCAATCAACGATTTTTATTTTACAGATAATCAATCGGATAAATTAAATTTTTTACAACTGAACTGCTCTGAATTAAATAATGAAAACCTACAAAAAATCCGGAACTTTAAAAATCTGGTTTTGATTCTGGAAACAACCAATAAGAATGGTTTTGCTGATCTGCGTGCTGCCTTTTTAAAATTAATTCATGAACAAATACCGGTTCCGGTAATTATAAAAAGATCATATAAGGAAGACAATCTGGAAGATCTTCAGTTAAAGTCAGCAAGCGACTTAGGTGGATTATTCCTAGATGGCCTGGGCGATGGAATATGGATTGATAACCAACCTGCCGGCAGGCAAGGTGCAGGGAAAATTGATCAGCAGGATATTATAAATACATCGTTTGGGATATTACAGGCGAGTAGGGTAAGAGTTTCAAAAACAGAATATATTTCATGTCCGGGTTGTGGCCGAACGTTATTTGATCTGCAAAAGACTACAAAGAAAATTCGTGAAAAAACATCGCATCTGAAAAATCTTAAAATAGGAATTATGGGATGTATCGTAAATGGACCGGGCGAAATGGCTGATGCAGATTATGGTTATGTGGGGGCAGGCCCCGGAAAAATTACTTTATATAAAAATAAAGAAATTGTTAAAAAGAATATTCCGGAAGATAAGGCTGTGGACGAACTGATTCAACTGATAAAAGAAAATGGGGATTGGGTGGATTAAATTGTTTTGTCAAAACGTTTCAATGTCATT
>CAYVEW010000373.1:0-1411 GCA_964450375.1 uncultured Bacteroidales bacterium
GGATCAATTCAACATCCTGGTTGATTAAATATTTTAAGCATAAATTTTACTTACTCTATAAAGGAAGAAATTGACATCTCTAACACCTCTCAGAGAAGTTCTAAAAGCTTTCAATTTTGCATTAAAAGATTCAGCAGAAGCATTTGTGCTTCTATTGTCAAAAAAATTAAGTATTTCCTTATAATGGCTGTAGATTGTGGCTGAAATGGTATTAAAAGAGTTAAAACCAGATTCTGATACTTCATTGTACCACTGGGCTAGTTTAGTAAATGCTACACCTTTGTCTTTTGTTTTTGAAAATATCATTCTTAATGAATGGGTAAGCTTAAATGCTTTGTGTATATCGGGGTATTGAGCAAACAATATTTTGGCTCTAGCTTTTTGACTTTCTGACCATTTATCTGCTGATTTAAAGAGTAAATATCGACTACGAGCCAATAGCTGCTTCTTAGTATCTCCATTTTCAAAGCGTAATGGAACATATTCTGTTTTCTCCCATCTTGCATTATCAATGGCATTTGTTTCTTCGTTAATTGCATCCCAGCGATGTTTTATTCGCATCTCTTGCAAAGCATCATATGCTAATTTCTGAACATGAAAACGATCTATAACCTTTACTGACTTTCCAAAACATTGCTTTGCTATTTGATTCATTGAACCAGCCATGTCTAATGTTATTTCTTCTACCTTGTCTCTTTTTGATTTTGGGATTTGTTTGATAATATCAATAACCTTTTCGGCTTTTGTTCCTTTAATCATTGCAACTAAACTTCCTTTTCGGCCTTTTGCTGCTTTATTGGTTAGGACCGTATATAATTCTCCATTGGAAAGCGATGTTTCATCCAAACTTAGACGAGAACCAATGTTGTTGGGAAAAAGCATCCACTCTTCTGCATGTGTTTTCTGATCCCACTGATGATAGTCACTCAAATGATCTTTGTATTGTTGTCCAAAATGATCACCATTGATACAATAGTATTTTTCAAGACTTTTACTGCTGATCGGGTAAGTGTCCAAGTAATCCTTTTAAAAAATCAGCAAATTCCTTTGAGTAACTACTCCCTTTTGCTGTTAAATCCCATGACCTGCTATAAATATTTCCCGTAGTTGTATCTTTCCATTTTCGCCTTCTTATTATTAAATAAACACTCTTTTTTCGTAAAGGAAAATCCTGTACTTTGACAGGGGCATGAAAACCATTAGATACTATTTGTTTTCCTTCATGTTCAGGGGGTACAATATTCTTTTCATCCAAATATAAAGACAAGCTTTTATCATCTAATTCTTTTACTTCTTTTAAATCAAAATATTCAAATATTTCTTCCGGTAAAATATGCTTGAGTAATAATTCTATTTCCATGTTGGAAAGATAGAAAGATATTTCTTATCAACCACAATTATTAATTGATCC
>CAYVEW010000374.1:0-1406 GCA_964450375.1 uncultured Bacteroidales bacterium
AATTACAGAATAGGTGTTATTCACTGTGTATTCTGTTGAGCTAACTGTTGCATCATTATTAACTAGTGTTGTAAAAGTTGATGTTTGAGCAGTTGTTTCGTTTCCTGCAGCATCTTCAACAGCAGCAAAAGCATAATAAACTACCTGATTATAACCAAAATCAGCTGTTGGATTTACAATTACAATTTTTTTATCAACATCAATGCTTGCAGAATAAGCTATATCTGCACCACTAGCATTGGTTTCTTTTAATGTAATTAATGCATCCAGGTTGGTTTCGTCAATTACGGATGCATCTGTATTTAAAATTGGTTCATCAAAGGTAATTGTAATATTTGCTGCTAATGCAACTCCTTCGCTTCCATCCATCGGAATGATATATGCTGTTGGGGTTACATCATCAATAGTTGTAAAAGTTGCACTTGTAACTGGTATTGCAGCGTCTAAATCACTTTCAAGTTCAGCGGCAATTTCAATGAAATACGCCTGTCCTTCGGTTAAGGTTGCACTCGGAACAACTGAAATGGAGTCTTTCGTAGCATTGATTGTTGCTGTAAACAGCACATCAGTTCCGGCTGCATTTGTCTCTTTCAGGGTAATCATTGCTGCCAAATCAGCATCAACAACTTCTGAATTGTCTAACTTACGAACTGCTTTATCAAACTCAATGGCAATGTTTGTATTTCTGTCTACATCACTTGTTCCATCTCCAGGGGTAATGGTTACAACGGGCGCCGAATCATCAATGGTTGTGAATGTAGCATTCCCTGAAGTTCCCTGATTTCCTGAAGCATCTTCGTACTGATCAGAAATCGCATAGTAATATGCAGTTAATCCGGTTAAATCATCAACAGGGTCTATTGTAATTACATCATTTGTTGCATTAATGCTTGCATCAAACGCTACATCAGCTCCTGATGCGTCGGTTTCTTTTAAGGTAATGATTCCGTCGATCGTAGTATTGTCGAATGCTGTGGCACTACCACCGAAAACGTAAATTGCTTCGTCTAAAGTGATTGTTAAATTAGCATTTTTAGCAATATCTGTAGCAGAATTTACTGGATCAAATGCAGGAGTAGGTCCTATCTCGTCTGCTGTTTCAAAGTTCCAGTCATCTTTTGCTACTGAAAACTGGTCATTATCCTGTAAATCTAAAATAACACCGGCAGCAATTTCTACATATAACATGGTTTCATTTGGCCATTCAGTTCCATTGGTTATGGTAACTGTATTGCCACTTATGTTAATTTCTGTTGCGCTTGCAACATCGTAGCTTGCGATTACAGCTTCAGTATCGTAATTTTTAATGACAATATTTCCAGTTCCTGCTTTTACCTCTTCATCGAAATCAATGCTTAAAGCCTGATTTCTTGCAACAGCGGTTGCGTTATCAGCAGGAGTGTATG
>CAYVEW010000375.1:0-1405 GCA_964450375.1 uncultured Bacteroidales bacterium
GCGACTATTATCGTTTGCCTGCCGATACACGCGATTTGAATTACAATCGCTACTTTACCGAAGGCGATGAGAATATGGATAAAATTGAAGAATACCACTCGCACAATACCAAGCGCCTGGATATTGAAGGTACCATTGATTTATTAATGAAACTGGACGAAATAAAAAACGACATTAAATAGAACACTGATAATCACAGATCAAGCAGATAAACACTGTTTTAATCTGCGACAATCATTCATATCTGTGTCATCTGCGTTCAATTAAAAAAGATGAAAATAGGCATTACCGGACAATCAGGATTTATGGGAACTCACTTGTACAACTTTTTGGGTTTACAAGAAGGTGTTGAACGCATTCCTTTTGAAGATCATTATTTTGAAAATCAGGAAACATTACACAACTGGGTTAAACAATGCGATGCAATTGTACATCTTGCAGCCATGAACCGACACGGCGACCCGCAAGTAATTTACGATACCAATATACACCTGGTAAAAACGCTAATTGATGCCCTGGAAAAAACCGGTTCCAAACCACATGTCTTATTTTCATCATCAACCCAGGAAGAAAAAGATAACTTATACGGAAAATCTAAAAAAGACGGACGAAAATGGATGGAACAATGGGCCATGCAAAATGATGCCCGCTTTACCGGGCTGATCATCCCCAATGTATTTGGTCCTTTTGGGAATCCTTAT
Source organism: uncultured Bacteroidales bacterium (assembly GCA_964450375.1). GTDB lineage: Bacteria > Bacteroidota > Bacteroidia > Bacteroidales > UBA12077 > UBA12077. Next base: position 702 of record CAYVEW010000375.1, read on the forward strand.
TACAATTCGGTGGTTGCTACCTTTTGCCATCAGCTAACTCATGGTGATAAACCCGAAATTCATGTGGATGGGGAGCTAAAGTTGATCTATATTGGAGAACTGGTGGAAGAAATTTTTGATCATATAGTGGCTATGCGCAATGATACATCATGTGCTATTGCAGATCAAGTTCCGGTGCCACACACATCAGTACATAAAGTTTCGGAGATACTTGCTTTGCTTGAATCATACAAAGAAAATTATTTTGAAAAAGGAATATTCCCTGATTTAACAGATTCTTTCGAACGTAATCTTTTTAACACCTTTGTGTGTTATATGGATATTAAAAATCATTACCCGGTAAAACTGAAACTCAATACCGATGATCGGGGAAGTTTTGTAGAAACGGTAAAATTAGAATCGGGCGGACAAATATCTTTTTCAACCACCAAACCCGGCATTACCCGTGGAAATCATTTTCATATTCGAAAAGCGGAACGTTTTGCAGTAATCAAAGGAAAAGCGCGCATACAACTCCGAAGAATCGGAACCGATGAAGTGCTGAATTTTGATCTTGACGGATCACAACCCGCGTATGTAGATATGCCTATCTGGTATACGCATAATATAACCAATGTGGGCGATGAAGAAGTTTACACCATTTTCTGGATTAGTGAATTTTTTAATCCCGATGATCCGGATACTTATTTTGAAAAAGTATAAAA
>CAYVEW010000376.1:0-1400 GCA_964450375.1 uncultured Bacteroidales bacterium
TTAAACTATACTTTTATAATTAAAAAACCGCTACATTTTCTGTAGCGGTTTTTTTATGCTAACAAAACTCATGTTTTAGATAAAAGAAAAGAAATAATTTAGGATAGTAATTAATTCTAAAAAGTTTCGATGAGAACATTAAAACATTTAACGGTTGTGATAACACTCATATTATGTTGTCATTTTGATAAGTCTTTTAGTCAGGATGCAGAATATAAGGCAGATAGCATAAATACTTTAATTAAGCTTGAAGCTGAACACGAAAATAATGAAGAAGTTAAATCATTATTTGTAGAATTAGCTAATGTTTATGAATATGAAGGTGAATGGAATAAGTACGAGGAGACTGTTCAACGCATGCTTTCTTTTGCAAATGAGAAAGGTGATTTGGAATACAAAGCAGAATGTTTTAATAAGCTGGGAATCTCAAATTGTTTAAGAGGGAAAAATGATTTAGCATTAGAATATTTTTCAAAGGCACTTCAAATTAATGAAGAATTGCAGGATTCTATTAGTATTTCAAATTCCTATGAAAATTTAGGATTAGTTTATAAAGATTTATCAGATTATGATAAAGCATTGAGCTATCAAATAAAATCCTTAAAGATACGCGAAAAGGTAAATCACTCAAGGCTTGCAAATAATTACATTAATATTTCAACAATCTATTATTTGACTAACGATACCTTAAATTATTTTAAATATCTGAACCAAGCCAAAATAGTTATTCAAAATAATAAGATTATTGATTATTCTCTGATGGCAATAATACACAATGAAATAGCTGATTATTACGAAATGGAGAATCTTATTGATAGTATGATCTTTCATTATCAAAAAGTTGTTGACTATTCTGCAAAAATAGGATGGAAAAAAGGGATGGCAGTGGGATACAGTAATTTAGCAGAAGTTTATTATTCACTAAAACAATATGATAAAGCGATAGCCGAACATCGAAAAGTGTTGGATTTATCGCTTGAGATTGATGATTGTATGGGAATTACGGAAGAATATCAATATTTGGCTATTATTTATGAAACAATCGGAAAACTTGACTCTGCATTGTTATTAAACCAAAAATCGCTGGAAAAAACCTATGAATGTGGTTTAGGCAAAGAGAGATTAAATGCATTACAAACTGCTTCAAGGATTTATGAAGCTAAAGGAAACTATGCTTTAGCATTAGAATACAATAAAAAATATCAGTCCTTACACGATTCATTATTTAATCTCGATAAGCAGAATACGATTGCAGAAATAGAAACTCAATATCAAACAGAACAAAAACAGCAACAAATTGAATTGTTATCTGCAGAAAACCAGATTAAAAACCAACGAATCAGGCTTGGAATTGCAGCAATTTCAGGCTTGTTGCTCCTTGTAATTGTTATCATATCCAT
>CAYVEW010000377.1:0-1397 GCA_964450375.1 uncultured Bacteroidales bacterium
TATTATAAATTCTATGAAATTTCACTCATTCTTGTTACAATTAAGCTATTGATCTTGTCAAAATTAGCAAAAATATACCGTTTAACCCCATTTTTCAAGAAATTGACTGTAAGTGTCAAATTCGACAGGCTTTTTTTGATGAATTTTGTGGACCTATGTTTGATTTCCTCAAACTCATATCTCATCAACGATATGAATAATTGAGCAATAAAGCCGAGAATCAGAGCTCCATAAGTGCTATCGTCTGACCACACTCTCAATGGTTTAATCTGAATTACGTTTTTCAACGAGTCGAATATTTTCTCAATAGAATCCTTTTTTCGGTATGTTTTCAATGCCTTCTCAAGTGTCAAATTCTTGTTTGATTTTAGGCAGAAAAATCCTTCTCTCCCAGTAATCAGTTTACTTTTCAGGAATTCTATTGCTTCTTCCTCGCTCATCTCATCAAGCTTGGTCGTAAATGAGTAATTGATCTCAATCAACTCATTGTTAACTCTGAATTTCTTGGGAAGCTCTTTCTTTTTTTCAATTGCTTTCTGAATCTCTTTTGCTTCCTGTAGTTTCCTCACAACAGCTCTTGCTTTTGACTCCAGCTGTCTCTCCTGCAATGGTTCAGAGAAATAAAAATACTTAATGCTGCTTGGCTTAACGATTTTAATTCCATATATACCTTCCTTAGGATCAACCACTTCAACATTATCCCTGTCGTTCTTATCAAATTCGGCAATAATTTTGTCATGACTTTCGTTCAGCTTCATTGCAGTTAGATACTTCAGTTCATCTCCTTCTATAAGCTCAATATTGTCTTTGGTATTAGCTCCTTTATCAAAAACAATAAGAGAACCTTTTTTAAGCTTACTTTTCACTTGGTTATACGTATCAGGAAAGTGCTGCAAGTCAAGAACATTTCCTTTACGGATTGTAATTCCAATAGGTATGTTTATAGGGTCTGCAAGTTCGCTGACTCCAACTGTTATCTGGAGCTTATCGGGTCTATGGTCTCTGCTATACCCATATTTACCAAGTTTACATTTTTTGCCATGAAGAACGATACTCGTCCAGTCAAGGTTTATGTCTGTGTGTTCAAAATCATTTTCCGAAAATATCCGATTTAGGATATCACAGAGGATTTCCTCTTTGTTTTTTCCAATGGTTTCAAGGGTTCTGTAAAGGACTCGTTCATTGAAAGGCTCAAGGTCTAAGATATTGAGAACTTCACCTTGATTCATCCATTTACCTGCTTCCTTGATACTGAAATTCTCAGTGAGCTTATAGCCCAACAATCCTATCAATAAACTATTGATGTCATGGCCTTTACTTTTATACCTGCCAAAAATGTCGTAAAGATTGAGCTTTTCAAAGTAATATTGGACAGCCAACATTGCTCCAATAGGAAG
>CAYVEW010000378.1:0-1393 GCA_964450375.1 uncultured Bacteroidales bacterium
AAACACCCATGAGGCTCCGCCTCATGCTTAACTCATGAAAAACTGTAACCTCCAGTCTCCCAATATTAATCTGGGTAGTGAAGGTTGTTTTCTTTTTGGGTTTCAAATCCGTTAAAAAAACTAACCCTTGAATTGCCATCGAAGGCTGAACTGTGACCTAGATCACGAATGGAAAATTGACCAGCCAGGAAATTCATCTACCCATTTTTAGAGACATGACTACAGATTACCAAATAGCAGCTGGGCTAGATGTCCATAAACGATTCATTGTTGCCACAATTCTATGGACAAATGGTTCCAAGTTCCAGGAGAAATTTGATAGGACTGTGCAAGGCCTTCTTGCACTAAAGAATTGGATTCTTCAGAATAAATGTCAGGTTGTTGCTTGTGAATCAACAAGTGATTACTGGATCCAAATCTATGATTCACTCATCGATCATCTTCCGGTCATAGTAGGCAATGCTCATGATATCAAGGTTCTTTCACATAAAAAGACTGATAAAATAGATTCAGAAATCATCGCGCTGCTTGCTCTTAAGGGAATGATTGAACCATCCCGTGTCTTTTCCCGACATCACCGAGATTTCAGAAAACTTGTACGTCTCAGACATTTTTTAGTTAAGAAACGTACTGATATTAAAAATAGGATTCATGGCATTCTTGACACTGAATTATTTCACTTGTCTGAAACGTTAACTGATATTTTTGGAGTTTCTGGGAGATTGATCATGATTGGAATACTTCAAGGTGATCCTGCTGATAAAATTATTAAACAGATCCCCTGGAAAGTTCTTAATAAGAAAGAGCCAGAAATCAGAAATTTGCTAGAACAAAGTCTTTCTCAAAACGCACTAATTCAATTAGGACACTGTCTTCGCGTTATGATGAAGTTGGATGAGGAAATTGGATTACTTACTAAGTATGTCATCCATTATGCCCATACAAATTATCCTAGGAAAGTTGAGATCCTTAAATCTGTTCCCGGTGTTGGAGATATTACTGCAGTAACACTCATTGCAGAAATTGATAACTTCAAGGATTTCTCTTCAAGTGATAAACTTGCCAGTTGGTTAGGGATTGTTCCTAAAGTTTATCAGTCAGCGGATCATCAAGTGAAACGATCAATAACGAAACGGGGGTCGAAACTCGGAAGATGGATATTAACTCAAGCGGCTCATGCGGCAGCAAAAAAGAAAAAAAGTGTCCTACGCGACTTTTATGAAGCCAAAAAGGCGGTGATTGGGACTGGTAAAGCAATTATTGCACTTGCAAGGAAGATGATTACAATAATTTGGCATCTTATTGTAAATGATGAAACATATGTCGATGTCTATGCTCAACCTAAAAAGCAAGTGAAATACCATAATGTCCGTATTCCTGTCGCATATACCCT
>CAYVEW010000379.1:0-1393 GCA_964450375.1 uncultured Bacteroidales bacterium
GCTTTAGCTCTTGCTAGATTAAAACAAAATACGCTATTAGTAACAGGAAACCTGAAAATGGTTTCTTTTATGCCGTGCAATCCGTCAATAGGTGGCCCCGCTAAAGGAACTTTAGTCAGAGAAATCGATGCTTTAGGCGGTGAAATGGGCAAAAACACTGATAAGACTTGCTTACAAATGAAGATGTTAAACAAAAGTAAAGGTCCAGCGGTTAGAGCCTTAAGAGCGCAATCTGATAAATTAGAATATCCAAAAGAAATGCTTAAAACACTAGAAAAAACTGAAAATTTAACGCTTTTAGAAAGTTATGTAAAAGAATTAATTGTCGAAGATGGCTCTGTAAAAGGGATAATTCTAGAAAACGGTGAAAAGATATATTCGGATGTGGTTGTTATTACAACCGGAACCTTTATGGAAGCAAAAGTTTTAGTAGGCGATACAGCCGTTTCTAAAGGGCCGGATAATCAAAAAGCATCTGTAGGGTTAAGTAAGCATTTAAGAGATTTAGGTCATAGGACATTCAGATTAAAAACTGGAACACCAGCTAGAATTAAACGTGATAGTATCGATTTTTCGAAAATGGAATTATCTCCAGGAGATGGTTTTATTCATCATTTTAGTTTTGAAAAAGAACATTTGCGCATTTTAGATAACGAATGGCCTTGCTATTTGATTCATACAGCGCCAATTACTCATCAAATAATAATAAACAACCTTAATAAATCGGCAATGTATAGCGGATTGGTTGAAGGCGTAGGTCCTAGATATTGTCCTTCGATTGAAGATAAATTAGTTAGATTCAAAGATAAATCTAGACATCAATTATTTATTGAACCTGAATCAGCTTCTTTAGATGAGGTTTACTTACAAGGATTCTCAACTTCAATGCCTCATGATGTTCAAGAAAAAATGGTAAAATCACTACCAGGCCTAGAAAACGCCGTAATTGCTAAATATGCTTACGCAATTGAATATGATGCGATCGATTCAAAAGAATTGTGGCCTAGTTTAGAGTCAAAAATAATAAATAATTTATTTTTTGCCGGCCAAGTAAATGGTACCAGCGGCTATGAAGAAGCTGCGGCTCAAGGTCTGATGGCGGGGATAAACGCTAGTTTGAAATTAGATAATAAAGAACCTTTGATTTTAAGAAGAGATGAAGCATATATTGGTGTTTTAATTGATGATCTCGTTACTAAAGGCACTAATGAACCATATAGAATGTTAACTTCAAGAGCTGAATTCAGACTTTTATTAAGACATGACAACGCTGATTTAAGACTTACGGATTATGGTTACAAAATTGGTTTAATTAGTTCTTCTAGATATGAAAAATTTGTCGAAAAACGCGAACAAATAAATTTTGAGTTAGAGTATTTAAACTCCACTTATA
>CAYVEW010000380.1:0-1392 GCA_964450375.1 uncultured Bacteroidales bacterium
AGCGGAATGATATTTTACGATAAAGTTGATATCGTAAATTTTAAATCTTGGACTCGTTTTGGTTATGTTAGTCAACATTTTGATGATTTCAATTATGAATTTCCTTTAACTGTAGGTGAATTGTTAAATATCTCAAGTTTAAAGAAAACTAAAGAATCTGATCGCTTGAAATTTTTAGAGAAAATGGGGATTTTTAGCATAATTAATCAAAATATTAATTCACTTTCAGGCGGGCAATTACAAAGAGTTTTTATTGTTAGAGCTATGCTTAATAATCCTGAAGTTTTAATCCTTGACGAACCTACAGCTTCTATCGATAAACAAAACCGCGAGTTCTTTTTTGATACAGTTGAAGAATTGCATCAAGCCGGTATCACTATTATTTTAATTACGCATACTGAGGATATCGAACAACTAAACTACACCCATCTGCTATCAATGTATGGCGATTTAACAACCAGCTTTGAAGAACGCGGTGTGGAAGTAACTGAGGGGGTATTATGATGTTTCTCTCCTTCATTACCGATATCTTCCAACAAGAAATCGTTTTAAGAGTATTAATAGCTGGTATCATGTTGGGTATTTTAGCTCCTCTACTAGGTTCATTTGTAGTAGTGCGAAGATTATCTTTTATCGCCGATACATTAGGCCATTTTTCATTAGTGGGTATTTCGGTTAGTTTGTTTTTATCATCTATCGGTTTAGCTGCAATCTTTGATCAATATCTTTACCTAGGAATTGTTTTTTCACTCATTGGCGGTTTATTAATAGAATTATTCAGACGGTCTTATAAAAACTTCCAAGAGATCTCGATGGTTATTGTTATTAGTTTAGGTACAGCACTTTCAGCAATCTTCTTATCATTATCGAATGCCACAGGTAGTTTATTCCAATTCTTATTCGGGTCTATCGTTACCATAAAAAATTCAGATATTGTAGTTATTTTAATAACAACTGCAGTGATAGGATTACTATTAATCTTCTTTGGAAAAAGAATTTTAGCAGTAAGTTTTGATGAGTCAAGCGCTAAATTCTTAGGGATTAACGTCGGCTTTTATCAGATAACTTTTATTTTGATGTTATCTGTTGTTGTATCAGTATTATTACAATCAGCCGGAGTCTTGTTGATATCATCAATGATGGTTATTCCAGTGGCAGCAGGAATGAAACTGGGTTGGTCGTTTAAGTCCACATTGATTATTTCCATTATCTTCTCTGAAGTTTCCGTATTTTTCGGTTTATGGTTAGCTTATACTTTCTCTATTCCAAGCGGTGCTTCAATCGTATCTATCAATATTATCATCTTATTGGTTGTTGCCAGCATCAAAAAGATTACTCAAAAGATTCGAATTGCAAAAATTGATAAATTAAAATAAAGGCTTAAATCAAAAT
>CAYVEW010000381.1:0-1387 GCA_964450375.1 uncultured Bacteroidales bacterium
ATAAACTATGGCTTTCGAACTACCTGATTTACCTTATGCCTACGATGCGCTTGAACCTGTAATTTCTAAAAAAACTCTTGAATTCCACCACGATAAGCACCATGCAGCTTATGTAAATAACCTGAATAATTTAATCCAGGGAACCGAATTTGAAAATGTCGATATCGTTGAAATTATGACAAAATCTACCGGTGGTATTTTTAACAATGCAGCACAGGTTTGGAATCATACCTTTTATTTCGATCAGTTTGGAAAAGACAAAGCATCGGCACCAAAAGGACCGTTGGCAGATGCTATTAATGCAAGTTTTGGCTCTTTTGAAGAATTTAAAGAAAAATTTTCTACAGCAGCAAAAACCTTATTTGGATCGGGATGGGCATGGTTGATAAAAAAAACAAACGGAAGTTTGGAGATTGTTCAAACCAGCAATGCAGCAAATCCTATAACTGACGGCTTAATTCCTATTTTAACCTGCGATGTTTGGGAACATGCTTATTACCTGGATTATCAGAATAAACGGCCCGATTATGTTGCCAGTTTCTGGGATATCGTAGATTGGGATATCGTTTCCGGCAGATATTAATTTAGAAGAATAGCTTAAAACATACACTTTGAAATACTTAATGTCACACTGAGCCCGCCTGCCGGACGGGCAGGCTTGTCGAATAGTGTCACACTGAGCTTGTCGAAGTGTGATATTTATATTCATTTTAAATTATATAATCAGGTATTCATTTACCTTTTTATGTAGTGTGTTTTTTATATCTTCGAAACCGGTATTAGTAATTACAATTAAACAGAAATATACTATGAGCTCAATTAAAGGAACAAAAACCGAACAGAATTTATTAAAATCTTTTGCAGGCGAATCGCAGGCAAAGAATAGATATCAATTTTTTGCAAAAGTAGCTAAGAAAGAAGGTTACGAGCAAATTGCAGAATTCTTTAACGAAACGGCTTTACAGGAAGAACAACACGCAAAAACCTTTTTTAAGTTTTTGGAAGGTGGAATGGTTGAGATTACTGCAAGCTATCCGGCCGGAGTGATCGGAACCACTGCCGAAAATCTAAAGGCAGCAGCAGATGGTGAAAACGAAGAGTGGACCGAGTTGTATCCCGAATTTGCAAAAGTTGCCGAAGAAGAAGGTTTTAAAAAGATTGCAACAGCATTTAAACTAATTGCTAAGATAGAAGCCGACCACGAAGCAAGGTACCGTAAGCTCTTAGAAAATGTTGAAACAGGGAAAGTATTTGCGCGCGAAGAAAAAGTACGTTGGGTATGCCGTAAATGCGGACATGTTCACGAAAGTGCAAAAGCACTAAAAAATTGTCCTGTTTGTAGCCATCCGGAAGCCTATTTCGAAATTGAAAAAACAAATTATTAGAA
>CAYVEW010000382.1:0-1384 GCA_964450375.1 uncultured Bacteroidales bacterium
AAGGAGGTTTTCATCTCATTGGCTAAATTTATTTCCGATATTTTATCGTAATTCAATATTTCATTATTTTCTTTATTGTCTTCCATTTTTTCCTCCTGATAATAGTGTTTTAATATATTTCATTTTCAATTTTATAATATACTTCTTGTAATAATTCTTCATTCAAATTTATTTCATTTAGGATTGTATATCTATTTCTAATGGTTTTAGCATTCATCCAAGCGTTGGTAAATTCTTCTTTAGAAATCCCCAAAACAGATGGTCTTACGTCGATATTGTATTTTTTTAAGTAGTTGATTACATATTCAAGATTTCTATCTTGCAAGATTGCACTTACTAAAGTACCTAAGCCAACTAGAAAGCCGTGAAGAATTTGTTTTTTCGGATAATAATAATTTATCGAATGATTGAATAAATGTTCTGAACCACTGCTAGGTCTTGAACTTCCATTAATTTCAATAGCTATTCCCGATAAAATTAAAGATTCACACGCTAACTTGATGAAGTGATTGTTATGATTGATTGTTGGTGGTAGATTATAAAGTGACCAAAACGCATTGCTTGAAATGATGTAAGCAACATCATTTTTTGTTTCCTTATGTGCTTTAAAAGCTAAATCCCAATCATATAGAGCCGTAAAATTTGCCAAAATATCACATAAACCTGATTTTAAGTAAATATCCGGAGAATTTTTTATTACATTTGTATCAATAATAATTGTATCCGGAGATTTAGATGATAAGGTATCGGTAGTTCCGTCTTCAAATTTTAAGACGCTAACATTGCTTGAAACGCCATCGTTAGAAATGATAGTAGGTATTGAAATAAGGTGTTTTTTACTATAATGAGATGCTAATTTACAAGTGTCATTAACTGTACCTCCGCCAAAAGAGACGATACAATCAAAATGATTAACTGTGAGCTTGTAAGATAAGTCATAAGCATTTTTTACAGTAAAATCTGTTAGGTAATAGAATTCAAAAACAGTTTTTTTAATTTTTTGACAAAAATCATAAAAGATATTTTCGATTTCTTTTGTTGTAACAAACAGTACTTTCTCAAAAGAACTCAAAATATCAATTCTATTAATTAAAGCATCTTTTTCAATTATGATATTTTTATTTAAATTCACTTACTTTCTCCTTTGAATTTAGATAAATACTAAGACTAGATATCTAAATTTTTAACATATTCAGCGTTTTCGTTGATGAAGATTTTTCTGCTTTCAGTATCATCACCCATTAACATTGTGAAAATTCTATCAGCTTCAATCGCATCGTCAATAGTAACTTGAAGAAGAGTTCTAGATTCAGGGTCCATTGTCGTTTCCCAAAGTTGTTCAGGATTCATTTCACCTAACCCTTTATATCTCTGTAAGGTCGGT
>CAYVEW010000383.1:0-1381 GCA_964450375.1 uncultured Bacteroidales bacterium
CTTCTTTTTGGAGATTTGCAGATTTCATATGAACTTTCGCTGTCTTCATCGATTAATGTATCCGGCCGGACGGCTATCCATTCAACCTTTTTGTCTTGTTTTCCTATTTGTCTAAGCAAGTAATCAGCTGCTTTAACATTATCGCGTTGAGGGGGAAGTAATAATGTGAGTAATGAAAAGATAAGCTTTTCTCCCAGGGAATTCTTTTCTCCGGATAACTTATTCGTATAAGCTGTTGTACTCATTAGGACCAACTTCACTTTTCCGCTTGAGCTTTTCTTTGAAGCTTCACAGACACTACGTACCGCATCTCGGACCAAATAGCGCGGGTGACCAAACAACCCTTTAAAGGTTATATTATGACCCAAACAAGAAATGACAACATCACATTTTTGAAGCAACTGCTCCATCTCATTAGAATTCAGTTCGTTGATATTCCCCTTCACAATTTCGACTAAATTGCTTTCCTTTATCTCTTTCGCCAATCTGGAACTTTTTCTGATAAGAATTTTTGTTTCGATGTTTCTTCTGATTAATTGCCTAACAACCAATGAACCCGTTGCACCACTTGCACCAAGAACTAATACGCTCATGTTCGATCTCCTTTTTTGTCTTTACGGTTCTTTTTTTCAATCACAGTGTATTGAAAAACTTCTTCAATTGGCACATTAAAAGCGTGTGCAATCCTAAAAGCCAACTCCAAAGAGGGATTATACTTCCCGCCCTCAACAGCCAAAATGGTTTGACGGGATACACCGGCTTTTTCAGCCAGTTGTTGCTGTGTCATTTCGTCTGCAAAAAATCTTAGTTTTCGAATGTTGTTTGTAATTTCAAATTTTAATGCCATTTAAATCCCTCTTTTATAGTAAAAGATTCGGGCAAAACTCTCCATCATTCCGGCGATAAAAAAGGAAACAAATAAGATGTTGAGCACAATAAACACAGGATAACCCAACGCTAGAACGATCAGAGAAGCGACAAAACCTGTTCCACTGGTTACATAACCGACTCTCAATGATTTAAGATCGATCAGTTTCGCCATTTCATCCTCTACAAATTCCTGTTTAATATTTTTCTCTATATTTTTCTCTATCTCTCTCTCTTTGTCTTTATCATTACAGGCATCCGCTTTTACACTTTCTTTAACCGCTATACCTATTGAATATAAAATATGAAAGACAATTTCTACAGCAATCGTCACTCCAATACCGATTCCGATAAACACCAGCATAAGTTGTCCCAGAGACTGGAGTTGATCCATTGCCAACCCTCCCTCTTGATACCTGCTTGTAACTTGAAGAAGATAGATGATAAGTAGCACCGTTCCAGATAAAACTCTTGTTAGTGTTCTTGCGATTTGATAAGTCATTTTTGTTCCTCC
>CAYVEW010000384.1:0-1371 GCA_964450375.1 uncultured Bacteroidales bacterium
TAGCTTCTTTTGTTTTAGCGAACAAATCTCTTATATGATCAAAAACTCCCGTATAAGTAGCTGGGTTAGATCTTGGAGTTCTACCGATAGCTGACTGATCAATATCAATTATTTTATCGAAAATTTCGTAATTCTCTAATTTTTCAACTTTGCCTGCCATTTCATTTCTTCTCGTGATTAAATTAACCAAATTTGTATATAAAACATCATTCACCAAAGAAGATTTACCTGAACCGGAAACTCCAGTCACAACTGTAAAACAACCGATAGGAAAATCAACAGAGATATTTTTTAAATTATTTTGTGAAGCTTTTTCAACGTGTAGATAACCTCTTTCATGTTTTCTTCTTTTATCAGGAACTAAAATCTTCATTTCATTCCGCAGATATTTAGCTGTAATCGATGATTTATCTTTCAGTAATTCTTCTGGAGTACCTACAAAAACAACTTCTCCGCCATTATCACCAGCACCAGGGCCAATATCAACTACTAAATCACTGGACAATATCATATCATGATCGTGTTCAACGACAATCATGGTATTGCCTAAATCTCTCATATCTTTTAAAGTATCAATCAGTCTTTGATTGTCTCTTTGATGTAAGCCAATCGAAGGTTCATCCAAAACATACATTACTCCAGTTAATCTAGATCCAATTTGAGTGGCTAATCTAATCCTTTGCGCTTCACCGCCAGATAACGTTCCAGCTAATCTAGACATTGATAAATAATCTAAACCTACATTAATTAGAAATCCTAATCTAGATTTGATTTCTTTTAATATTGGTCTAGCTATTTCATTTTCTTTTTCTGTTAGTTTTATTTTCTCTAAAAATTCAACAAAATGCAGAATACTAAGTTCTGACAATTCATGAATATTCAAGCCGTCAATATAAACAGACAAAGCCTCTTCATTTAATTTCTTACCTTTACAACTATCACAAACAATATCATTCATCATCGACTCTATCCAATTTCTAATCGCTTTGGATGTTGAGGATAGATATCTTCTCTCTAAACTAGTAATAACCCCTTCAAAAGGTTTTTTTGTATTGTGATACATATTACCGGTTTTGGAGATATAAGAAAAATTAACTTCATCTTTAGATCCGTATAACAAAATACTCTTATGTTTTTCAGACAAATCTTTGAAAGGTTTATCTAAAGGTATATCTAAAGCTAAAGCTGTTTGCTCTATTTGTTGGTAATATAAAGAATCCATATGTGCATATTTACGGAAAACATTATCTCTTAAACTTAACTCTTGATCAGGCAATAAAAGATTTGGATCAATCTTTCTTTTAAAACCTAATCCCGCACAAGTCTCACATGCACCATAAGGAGCGTTAAAAGAAAAAAGTCTCGGTTCTA
>CAYVEW010000385.1:0-1364 GCA_964450375.1 uncultured Bacteroidales bacterium
ATCTTTCTATTTTTAGTAAGTTTCGTCATAACTTCTTTCGAGATATTATAGATTATTTATTACCCGGAAAATCACCTTTAACAGTGATACCCATACTTCTAGCAGTTCCGGCTACCATTTTCATAGCTGATTCAATTTCGAAAGCGTTCAAATCCTGCATCTTTTCCTCAGCAATTGTTCTAACAGTATCCCAAGTTACCGAAGCAACTTTTATTCTGTTAGATTCTGCTGATCCAGATTTAAGTTTTGCCATTTCCAATAATTGAACAGCTACCGGAGGAGTTTTAGTAACAAAATCGAAAGACTTGTCAGAGTAAACAGTAATGATAACAGGAATTACTTTACCAGCTCTATCCTGTGTACGAGCATTAAACTGTTTACAAAACTCCATGATATTTACACCCTTAGCACCTAAAGCAGGTCCTACTGGTGGAGATGGATTTGCCGCGCCACCTCGAATTTGCAACTTAATTAATCCAGCAACTTCTTTAGCCATAATCTAAATTTGTTCTTTAAATTTACTCTTTTTCGACCTGCATAAAACTTAATTCTAATGGTGTTTTTCTTCCGAAAATTTTCACCATTACTTTCAGTTTTTTCTTCTCTTCATTTACTTCTTCGATAATTCCATTAAAACTGTTAAATGGTCCATCGATAACTTTTACAGTTTCACCCACAAAGAATGGCACATTGATTTCTTCGTCACTTTCGGCAAGCTCATCCACTTTACCTAAGATCCGATTTACTTCAGACTGACGTAAAGGAGTTGGTTTGTCTCCTTCCGACTCAAGGAAGCCAATTACATTGGGTATATTTTTCAGAATATGTGTCATCTCTCCTACCAGGTTTGCTTCAATTAGAATGTAACCAGGAAAAAAACTTCGTTCTTTACTAATTTTTTTTCCATTTCTAATTTGGTAAACCTTTTCTGTAGGAATTAATACCTGAGAAATATACTCTTGTAATTCAAGTCGTGAAATTTCGCTCTCTATGTATTCCTTCACTTTTTTCTCTTTTCCACCTATTGCACGGAGAACGTACCACTTCTTATCAGTTTCAGCCATCTTACTTTCCAGTGATTAATAAAACATACTGTAAATTAAGTCCATCAAGTTTTGAAAACTATAATCCATTACAAAAATAATTAATGCAATGATTAATGAAGCAATCATAACTACTATAGCACTACTTTGTAAATCGGGCCATGTAGGCCAGGATACTTTGTGTATTAGTTCGTTAAATGCTTCTTGAAAGTATAATTTAAGCTTCATGATTCCTATTTAATTTTTGCACGGGCGGTAAGATTCGAACTCACGACCTTTGGTTTTGGAGACCACTGCTCTACCAGCTGAGCTACGCCCGTA
>CAYVEW010000386.1:0-1362 GCA_964450375.1 uncultured Bacteroidales bacterium
TAAAACCTTTTCTTTATAATGCTCATTCGAATAATATACTTTGTATCTTTTAAACAGATATTCCGACAAGTCCTGTTTATCAGTAAATGCATCAAATCTACGAATTGTTTCCTTCAAAGCATTTGTTTCTTTTGGTTCCGATAGAAACGGATAATCTGTTCCAAAAATATTCGGCACATCTCCCACTTTTGTGCTAATAACCGGAATACCCAGCGACATAGCTTCCAGAATAATAATAGGCTGCCCTTCGTTCCACGATGGAAGAATCAAACAATCAGCTTGTTCTAATACACTTGCGATATGACTGTGATCGATGGCTTTATTCAATTTGATATTCACTGAAGCTTTTCTTTCCAGTTTTTCGTAATAACTTTGATCATAAACCTGTCCATAAACAGAAAGATTCAGGTTATTCAATTCCCGATCGATAAAACAATCCACCAGGTTTTCGATGCCTTTTGATTCGATGTAGTTTGAGATACACACAAAATTTTTGTTGTATTCTCGTTTTACGTTTTTTTCTTTTTCAAAAAATGATGTATTATGTAAAACAGCAATCTGTTTATGAGAGAATAATTGTTCTACATCTTTTTTAAATTGTTCCGATAAGACCACAAGCAGATCTGTCCTGCGTAAAACAAATTGAAGCAATTTATTGTTCCCCTTTTTTGCCTGCGCAAATTCCTGAATATCACCCCGGTGAATGTGCCCGATTCGTTTTGTTTTTCGAGAAAAAATAGAAATAGGAAGAATCATGGCCATTACTTTGAATAAACCAAAAACAGAAAGTGAAATGGTAAAATAAAAAAGATCCGTTTTTGTAAATAAGCTTTTATACAATACGCTCAATTTTGACAGGCACAAAGACATAATTTTCGTTAACGGGCTTTTATTCCAGGTAAATTCTTCAATTACATTGATCGTAAAATCAGCATCTAGCAGAATATTATAAATCGCCTGATTGGATATACTAATACCCGTAGTCGTTTTAGGAGGAAACTCTCCCCATATCAGTATTTTCTTTTTATTCATCAACACCTGATAGCTGGTCTTTTATATGGGATAAAACCGAGAAACTAACTTCTTCCGGCAAATACTTATGTTCGTAAATACTTTTAATGCAATTATCCAAATAGCTATTTCCTGCATTTTGTAACTTACTTTTCCATTCTGCAATCTTTTCAGCCAGATCATGTTCATCATTATCTTTGTAAAGATCGCCATTAAAATCCTTTTTTAACAATTCAATTTCAGGAAAATGCAATGCATAATTATCGGTCGTTATAACAGGCAAGCCAAAGGATAAGGCATGCAGAACAGACAATCCTATTCCGCCCGGATAAACAAACAGATCAGCTTCCA
>CAYVEW010000387.1:0-1358 GCA_964450375.1 uncultured Bacteroidales bacterium
TAAGCAATCTATCTTGATATTTACCAAGTCTTAAAAAATATGTTTCTTCTTTTAACACTTTTGTGACAGAACCGCAATCAGGACATTTATCCCCATCTATTAATTGAGTTTTAGTAAAATAAGATTCGCATGAAACGCAATAATTGCCAGAATATTCTCCTAAATAAATATCGTCATTTTCAAGCAATTTTTCAAATATATCTTCAACTATTACTTCATGTCTTTTTTCTGTTGTTCTGATAAAATCATCGTTTTGAATTTTTAAGTTTTTCCATAATTCTTGAGAAAGATTCGCATAGTAATCAACTAATTCTTGAGGTTTAATACCTCTCTTTTTAGCGGTTTCCTCTATCTTTTGACCATGCTCATCGTTTCCGGTTAAAAATCTTGTATCATAACCTTTCAAGTTTTTATATCTCTTTAAGCTATCACACAAACAAGTCGTATAAGCAGATCCTATATGAAATTTACCACTCGGATAATATATCGGAGTCGTTATATAAAATGTTTTCAAATAAGTCACCTCAATTAATATTTTAAATTTTGTTTAAAAGCTATTAAAGCCTCTTCACCTTTTATTGTTTTTATTACCTCAAAGACAAACTCATAAATCGCTCCAGCACTTTTGCCGGTTATGAATTTTCCATCGTTTACTGCTTTTTGTTCTACTCTAATCGCTTTATTCATTTCACCTTCAGTACCAGGGAAAGAAATATATTTTTTATTATCCATTATCCCTAACAATCCATATACTGTTGGTGCTGCACATATGGCTAACATCCATTTATTCGCTTCAAAAAATTTCATTACCAAATTCTTTACTTCAATTTGATCTCTTATGATAAAAGCGGCTCTTCCACCAGGAATAAATATTCCATCATAATCTTCTACCTTTAGACTAGACATCATAGCTAAATCGGTGACGACAGTCTTATATGAACCCGTAACTTTTATTTGATTATGAACACTGAAAAAATCAACGATAAATCCAGCTCTTCTTAATAAAGCACTACTACCTAATGCTTCAACATCTTCAAATCCGTCGGCTAATAAACATGCAAATTTCATTTATTTATCCTCCTTGATTTTATCTTCTAAATATTCCTGATAAATTTTATTTTTAGGAATATTGGTCATTTCAGAAACTTTTTTCATCGCTTCAGTTTTTTTCATGCCTGAAGCTATAAAATAATCAACTTGTTGAACTATAGATAAATCACTTTCGTATGTCTCAACAAAACCTTCTACAATTAAAACAAGTTCGCCTTTTAATTCTTCTAAAGATTCATACTCACTTAATTTACCTCTGATTATCTCTTCGTAAGCTTTAGAAATTTCTCTAGCAATAACGAAGTTTC
>CAYVEW010000388.1:0-1355 GCA_964450375.1 uncultured Bacteroidales bacterium
TGTCTCGTGCTAAAATAAGTTGACACTTTTTTAGCTATTTTTGGTTAAAGATAATTCATTTTTTTGTTTTCGTTTAAATGCATAAGATGGAAGTTTATATTTTCCATTTAAATGCGCTTGAATTGGTGTGAGCATTCCGCAACTACGATGCGGCCTTTTGTGATTATATATGTATATCGATTTCTTTACCTCTCTCATTGCCATCAAGTGATTCTTGAAGCCTTCCCCTATCGAAAATTCCTGTTTCAAAATTCCATTCACTCGCTCTGCAATCGCATTCTCATAAGGATCAGAGTTTTCCGTCATACTAATTGTTAATCCATTTTTCATGAGCATTTCAATGTAATCATCGCTGCAATATTGTATTCCACGATCCGAATGATGGGTCAACTCTCTTTCCGGATATTTTCTCCCATTTAAGGCCATTTTTAAAGCTTTTAGAGTCGATTCTGCTTTCAGGTTATCTGATAGCTCATAACCAACGATCAGCTTAGAATAAGCATCTGTAATTAAATGTAAATAATTAAAACCTTCATCTGTTCTTATATAAGTAATGTCCGCTACCCAAACCTGCTCTGGCTGGGAGATATCTGTATCCTTTATTAGGTTTGGATACTTCTTAAACCTATGATGTGAATTCGTCGTTATGACCGCTGTTTTCTTCTTTCTTACTAACATTCCATTTTCCTTTAAAATACTATTTAACCTACACCTGCCTATCTTAATATGCATTTTATCCAGGTCTCCCTTTATTAAGCCGTAAAGCTTCTCCGTGCCTATACGTGGTTGATCTTCCCTTATATCTTGAACCAGCTTTATCACATTTTTTTGGTGTGATAAAGCTTCTGAAGCCTTCTGTAATCCCTGGTAAAAAGCTTGACGGCTTATCCCAAATCGCTCGTATAAAGTCACCGCTTTGATCTTTTTTCCTTTATACGCTTTAGATCTTCTATTTGCGATTTGGGTAAATACTTTTTTCGCAATCCTCTGTCTCCTGTCATGTCTTCCATGATTTCCCATGCCAGATCATCAATCTCTAACATGGCCTCAAGTTCTTCAATCCGCTTCTCTAAACGCTTTACCTTATATTTCGGATCGTTCGAATGTTTCTCTGCCATACGTTTGTTTTTGGCTAAGATACTATAGTTTTCCAACCAACGATCAACCGTAGAAGGATTAATCCGATATTTTATAGATAATCCTCGCTTGGAAATTTGTCCATTGTCATACTCTTGCACAACTTGCATCTTAAATGCGTGTGAATAAATTTTTCTTGCAGTTACTTCATTTTTTTTCTTCATATTGACACTCCTTTATTTGCTCGATAAAGTGTCAACCTATTTTAGCACGACGCA
>CAYVEW010000389.1:0-1354 GCA_964450375.1 uncultured Bacteroidales bacterium
AAGTTTTGAATGATAATTCAAAAAAACGTTTTTTAAATGATAAAGCATAAATGAATATTGTATTTTATGTTATTTTTTAGGTCCCTCAACTGTTTTATATGAGAGAAGGAGGAAGCTGGAATGGCTGAATATTGTACATATGAAAAATATGTATTTAAAAAGAAGCTTGAAACTCTAAGAAATAAAAGTGGAAGGGGCACAGAATTAATTTCCCTTTATATTCCTTCTGATAAACAGATTTCAGATGTTACAAATCATTTGAGAGAAGAACATGAGCAGGCTTCGAACATTAAGCCTAAACTTTCCAGCAATAACTTACAGGGAGCACTTGATTCTTTGCTGGCAAAGTTAAGATCTCTTAACAAAATACCGGAAAATGGGATAGTTTATTTTACAGGAACTGTCGATACCGGAGCTAACAGGACAGGCATGGTGAACGAAGTTCTTATTCCTCCGGAACCTGTTGTAAATTACATCTATCACTGTGATTCCGTTTTTTATCTTGAGCCTCTTGAGGAAATGCTCAGAGAGTGCAGTACTTATGGGCTTATACTTCTTGATTTAAGAGAAGCTACTATCGGAATGCTTGTAGGTAAGCAAATTGAAGTTATCAGGCATCTCCACTCTACTGTCCCTGGCAAACAAAGAAAAGGAGGTCAGAGTGCACATCGTTTTGAACAGCTCAGACGCATTGCCATTCATGATTTCTACAAAAGAATAGGGGATGCTGCAAGTGAGGCATTCCTTGAACTAGAGCCCGCTGAACTTAAAGGCATTCTTATAGGAGGACATTCTCCAGCTAAAGAAGAGTTCAGTGAAGGTGAATTTCTACATTATGAGCTTCAGAAAAAGGTTCTTGGATTGTTTGATACAGGGTATACGGATGAATCAGGTTTTTCCGAGTTAATAAATGCAGCAGAGGATACGCTCCAGGGTATTGACTTAATTAAGCAAAAAAAAGATATGGAAACATTTTTTAAAGAAATCGCTACTGAGTCCGGTAAAGTATCCTATGGAGAAGATAATGTACGGGCGAATCTTGAAATAAAGGCAGTTGATGTGCTTTTACTTTCTGAAGACCTACGGGTTGAAAGAGTAACTCTCAAATGCAGTGTTTGTGGATATGAGAATAAATGGACAAGAAAATGGAAAACCAGTGAAGCTGTCCCTGCGGCTGGAAATTGTCCTGAATGTGGTTCTGCACTTGAAGTCACGGATGTTATTGATATCGTTGGTGAATTCTCAGAACTCGCTGAAAAAGGCGATGCAAGGATTGCTTTTGTATCAACAGATTTTGACGAAGGCTCTCAACTTATGATAGCTTTTGGCGGAATTGCTGCAATCCTGAGATATA
>CAYVEW010000390.1:0-1352 GCA_964450375.1 uncultured Bacteroidales bacterium
CTGGTAAACATTGAGCGCGAGTACAAGCTAAACAACGAGCTATATACTTTTTTACTGGAAAAACGCGCCGAAGCAGGCATTACCAAAGCTTCGAACATTCCCAACAACAAAGTGCTGGATGTAGCCATGCCCGAAAATGCAGGCATGCTCACCCCCAAACGATCACAGAATTATATGATTGCACTGGTTCTGGGATTAGGTATACCCGGTGCTATTATCTTATTGCTTGATTTTATGAATACCAAAATCGAAGATAAAAAAGACATTGAAAAAAACACGAATATACCAATTATAGGTACCATCGGGCACAACGAAACACACAGCAATGTTCCGGTTTACATGGATCCCAAATCGGGGCTGGCCGAATCGTTCCGTGCCCTGCGAACCAACCTACAGTTTGTTTTAGGTTCGCAAGGCAGTAAAACCATTATGATGACATCCACCATTAGTGGTGAAGGAAAAACCTTTGCTGCCGTAAACCTGGCCAGTATGATGGCCATGGCCAGCAAAAAAACCTTATTGGTAGGTATGGATTTACGCAAACCCAGCCTGCACAAAATATTTGATATCTCCAACGAAACAGGTATTTCCAACATGCTGATCGGGCAAGTGGGTATCGAAGAAATAATTAAAGAAACCCACATTGAAAATCTGCACCTGGCACCCTCGGGGCCTGTGCCGCCCAACCCCGCCGAGTTGATTGAAACACCACAGGCCGAAACATTTTTTAACTGGTGCAAAGAACATTACGATGTAATTATTATTGATACACCACCCGTTGCCCTGGTTACCGATGCCTTACTGGCAGGAAAATATACCGATGCCAATATTTTTATTGTGCGACAGAAATACTCCAACAAACACGTGTTTGAGCTCATCAATAAAATTTACCACGAAAAACGACTGGAGAAAATGAGTATCCTGGTAAACGATATTCGAATTAAAAAATACTACGGCTATGAGTATGGGTACGGTTACGGATATGGTTACGGATATGGGTATGGTTATGGTTATGGTTATAAAGGCAAAAGTAAGTAGTAGTTAGTAAAAAGAAAGAAAGCGTGTGAGCAAAGCTGATATTGGCGGCTGTAGGCAAAAAGTAAAAAAATAAAAATATATGCCTTTCAGAGTTGCACATCAAGCTCACATAATTATTAATCAAATACGATTTTAAAACAAAAAACCAGAATTAAGCTTTAAATTTGACTAAATTTTTATAAATTGCGTCACAATGATGACGGTATTATGAAATATTTAAATAGAGAACTCTCAGATAAAATTGTAAAAAAACTGCAACCCAATAAAGTAGTTATTATATATGGCGCTAGAAGAGTGGGAAAAACTGTACTTGT
>CAYVEW010000391.1:0-1352 GCA_964450375.1 uncultured Bacteroidales bacterium
GTACATAGTTATATATCTAAGAATATAATATATATTAGGGATGCCTGAACCTCAAATCCAGATTGAAGAATTAGATAGCCTCCCAATAATCCTCTCTCTTCTCCAAAAAATGGAGATAATTAGTTTAATAGATAATATTTTCATCCCTCACAAAAACTGGAACGGACTTTCAGTTGGAGAGACAGTCGCCATCTGGCTCAGTTATATTATTTCCCATCATGATCATCGCATGTGTTCTGTAGAGAATTGGGTGGAAAAGAGGCAACAAATACTGTCCGATTTTTTTGGTCATCCAATCTCTCCTAAACATTTCACCGATGATCGTCTCGCCCGTATTTTAGATTATTTCTCTAATTCAGAGAGATGGAATGAGTTTGAGTGTCAATTGAATGCAACAATAATTCGTGTCTATGGTGTCTTTTCAGATCTCATTCGAATTGACATGACTACAGCCAACTCTGATGGAATTGTCACAGAAAATGGTTTGGTGCAATTTGGTCACTCAAAAGATGATCCCACTACCCCACAAATAAAAGTAGCCCTTGCTGTCCTTGATCCCCTTGGTATGCCTCTTACTGTCAGTATTCATCCGGGGAATACTGCTGATGATCCTCTCTATATCCCCGTAATGAACTCAGTTATGAAAAGCGTTACCGATCAACGACTTCTTTTTGTAGGGGACTGTAAAATGTGTGCATTTGCAATAAGGTTCCATGCATTCCTACACCAAATGGACTATCTATGCCCATTGTCTGAAGTTGCACACCCAACTCAAGAAATAATGGAGGCAATTCATTCCTTTGAATCCTCAAATGGAATTCTGTCTCCAATTAGGCGGGAATATTATAACGGAGATGAAGCAATAATTGCTGAAGCCTTTGAAAAAAAAGTGATGCGCTCGGTAACGGAAAAAGGAATCCAACATTCTTGGGAGGAGCGGATCATTTATGCAAAATCATTTGCTCATGCTGAAAAACAAAAAGCACAAATTGACTCAAAACTTGAAAACTCGATAATTCAGATTATTTCGATGAATGAACGAGGAAGAGGAAAACCGGTATACCGAAGCCGAGCCGAAGCTGAAGAAAAGATTCAATCCATTCTCAAGACTAACTCTGTTTTAGGACTAATTTTATATGAAATCCAGGAAGAAGTGACGAAAAAGACGGTCCGTGCCTATGGTAACAGGCCTCAAAGGGTTGAAAAGAAAATCTCAGTGAAAGTCTCTGCAAATATAAATCCGGAAACCTATGGTGCTGCAATTGAGAGTATGGGATGGAGAGCATATGTAACAAACAGGTCAGAAGATCTTCTCCCGATTGAGGCAGTTGTTCTCGCATACCGTGATCAGT
>CAYVEW010000392.1:0-1351 GCA_964450375.1 uncultured Bacteroidales bacterium
ATACCACTATCAGAAACGTATGCTGATGACGAGCTCTCTACTCATATTAGTAGTTGCAAATCATACTTGATGAGCTGTGGGATCGATCCTTCTTACATCAATGACGAATCAAATCCAATGGTGAGTACATTAATCATTATCTATGTAAAGACTTTCTTTGGATTTAAGAATGATGGTAGTGCAAAAGAACTACCTAAGACTTTTGATATGCTAGTCGGTCAAATTGCACTGACAAAAGGAGTAGAAGAGCATGTATCCTAATTCACCAAATGTCAAATTGAAATTACTAACTCTTGCTTTGGTGCAAAATTCTATTGGATCCTCAATCTATCAACTTCAACACTCGAAGGAAGTTATAGGCATCAACTTTAGCATCACATCTAACGAATATTATGAAAGTAAAAGATCAGACATCAAGATTGATCTAGCACTTAAAATTCAAAGTTTTTTATATGATAACAGCAAGTATGCAGAAATTGATGATGACATTTACAAGATTGAACGAACCTATCAAATAGGACAGTTCATTGAGCTTTATCTAAGCAAAACAAAACTCAGAAAGAGTGATATCATTGATTACGCTTGATGAGTTAGGAGTAGCAATTTCTAACATGGTGGATGACTATGCTCAAGATATCATCATTAAACTTGAAGAAAGACTCGATGAAACAGCTCAGGAGATTGTGAAGTATATCAGATCAAATGCACCAAGAAGTGGTGGTTCAAAACCATTTGCTGATTCGTTCATCGCTGAACCTCAAGGTAGTGGAATCAATAAATCAATTGTTATATTCTCCAATGAAAAAGGGAAGCTCACACACTTACTTGAGTTTGGTTTCACACACCGAAGTGGTA
Source organism: uncultured Bacteroidales bacterium (assembly GCA_964450375.1). GTDB lineage: Bacteria > Bacteroidota > Bacteroidia > Bacteroidales > UBA12077 > UBA12077. Next base: position 856 of record CAYVEW010000392.1, read on the forward strand.
AATATGTAGGACCACGACCGTTCATGCGACCTGCCTATGATTTACTTACGCCTAAAATGCTAGAAGACATCAAAAGAATTATTGAAAAAGGTGATGATTAATGCAAGAAAAATTAGAAGCTTTATTTGAAACCCTTAACTCTGTATTACCAGGTAAAGTTTCGTATGGAACGAGAGTAGGGTTAGAAGCTGATCCAAACTATATCATTTACCAAGAACTAACCAATAGAACAATCGTTTATGCTGATGATAAGTCCATAGCTAAAGTTGCAACATTTCAAGTAAGTTTGATTACTGAAAAGAAAGATTTATCATTAGAAGAAAGATTAGAATCGTCCCTTTATTTTATGGGATATGAATATGAATTATTATCTGAATTCATCAATGAAGATGGTTCAGTCAACAGAGTATATGAAATCAAACAGGAGGTATTTTAAATGAGTAATAAAGTAACATTTGGTTTAACTAATGTGCATTATGCACTCGCAACACAAGCA
>CAYVEW010000393.1:0-1349 GCA_964450375.1 uncultured Bacteroidales bacterium
AAAGCTGAATGTTTAACACCGGAAAGGGTTGGCGCTTTTCGAAAGAAATAAATAACCATAATCCTAAAACACCTGCTAAGGTTAAAATGGCCCCTAAAAGTTCGGGCAGTTTACTAAAACCATAGATCAGTGAAGTAATGGATACAGCATATATCATTGAACCCTTCCAGTCGAAGCGTTCTCCTTTGGCTTCTGCCCAATCGCCTTTTAAATAAACAATACTTAAAATAAGAGCTAATATTCCGAATGGTATGGTAAAGGTAAAATTGCTTTGCCAGCCAAAATTTTTGGTTAAATAACCTCCGATAAAAGGGCCTAAAGTTAAGCCTGCATATACTGCCGAAACAACTATTCCCAATGCCTTACCCCTGCTTTCGCGCGGAAAAACCGAAGTGATGATGGCCATTCCGGTGCCAAAAATCATGGCTCCGCCCAATCCCTGAATAATTCGAACAATGATTAATGTGGTTATATCCGGGGCAAAAGCACAAGCAAATGCCGAAAGGGTATATATTGCAATGCCCCAGTTAAAAATCTTTTTACGCCCGTATATATCTGCAAGGCGCCCAAATGGCACCAAAAAAATTGCTGATGCCAATAAAAACGAAGTAGCCACCCAACTTAAAGCAATTGCATTTGCCGAAAACTCTTTGCCAATTGCCGGTAGTGCAATGTTTATGGATGATCCAATAAAAGGAGTAATAAAAGATGCTACAGAAGCAACAATAAGTGTGGCCCGTTGCGTTGATTTATCGTTTTCGTGAGTCATTTTTATGCTTTTTGTTTTGAATCAATAATAATAGTTACCGGCCCGTCGTTCTCCAGGGCTACTTTCATGTAGGCACCAAACTCGCCAGTTTTTATATCCTTACCTAAATCCTTGCCCAGTTGTTCAATAAATTGTTTGTATAAAGGAACCGACACTTCGGGCTTAGCCGCTTGCTGATACGATGGACGGTTTCCCTTTTTTGTTTTGGCATGCAAAGTAAACTGACTGATTGCCAGAATTTCGCCATCAACATCTTTAACCGATAAATTCATAACCCCATCCTGATCATCAAAAATGCGGAGCTGTGTAATTTTATTGCTTAACCATTCAATATCTTCTTCATTATCGGCATCTTCAATACCAACCAATATTAATAAGCCGGTTTTTATTTCTGATATGACTTTATTCTCAACAGTTACCGATGCATGATTAACTCTCTGTATAACTACTCTCATAAAGAATAATTTAGATTTGATTTCCAAATATGTGACGAATGTAAAAAATTACCACCAAAATCAGCCTTCCTTTTCAGGAATTTTTTGTAACATTAAGCCCTTTTTTGCGAAAAAGAACTCAAACC
>CAYVEW010000394.1:0-1349 GCA_964450375.1 uncultured Bacteroidales bacterium
TTTTTGTACCATAATAGATTCAGTACGTCGATTTATAATCAAAAATCAAAAATTTGGTGGTCCATTTGTATTTGGTTGATATTATATATTAGTAAAGATAAGTATATTACCATGGGAAAACGAGGTCCAAAACCACAGTTCACTAACATTGCTTGTCCAAATGAACAGTGTGATCTCTATGGGCTTAAAGGTCAAGATAATGTTATTGGTAATGGAACATATGAAAGCAGAGGCGGGAAAACTCGGAAATACAAATGTAAGCATTGCGGCAGAGTTTTTAATGACCATACAGGTTCTTATTTTTCCAATCTTCGCAAGAATGAAAAAACAATCCTTTTAGCTCTAAAAATGGCTATGAAAGGGATGAGTATCGAAGCTATTGCCGAAGTTTTGGAGATACAAGCTGCTACTGTCACTCGTTGGTTAGCTCTTGCATCTGAACAATGCGATAAAGTAAATAATAGTTTGATGAAGAACCTTGATGTAACAAAGATAGAAATGGACGAACTGTGGGTCATAGTAAAAAAAAATAGTTCCACGAATGGAAAATTATGAAGATGATGGACCATGGATGTGGGTAGCTTTTGCACCAAGTTGTAGATTAATAATTGCCTTTGTGATAGGCCCAAGAAAACAGTATGTTGCAGATGAATTAGTCCGATTAGTTGCCAAATGCATTTCGAATAAAATCCCTCTTTTCGTTACAGATGGATTGAACTTTTATAAAGAAGCTCTTCTGAAACTATTTGGATTTATAAAAGAGTTCCCGAGGACAGGGAAGAGAGGACGACCAAAGAATCCAGAACTTGTTCCTTCTGATGATTTAAGGTACGCTCAGGTAATTAAAAAGAGAAATGGTGGAAAGCTTGAGAAAGTTGAGAAGAAGGTTATCTTTGGAGACGATATTGAACAAAGCCAGATCTCAACAAGTTTACTTGAAAGACAGAACCTAACTTTCAGGCAAGACAACAACAGGGTTTCAAGGAAAACAATCGGTTTCTCAAAAGTAGCAAAATGGTTAGAGTACCAAATGAACCTTTATTGTACGCATTTTAACTTCTGTAGAGAGCATGGGGGATTAACGTATGAAGATGAAAGAGGTGTTAAATGTAAGAATACACCTGCAAGAGAATGTGGGATTACTGAGGCAAAGTGGAAACTGCGCGAACTTCTAACATTTAAGTGTTTCAAAACATCAACCATATAACAATTGACGACCGGAACTTTTACCCTGGAAAAAAGGAATTATTTAATAAGAAATGAGGATACTGCAATGGATTTACGCAAACATGAGCCACCAACAAAGGAAAGAAATGCCGTTATCATTATGTACCAGTGACCCGTATATA
>CAYVEW010000395.1:0-1346 GCA_964450375.1 uncultured Bacteroidales bacterium
CATTTGGATCACCAAAAGTTTTAATAAATATTTCTTTTATTAAATCTTGAGATGCCTGACCTCCACTTCCATGATTCAATGTTATTATATTACTCATAATTTTGATATTTATAATGTGCTGCGCAAGAACCTTCACTGGAAACCATGCATGCTCCAATTGGATTTACAGGCGTACAAGTTTTACCAAATAATTTGCACTCTTTTGGAGTCTTCAATCCTCGTAATATATCTCCACAAATACATGCTGGATTCTCACTTTTAGGTTCAATTTGAATATCAAAAACCAGCTCAGCATCAAAATCTCTATACTTCTCTTTTAACTTTAATCCACTATTGGGGATTTCTCCTATGCCACGCCAAAAGTCGTTTTTCGCTTCAAAAACCTCAAGCATTATAGTTTGCGCTTTTGTGTTACCTTCCTTAGTTACAGCTCTTGAATATTGAATTTCTACTTTTTGATTCTTGTTTGCAATCTGTCTTGCCAACATATCAATAGATTGCATTAAATCTGTTGGTTCGAAACCAGTTACAACACAAGCAATTTTATATTTCTCTGGAATAAAATCATAAATATTAGAACCTGTAATTGCACTTACATGCCCGGGACAAATAAATCCATCAATTTTTACTTCATCGTTTAACAATGCCTCCATAACAGGCGGCATTATTTTATGTGCACTCAACAAATAAAAATTTGAAATACTTTCATTATAAGCCTTTTGAATAGCAACGGCGGAAGTCGGAGCTGTGGTTTCAAAACCGATACCGAGAAATATTACTTTTTTATCTGGATTTGATTGAGCTATTTTTAAGGCTTCCAAGCTTGAATACACAATTCGAATATCAGCACCTTTTGATTTTTCCTTTTCCAAACTAGTTTGTGAACCCGGCACTCGTATTAAGTCACCATAAGTTGTTATAATAACATCATCAATTTTAGAAAGAGCAATTGCTTTATCAATAAAATTTATACTCGAGACACAAACCGGGCAACCCGGACCAGAAATTAATTTAATGCCTTTTGGTAAAAGCGACGGAATCCCAAACCGATGAATAGCCATAGTATGACCACCACACACTTCCATTAAGGAAATATTCAGACCATTATACTCCTGAAGCTTTTTTGATAACTCCTGTACGATTTCAAAATCTCTATATTCGTTTATATACTTCATTTTAGATATTAGTATCAAGTATCAAGATTTAATACCACTTACTATTTAACGATTTTACAAATAAACCAATTTACGAACCTTCATTCATTTCTCTTAATAACTGCAAAGTAATTAGTGCTTCTTTTTCATCGATAATTTGCAAAGCAAAGCCGGCATGTACAAGTACATAAT
>CAYVEW010000396.1:0-1340 GCA_964450375.1 uncultured Bacteroidales bacterium
CGGTGACGTGTTTAGCTGACTGGTACTAATAGGTCGAGGACTTAACTTTGCAATAATACAATTTATTCAGTTTTGAAAGATTTGTCTGGTGATGATGGCGAAGTGGACACACCTGTTCCCATACCGAACACAGAAGTTAAGCACTTCAGCGCCGAATGTAGTACTTTTTAGTGCGAGACTAGGTCATTGCCAGGCTTTCTTTCTAAAATAAACAATTAAAATCCTTGGTTATAAAAACCAAGGATTTTTTGTTTGATATTGTTTTAATCGACTAAAATATGTATAATATTAAATATACAATTCGGTTAATTTTGCGAAAGAAAGAAGGTTTATATGAAAAAAATATTATTGGTTTTTGTATTTATTGGTTTAATTTTTACTTTAGTAGGATGTGCAAACGGTATTGAAAATGCAATTTATCAGTTAGAACAAAACGGATATGTCGTTGAACAAATTGATGAAAATTTAATGACTGAGTACCGTGAAGAAGTTAATGGATTAACAAATATTTATGAAATCTTTGACGAAGAAGAAAATTCCTTAGGATTTATTTTTGAATTTGAAGATATTCAATCATTGGATTATGCGGTTAGAAATGATGATACCTATGATTATGAATATTATGAAAATTATATCCATGAAAATTTACTTGTTATTACAGAGGAAGATACAATCGTCAATATTATTAAAGAATAATAGAAATTGGAATTTAAACATCATAACTAATAAAAGGTAAACCTTTTAAAATAAAGATAAGGAGAAGAAGATGAAAAGAATTTTTACAATGTTTGTATTTTTAGGATTAATTTTTGCGTTAATCGGCTGTGGAGCGATCTCATCAGTAGAAAGTAGATTAGCTAAAGAAGGTTATTATCTCGAGGAAGTTTCCGCAGAAGAATTGGAAGAAGAAGACACAGAAGGCTTCAAAAATGGTTATTATATTTATGATGAAAATGACAATATTGTTGGATTTATTATTGAGTTTGACAATGAAGAAACTTTAGAAGACTACATGGAAGATGATCTCGGACTTATGGATAATTATGTTTATAAAAATTTATTTATATTTTCTTTGTTTGATGAAGTTTTAGATATTGCGATGGATGAATAAAACAAATTTTTTGAATTAGGCACTGATATTCAGTGTCTTTTTTTTATTCAAGACTTGTATAATTAATAATAAATTGTATAATGAAGAAAATATATTAATGTGGGGGAGAATATGAAAAAATATTTTATAATGATTTTATTTTTAGGGTTTATCTTTGTTTTAAACGGTTGTAACGCTTTTTCAACTGTAGAAAGCAGGTTAACTGAAGCAGGTTATTATCTTGAGGTAA
>CAYVEW010000397.1:0-1339 GCA_964450375.1 uncultured Bacteroidales bacterium
ACAAGATCCGAACGAGATCCGAACGAAACCCGACAAGATCCGAACGAGATCCGAAAGATGTCCAAAAACAATGTACGGACAATGTCCAAAAGAAACCTGAATGAGGCCTGAATGAGACCTCCCAAGAAATCCGTTTAATAAAGACCCCAAAAATGACCTGGAATTTCTGGAATCTCCCAAAAATTCCGAAAATTCCTAAAAGTTCCGGGACCTTCCAAATGTTCAGGAAAGTTCCGAAAGCCCTTGAAGGCGCTGAAAAAGATCTCGAACTTTTCTGAAGAGATCAGGGATAAAAGATAAAAGAGCAGAAGAAGGTGAAGACTTTCTTTTGCATTTTGCTTTTATGAATGCTGAGTTTCTCTCATTTCGTAACCTTGTTTTTTCCAAACCTTAATTTTCCAGTTGCTTCTTTTCTGAGTTTTTCTCCATTTCGTAACTTTGTTTTTTCCAAACCTTACTTCTTTAATTTGACTTCTTTTCAATGCTATTATTTTCTTTTGCTCTGGATTATTTGTCGACATGTTTTTTGATCAGTCTTTGTTTTGATATTTTTCCTATCAGTCATTATCTGGCACATTTTTCTTTTTCATTCTTGCTTTTTGTTAACTAAATCTTTTTTTTGGGAAAATTTGTTGAATAAACTTTTTTCCTTTTGTTCCTATTTTTTCGAAAAACTTTTCTTTTTATTGGCTCAAAATCCCTGAGATTTCCCCCTCAAACTTCGTAAACTATTTTCCAAATTTTCGCTTTTATATATAAATGAACTCTTTATTCATTATAGGTAATTATTTTTCAGAGATTTTTGTTACTTACAACATAACTTTTTTTTTATTAAAAAATGAACATATATCGTTCTAGATTTTCATTTTTATTGTTCATGTTTCTTTTTTTGAATTTAACTTGACTAAAAAAATATATTTTACTTCACTTTATTTATTTGATTGAAGCCGGAGCAACTTATTTATTAATTTAATTCATTAAGCAGATTAAATCTTCTTCACAAATGAAATAAAATTATTCTTTTGTGAGGGTGACTAAAAAATATGCAAGGTTTAGTGAGGAGGTAACATTGTTATTTGTGAGCATTCCGGCGGAGTTTTTCATGCAAATCTGGAGGAAAAATAGTTTGCTTGATATTGAAGACGCCTCAAACAAAAACCGAAACATTTTTTAACTATATGACAAAAGAGTATACGTTGAGGAAAATATAAGATTACATTATATCTTTATTTTCTATGTGGATTGAATTCTGGATTGAAACTTTTATGCCTGACTATATTAATTGAATCTATAAACAATTTCAGAGGTTGGGTTGATGATTCATGGATCCATTTAATGC
>CAYVEW010000398.1:0-1338 GCA_964450375.1 uncultured Bacteroidales bacterium
TTTTTTTACAATTAAATTACAAAATATAATTACTATTGAACTTTTCAGAATATTTCGATAGCCTTAAATTGAATTGTCAGACAATTCAGTAGGTAAGAGCAACATACATATTAGAAAAGGAGGAAGAAGAATGAAAAGAGTACTTAGTTTAGTCCTGATATTAGTTTTAGTATTAGGAAGTTTCCCGGTATATGCTGACGGACATACTTATGGCGAAATGTTATTCGACATGGGATTAGTCAAAGGCGACGATGAAGGAAACTTGAACGAAGAGAATACGATCACTCGTGCAGAGATGATGGTATTACTGGCAAGACTGTACGGTGTAGAAGACGAGGCAATGAATTTCCCATTGGAATCAACTTTTACAGATGTAGATGCTGACAAATGGTATGCACCATACGTAGCATATGCACAAGTTAATGGTTGGACTAAAGGTGACGGAGACGGAACTTTTGGACCAATGGACTTAGTAACAGCAGATATGGCAGCAACATTCCTTTTAAGAGTATTAGGATATGATGATCCTGCTGATTTTGAATTTGAAAATGCAGTTGAATTTGCAGCAACATTAGGTATTGATGTAGATGCAATGTTTGGAAATGATGATGCAGCGACAAGAGGAGAAGTATTTGAATTAATGTATGATACTTTAAATACTGAAACTAAAGATGGTGAATTATTAGGCGAGAAGTTGGGCTTAATGGGACCTGTTATGGTTGAGGAATTAGAAGTAGTAGACATCACTGTTCTTAACTTAGTAGAAGTAGAAGTGGTATTCAACACTGAGTTAGATGAAGACAGTGCTGAAGATCTTGATTTTTATACAATCGAAGATCATACATTTGAAGCAGACTTACAAGATGATGGCATGACAGTCATGTTGACAATGGAAGATGGCGAAGAATTTGACAATCAAGAAGAATTTGAACTTGAAATCGATGGCGTAATGAGCGTCGATGAAATGCTGACATTAGAAGATTTTGTCTCAGATACATTAACAGCATTTGATGCTTCTATACCAGTTGCATTAGGCGTTGAATTAACAGGACCGGATTCATTTGATATTATGTTTTCTGAGCCAGTATGGGATAAAGAAGGCGAATTTTCAGTAGAAGTAGATAATGGTGTTTATGGTACGATTGATATTACATTTAATGGCGATACAGTAAGCGTTACTATGGGTGCTGACTTAGACGAAGGATCATATGAAGTAGAAGTTACAGATGCATATGACTATGCTGGATTTATGGCCCTTAATAAAACGTTTACTCTTGAGTTTGAATTAGATACAGATGCTCCAGTTGCTGTAGTTGATTCAGCTAATGAGACAGAAGT
>CAYVEW010000399.1:0-1337 GCA_964450375.1 uncultured Bacteroidales bacterium
CAACTCTGTTAAATGCTTCTGTTGCACAACAAGAGTGGACTTTAGAAGATTGTATTAATTATGCAATTGAAAACAATATTCAATTAAAACAATCAGAAATCAATGCTGATATTTCAAAAAACAATTATGCCCAATCAAAATACAATTTTCTGCCATCAATTTCTGGTTTTGCCAATCATAACCAGAACTGGGGGAAAACTTTTAGTAACGACAAATTGGCCTACATAGATGAAGCATATTATGATGGTAATTTTGGACTAAACGCCGAAATAGAAGTGTTTAATGGATTGAACAATTTTTATACACTAAAAGAAAATAAGTACACATTTTTAGCCAATCAAAATGATGTAGATGTTGAAAAAAATAATATGACAATTCAAATTGTGCTTGCATTTCTGCAATTACTATACGACCAAGAATTTCTCGAAATTGCGGAAGCTCAAGTACAAACCACAGCAGATCAGGTCTTAAAAACAGAAAGGATGGTTGAAGTTGGAAATCAAGCAAAAGGCAATTTACTTGAAATTAAAGCTCAATTAGCTCAGGAAAAAGTCAACTTAACAAATGCGAAAAATCAGTTCAAACTCTCAACATTAAACTTAATTCAACTTCTAAATCTTGAATCTGAAGAAAACTTCACAGTTAAGAAGCCTGAAAGTTTAATAGTTGAAGAAAAAAATATTATTTCATCAGTGAATACAATTTTTGAAACTGCTACTACAATAATGCCCGAAATTAAAAGTGCCGATTATAAGCTTAAAAGCAGTGAATTAGCATTAAAACGCACAAAGTGGTCCAGATCGCCTTCGCTTCGTTTATCTTCAATCTACTATACCAGATATTCTGAATTAGCGAACCATCCAACTCTTTTTGATTCAGATCCCACTAACGACATTAGTGAATACGCAGTATCAGATCAGGTTAAGGATTTTGCTTACACTCAGATTAGAGTCAGCTTAAACATTCCTATCTTTAACAAAATGACAATTCAACGAAATATAAATAATGCTAAGTTAAATGTTTTAAATAGTCAATACATGCTGGATTTGCAAGAGCAAAATTTATACAAAAAGATACAGCAAGCACATGCTGATGCAGTTGGCGCTTATGAAAGATACCAAGCCAATATAGGTGCGGAAATTTCAACCAAAGAATCATTTAAATACACTGAGCAGAAATATAATGTTGGATTAGTGGATGTAATTGAATACAAAATTGCTAAAAATAATTATGCAAAAGCTCAAGGAGATTTATTGCAAGCGAAATACGAATATATTTTTAAAACAAAAATATTAGAGTTTTATAAAGGAGAGCAAATAACACTATAAGAAATCATT
>CAYVEW010000400.1:0-1331 GCA_964450375.1 uncultured Bacteroidales bacterium
TAATCTATAATATCTCGAAAGAAGTTATGACGAAACTTACTAAAAATAGAAAGATCGCATTAGAGAAAATCGAAGTAGGTAAACAATATACCTTAGATGAAGCGGCAAATCTTGTTAAAGATATTTCTAAAACAAAATTTGATGCTTCTGTCGATATCAACATGCGATTAGGAGTTGACCCAAGAAAATCTAACCAAATGGTGAGAGGCGTGGTTACACTGCCTCATGGTACAGGTAAAGTATTTAAAGTATTAGTTCTTTGTACTCCTGATAAGGAAGAAGAAGCTAAAGCTGCCGGTGCCGACTATGTTGGCTTAGACGAGTATATTGATAAGATTAAAGGAGGATGGACTGATGTGGATGTTATCATCACTATGCCTCCTGTAATGGCTAAAGTTGGACAACTAGGTCGTATTTTAGGACCAAGAGGATTGATGCCTAACCCAAAAACCGGAACAGTTACTATGGAAGTAGGAAAAGCTGTTGAAGATGTAAAAAAAGGGAAAATCGACTTTAAAGTGGATAAATACGGTATCGTTCATTCTGCTATTGGAAAAGTATCATTTGAACCTAAGAAATTAGTAGAAAATGTGCAAGAATTTGTTGGAATGGTTAATAAATTAAAACCTGCTGCAGCAAAAGGAACATATATTCTAAGTGTATACCTTTCAAGCACAATGAGTCCTGGAATAAAAATAGATCCAAAATCTATTTAAGGTCCTTTTTAAACGAGTAAAACAAAGTGATTATGAAACGTGAAGACAAAGAGATCATAGTTAACAACCTAGTTGATCAATTAAAAGAAACACCACACTTTTACCTTGCGGATGCAAGTGAACTGGATGCTGCGGCTACTAGTTTACTTAGAAGAAAGTGTTTTGAAAGCAAGATCAAGATGGTGGTTGTGAAAAATACCCTTTTAAAAAGAGCTTTACAAGAGACAGATTATCAGGTTGATGAATTGTATGATGTATTAAAAGGGTCTACTGCAATAATGTTTACAGATACCGGTAATGCACCGGCAAAATTGATTAAGGAGTTTCGTAAAAAATTCGAAAAACCTTTAATAAAAGGAGCTTATGTTGAGGAATCAATTTATATAGGCGACGATCAATTAGATAACTTAGTAAATGTTAAATCAAAAGAAGAACTAATCGGAGATCTTATTGGATTATTACAATCGCCAATGAAGACGGTTATTTCTCAATTAAAATCAGGAAATAATATCCTGTCTGGTGTTGTTAAAACATTATCAGAAAGAAGTGAATAAGTAAAAAATAATTTAAATTAATTTTTAAAAATAGAGAAAAATGGCAGATTTAAAAGCGTTT
>CAYVEW010000401.1:0-1331 GCA_964450375.1 uncultured Bacteroidales bacterium
AATCCTGGCTAGATCACCGGAAAGGTTTCTTCAAAGGAAGGAACCTTTTTTGTTTGATAAATCCTTTTTGATTATACCGGAAAATTTAATAACTTGTAACAAGATAGTTTAACCGATAAAACACTTGTTATGGCTAATGTACTGCTAAAATATCTTGAAGATAGATATAAATATCATATCTCAACGGAAGAATCAAAAACTCCCGGACCTGTAATAACCATATCAAGAGACTTTGGATGCCCTGCAAATTTATGTGCAACTGATTTGGCTGAAATTCTTACAAAAAAGGAAGGAAATAAAAATGAACCGTGGAAGGTAATCAGTAAAGAAATACTGGAGAAAGCTGCCAAAGAACTGGGATTAACACCTGAAAAAATAGAGTTTGTTTTTAAATTTGAAAAAAGAAGTATTGTTGATGAGATTTTGGAAGCTTTATCTGCCAAATATTATAAGAGTGAAAGAAAAATTCGAAACACAATCAAAGAAGTGATTCGTGCTATAGGAGAAGAAGGAAAATCAATCATTGTAGGTAGGGCAGGTTCGGCTATTTTAAAGGATATTCCTAATTCGTTGCATATAAAACTGATAGCTCCTTTAGATTTCAGGGTTGATGGAGTAAGCCGGCGACATCAAATACCCCATTCCGAAGCAAAAAGACTAACAATTGATATGGATCGAAAGAGAACACAGTTAAGAAATGAATTTGCTGGTGGAAATGTATCGATGGAAGATTATGATTTAATATTAAATTGTAAGCACCTAAATACAAATGAAATTGTTGGGATTATCGCAAAAGCAGCTGAAGTAAAAGGATTAATATAACACATCAATTATTCAATAAAATTAAGCCCGGTTCGCTTTATGAGAACCGGGCTTTTTTTATCTATGCAAAATTAGGCAAATAAACCAGAGTGAGTAAGGGTTTTGCATAGAGCAAAGAATTGAATCTCGCAACGAGATTCAATTCTTTAGAGGGTTATTTCTTAATTATCTGTTTCGTAATTGGTCCTTTTTCATCTTCAACTGAGATAATGTATGAACCTGCTGGCAATTCTTCGATATTAATATCACGTTCACTGCCAGTCATTTCAACAACTTTAACCAACGATCCAATCATATTGTAAATACTTACTTTTCCATATTTTGTACCATTTACAACATCTACAGTAATAAAGTCGTTAGCAGGATTAGGATATACAGAAACTTCTGTTGGTAACTCGTTACCAAGAACTTCTGTTCCTGCAGTTTCAGCAAAATATGAACTGCCTGATGCAGATGTTACATTCACCGTATAATCTTCCACTTCGCCATAGCTGAATGATTCGCAAGCT
>CAYVEW010000402.1:0-1329 GCA_964450375.1 uncultured Bacteroidales bacterium
TTATTTTTAGAAAAAAATGACACAAAAAGTGTCAACCATTTTTAGGAAAATACATCAAAATTACGTACGGAAAAAATACGTAAAAACATTTGGAGTGTACGGAATAAATTCGTACGTTTGTAAAAAATATGTATTATGGCAACAAAAGTAAATAAAAAAGAAAATGCTCGGTTTGATACTCGATTATCAATTGAGCAAAAACAATTTTTTGAAAGAGCAGCTGTTCTTGGTGGATACAGAAGTCTGACAGATTTTGTAATATCAACGGTTCAGGAGAAAGCAAAGCATATTGTAGAAGAAAGAGAACAAGTAATAGCCAGCAAAAGGGACTCTGAAGTTTTCTTTAACGCAATAATGAATGCGGATAAACCTAACAGCGACTTGACTGATGCAGTGAAGCATTACAACAACAAAGTATCTGAATAATGTTTTTAACTGAAAGTTTAAGTTCTAAACACGACAAGACCAAGTTTTGTTGTGGAAAAGCAATGCTGGATAGTTACATCCAGAGACAAGCAAGTCAGGATGTTAAAAGAAAACTTTCTGTTTGTTTTGTAATTACGGATAAATCTGAGAGTTTAATAAGGGGCTATTACACTCTTTCAAATAATAGCATTCCATTACATCAAGTACCTGATAAGTATAGAAAGAAGTTGCCAAAATCATACGAGTCAATACCAACAACACTACTTGGTAGACTGGCTGTTGATAAAGCAGAGCAGGGTCAGGGGACTGGAAAGTTATTACTTGTTGATGCATTAAAAAGAAGCTATTTAATCTCAAAAGATATTGGTTCTTATGCTGTTGTTGTTGACCCTTTAGATAATGAAGCAAAATTGTTTTATTCAAAATATGGCTTTATAGAGTTGCCTGATAGTGGGAAAATGTTTTTACCGATGAAGACAATTAATAAACTTTTTGAAGAATAACAATGGCTAACAACACATCAGCCTAAATGCGGGGGTTTTGGCGGTTTGATGACAATTAGCTATATTTGTTTTGGTTTTCAACGGGTGACCGTTAGCCACGGCGGCGGAAACCCGCACTCAGGCTATGTGTGGACCGTTATAAAAGCATTTTTTAATTCACTAAAATAGACACAGTCAGAATTATTTATTACTTTTGAAATATGAAGAGAAGAACGAGACATATAAGCACTTTGATAAAGCAGGTAGTTGCTAGAATTGACTCTAAAGCTGAAATAATTCTTTATGGATCAAGAGCAAGGGGAAATGAAAGACCAGATTCTGACTGGGATGTTTTAATACTTACAAAATACCCAGTTGATATTATTAAAGAAAGACAGTTTCGTAATGCTCTTTATGACTT
>CAYVEW010000403.1:0-1325 GCA_964450375.1 uncultured Bacteroidales bacterium
CCATTTGGATTTATATTTAAGTTTTCAATCGTTTCTTTTAATAATACCGGTATATGTTTATCCATTTTATCACCGAATTTATTATAACATAAAAGCAAAAGAAAAACGTTGAATTTTCAACGTCTCATTTCTTTTATTCTACTTCTTTTTCTGGTTTTGGTTCTACAACCAATTTTCCTTTGTAAAATCCGCAAGATTTACAAACTTGATGTGATAATGTTAATTCACCGCAGTTTGGACATACCGCCATTGCTGGAGCGTGTAATTTGAAGTGTGTTCTTCTTTTTCTTTTTTGGGTTTTACTAATGCGTCTTTGTGGTACTGCCATGTTGTCCCTCCTTACTTTTTTAGTTTAGCAAATGGATTGTCTTCTACTTTTTCAGCTTCGCTAAGTTCGGTTAAATTTTCTTTATATTTTTCATAAGCTCCTTCAGAGATAACTTTCATCGGTTTTTCAATAAGGATTTCTGAAAAAACATAAGGTTTTAAATCGATTGTGATTCCATCGATAACATGAGTATCGTCATCAATGTATTCAACTGAAAAATTTAACTGCGAATAAAAATCTAAATCCACTTCAACCTCTTCTAACGTTATCGAACATAGCATTATTAAAGTTGTTTGAATGTGCAAGTTAAAGCTAAACATCTCGTCTTTCGGATTATAATAGTATTCACCTTCAACAGACGTATCCAAGATATCTTTTAAATCTTCGTCTTCTTCTCTTAAATATGTCTTGAGATTTAAAGTATCTTTTATAGAGTTATCGCTAGTTGCTTTTTTAATAAGTTCATGAATTGTCCATTTCAATTCCATCACCTCATCGCAGCAAATCAATTATACTTTTTTATAATATAAATGTCAAGAAAAAAATCCAGTTAAAAACCAAAACTAAAAGTTTAAATCATTTTTAATTATTTGATAAATGCGTTATAATTAAAGACGATTAGATGAAAGGGTGAAAATATGAGTGAAATAGCAATTATTAAAGAAAAAGTTAATGAGGTAATTGATCCGAGTTCCAATCAAAAATTAGCTGAAAACGATAGCGTTAAACATATCGGCATCGATGATAAAAACACGGTAATAATGATAGTTGAAGTCAAAGATAAAAGCCAAGAAACAATTAAGGCTGTCACAAGAGATATCGCTAAAATCGTCAAGCTTGATTTGGGTTATTCCGGAGTTAAAATTGAATTTACCAAAAGAAAAGAAAGAAATAGAAACGCCAAAACATTGTTAGTGGCAAGCGGTAAAGGCGGAGTAGGAAAATCTACAGTAACTGCTAATTTAGCCTACGCTTTGATGCGATTGGGTAAAAAAGT
>CAYVEW010000404.1:0-1322 GCA_964450375.1 uncultured Bacteroidales bacterium
TTTATTTGTAAGGTGGACTGTCCAAAGAGTCTTTGTGGAACTTCGTGATTCCTTTGAGTGACTTTGTGGTATAATTACAAAACATTGCTACACAGTTCAGATTGCTATCGGAACACGAAGAAGACACAAAGGTTCGCGAAGTAAAAAAATCAGTTTGCAAGTTTTTACTTTTTTGACACCACCCCTTTAAATTAATTTATTCGATCAATCATCAAACCCCGGACGTTTAAATTCCATTACATTTGGAAAAGCATCTAACATTCCTTTCTTTACTTTTGATAAACTCGCAAGAAAATTCAGAATATCATCTTCAAATTCGCTAAGTTGATTTAACAAGTATCCAAAAGCAGCTATCGAACGGTCAATAGCAATTACTGCAATTTTTGCCGACCCACGGTTATCATTGATGTATTCTTCATCATCATCGTCAAAAAAATCATCCATGCCCAAATCCAGAAAGGCACGATGAATTTTTGCCGAAATAAAAATGCTGTACCAGTTAATAACATCTAAAGCGTCGTTTAGCTGGATCACTTTCTCTTCATTCACCATGAGCAGATCATGAGCTTTTTGTTCGAATAGCTGTTTATTTTCATTAATCCACTTATGAACCTTAAGCCCGTATTCTTTTGATAATTCTGTAAGTTCATTTTCGGGCGGCTTTTCATCTTCCTGTTCTGTTTCAATTTGAGAAAGGTCAATTCCCATCTGTTCAGCATGTTCCGAGATCATTTCCAGGGTCACTTCAAAAATTATTTTAAGCTCATCCCAAAACGCTTCATTGTCTAAATCACTGCTTTCGTTAAACCCACCAGATAGCTCAAAGTTTGCGCATTTCGAAGTAAACTGGCAGCGCTCACACCATCGGTCGCAGTAATTATAAATACCGGGAATAAGGTCGTCCCTATTCCCGATCGATTGTAGTCTTTTCTTATATTCTTCTTTTTTCACAAAATTCTTGGTTAAAATATTGAAGAAATTCCAACCAACAAGGCAATAATTATAAAAAGAATATACAATCCGAAAATAACAATAGTTAATATTCCAACGTAGGTAAAATGAGATTTAAGGTATTGAAAGGCTTCGTTTAATTTGCTCTGATTGGTTTGCTCAAGCGCTAATTTCATGTTGGACGAAAACTTAAACAAATACAATACAGGAAAAAAGTATATAACTCCAAAGATGATATAGACGACGGTTAATACTCCAAATAAAGCAGCTTCATTACTACCCAACATTCCGCCAATTGAACCAAAAAGGCCAACCATAAATCCACCCAGAATCATAAGCCCGATGCCTACAAATCCGAGAATTGCAAAAAA
>CAYVEW010000405.1:0-1322 GCA_964450375.1 uncultured Bacteroidales bacterium
GAGGGTGTAAAATATTTTGTGTAAATGGTGATCAAAGTTTAAACTATGAGTTTAAATTTGGAGACACACATGGACACGAAGAAACAGCACGAATTACTGGATGACTTACTGAAGGATTA
The DNA here is from genome assembly GCA_964450375.1 of uncultured Bacteroidales bacterium. Taxonomy (GTDB): domain Bacteria; phylum Bacteroidota; class Bacteroidia; order Bacteroidales; family UBA12077; genus UBA12077. Next base: position 120 of record CAYVEW010000405.1, read on the forward strand.
CAAGACACCCGAGGATATACTGGGAGAAAACGGACTTTTAAAGCAACTGACAAAATCACTGGTGGAACGAGCCCTTGAAGGAGAACTGAACGAACACCTGGGCTATAAGAAACACCAAAAGAACATCACAACAACGAATAGCCGGAACGGCACAAGCAAAAAGACGGTCAAAGGCAACCTGGGAGAGCTCGAGATAAACATCCCAAGAGACAGAGAAGGAAGTTTTGAACCAACGCTCATTGAAAAACATCAAACACGCTTTAATGGATTTGATGAGAAGATCATCGCCATGTATGCCAGAGGCATGACCGCAAGAGATATCAGCTCAGAGCTGAAAGATCTATACGGAGTCGAGGTATCAGCTTCTTTTATTTCAAACGTTACAGACAGCGTTATGCCGGAAGTAAAAGCTTGGCAGAGCAGGCCATTGGACCCCATCTATCCCATTGTTTATCTGGATGCCATTCATATTAAAAACCGCAATGAGGGACCGGTTATATCCAAGCCCGTTTACCTTGCTATTGGTATCAATTTAGACGGTATTAAAGAGGTTTTGGGTATGTGGATCGCCCGAACTGAAGGCGCGAAGTTCTGGCTTAGCATCCTAACGGAATTAAAGAACCGGGGTGTAAGGGACATCTTTATCGCATCAGTGGATGGTTTAAAGGGATTTCCGGAAGCCATCGAGAGTGTGTACCCCGAAGCACAAATACAATTATGTATTGTGCATATGGTCAGAAATTCCTTAAAATTCGTATCATGGCAACAACGAACTGAAATGGCTGCAGACCTCAAAGCTATTTACGGCTCAAGGACAGAAGAAGAGGGACGGCACATGCTTGATTGCTTTGCCGAAAAGTGGGATGATTCGCATCCAACGATCAGCAAATCATGGATTGCTAATTGGCCTAGATTATCAACTTTCTTTGACTATCCGGAAGCAATTAGAAAAATAATTTATACGACGAATGCTATTGAATCGTTAAATTACTCTTTACGGAAGATCGTAAAGACGAGCGGATCCTTCCCGAATGATGATGCGGTATTTAAGATTATCTATTTGGGATTGATGAATGCGTCTAAGAAATGGAACCGCCCGATCATGAACTGGAAGGCGGCATTAAATCACTTTGCTATACTCTTTGAAGAGCGTATGGAGAACTTTGATTGAAAGACTGTTTACACAAAATTATGCACACCCCC
>CAYVEW010000406.1:0-1318 GCA_964450375.1 uncultured Bacteroidales bacterium
ACCGGTTTTCGCTTTAATTCAGGAAACTTAACCTGGTTTATGGATTCTTTTGATTCGAACTGAATAGTAGGGGCAACTCGCAGTTTCGCCCTGAAATGATCTTTTATATATTTCTCGAAATTTTCAGGTTTATGTCCGTTTGTGGCAATACGGATTAAAATATCGTCGGTTCCAATCTGATTTGTAGAAACTTCAATAATATAATTTTCCACATATTCCATATCGTTTAAAATATCGTACAATGCAGGAGGGTAAAGGGTTGTTCCTTTGTATTTTATCATTTCGTTTTTACGTCCAATAACCGGACCCAGGCGCATGGAGTTTCGCCCGCATTTACAAGATTCGGTATGGTGTTCGACAATATCGCCTGTTTTAAAACGGATTAAAGGCATACCTTCAACACCAAGAGTGGTAATTACCAATTCGCCTGGTTCACCTTCTTTTACCGGATTATTGTATTCATCGACGAACTCAACAATTAACAATTCGGGTCGGTGATGCCCTCCAATACCTTCGCCACATTCGGCAAATGCAGCACCCATTTCGGTTGATGCATAAGTGGAATATAATTTAATGTCCCATTTATCTTTAATTCGCTGGCCAAGTGTATTTAACGAAAAATCGGAGTTGCGCAATGATTCTCCAATACAAATGGCTTTTTTAATACTTGAATTTTTATAATCAATACCGTTGGCTTCTGCATATTCAATTAATTTTAGAATAAACGAAGGAACTGCAATTAAAGCATTGGGTTGAATTCTGCGAATGGTATCCCATTGTAATTCAATCATTCCGTTTCCGACCCGAACCATACCGGCACCAAGTTTTTTGATTCCTAAGAAGTAGGCTAAACCGGCCATAAACCGGCGATCGAGTGTAACCATTAACTGGTAAATGTCGTCGGCATTTCCATCGGAGCATATAAAAGAAATATACTCGTTGTAAGCCAGCCTTTCCAAATCAGCATCGGTCATTGCAAAGGTAACAGGATCGCCCAGGGTTCCCGAAGTAGTTATATAGTCTACAATTTTTCGTCGGTCAACACAAATAAAATCATCGTTTTGTTCGTACAAATCATCTTTGGTGGTAAAAGGAAGCTTCTGTAGGTCTTCTATGGTGTTAATTTCATCAATATTAATGTTATGTTGCTTATATTGATCGGAATAAAACTTTGAATTCTTATCTACATACCGAAGCAATTCTTTTAATTGTTCTTCCTGGTATTTTTTTATGTCTTCTTTAGATTGCTTATCTAACTCAAGTGGGAAATTTTTCATCGTATAAATAATTAGCAAGCTTCAAATTTAACATCTTATCG
>CAYVEW010000407.1:0-1318 GCA_964450375.1 uncultured Bacteroidales bacterium
ACTGATAAGTAGTGCGGGGGAAACCCGTACAGGCTAGTGTGGCGGGACCGTTATACAACATAATATTAAAACGCAATGAAACAACTATTTACAGCAATTTTAATCTTTATTAGTGTATTGACATTTGCTCAAAAAGAGTCAATCAAGGAAGCTCAAAAACTTATTGAAAACAAGAAATATAAATCAGCATTTATTTCTCTGAGAGAAGCAGATCCAAATAATGAAAATCCAGATATTGTAGTTGAAAAGTCAATGCTATTAATGGACTATTTCGTAATGAGTATGATGCATAAAATGTTTTCATTAAAAGACATTGAAAAGACAGAAGACATTATGGATTATCGTGGAAAAGAAGGAGAATCAGAAATGTTTGATTATAATCCTGAAACTGCATTAAAGCAAGCTATTGAAGAGCATCCTGATAATTATAAGCTCAGAAAAGCACTTGGATATTATTATCATGAAGTTTTCTTGAAATATGGTGGTCGTTGGTTACAGCCAGATTCAGTATTAGTTAATTCATTTTTAGAGAATTATAAATTAGCATATGAACATGGAATATATGATGACTGGTCATTATATGGAATTGGTTTTGGACTTTTATCATCTCAGAAATATCAGGAATCAATTAAATACTTTAAAGAAGCTATAAAAATTAACCCTGACTATCCGACAAGTCATTATAATTTGGCATATGCATATTTGTTCCTTGATGACCGTGAAAATGCTATAGAGAGCGCTAAGAAAGCCCTTGACCTTTATGAATATCCTCAAGAAAAAGCTGATGCAGCAAGAATAGTTGCTGTTTGTTATTCAGAACTTGAACAGTATGAAAAATCAATGGAATACTATAGAATTTCAAATGAAATTGACCCAAACAACTATTACACTTTGAAACCGCTATTGTCAGTTGAAATATACTTAAATGACAAAGCCTACAAAAAAAGAACAAAAGAGTTTTTCTTATTAGCACCTGGTAATCCAACTATTTATCAAAATCTAATGGAAGCTTATTGGGAAAATGAAAAGCAAAATGAACTTATTGAATTTCTTGAATCTGTGAAACCGGAATTTGAAAATGATAATAAGGTTTATGCTAATTTATATTTCTATATAGCCAAAATACAGTATGACAGTGAAGAATTTGAAAAAGCTAAACCAAATTTTGAGAAGTCAAAAGAAATCTTTAAGAATGTTTTTGAGCCTGATCATAGAGTTTTTGAAGTAATTGACTCTTATTTAAAAGATATTTAATATTACGTTGTATAACACGCCATCACAAAGCATGCGGGTGTTTGGTGGTATTTTGACAATTTTA
>CAYVEW010000408.1:0-1302 GCA_964450375.1 uncultured Bacteroidales bacterium
ATTATGAGCCGGTTAACTTTGACGGCTTTGAAGAAAACAAAGAAGTGGTAGATGATGAACCTCTGGTAATCGCACAGTTTATGCCCAGGTTTCAGGGGAAAGATGTGAATGCATTTAGAAACTATATTGCAGAGAATATCGTTTTTCCGCAAAGGGCAAAAGAAACAGGCGTTGCAGGAACTGTTTTCGCAAGCTTTGTAATCGATCGCGACGGTTCTGTAAGCGAAGTGCAAATTCTAAGGGGTGTTCATCCCGATGTGGACAATGCAGTATTGAAAGTAATTAGAAGTTCGCCTAAATGGGATCCGGGAATTAATAACGGGAAATTTGTTCGGGTACGATATACCATTCCCGTTGCATTTCAACTGTTATAATAATTAATCGAAAAGTTTAAAGCTGTCAGAAACGACAGCTTTTTTTATTTTCTTAAACTCTTATACGCTAATAACAAATTTATTACCTTTGTAGCCAATTTTTTACACTAAAAACAGCAGAATAACGAATGCCAAAAAATATTGATACTGCTCCCAAGCCAGAGCATGCGGTGTTGGTCGGAGTGATTAATCAGGAGCAAGACGCAAAACAGGTAGAAGAATATTTGGATGAATTAGCTTTTCTGGTAAAAACGGCCGGAGCAATTCCTGTGAGGCAGTTTACGCAGAAAGTAAATGTACCTAATCCAAGAACCCTGATAGGCGAAGGAAAACTGGAAGAGATAGAGTATTTTGTAAAGGATAACGAGATTGATTTGGTTGTTTTTGATGATGATTTATCACCCACACAGCATCGAAATATTGAAAAAGTGTTGAAGTGCAAATTGCTCGACAGAACCAATTTAATCCTGGATATCTTTGCCAAGCGCGCACAAACCGCACATGCAAAAACACAGGTAGAGCTGGCTCAATACGAATATCTTTTACCACGACTAGCCGGTATGTGGACACACCTTGAGCGTCAGCGTGGGGGGATTGGAATGCGTGGGCCCGGTGAACGTGAGATTGAAACTGACCGTCGTATTGTACGTGATAAAATATCCTTACTAAAGGAACAGCTAAAGAAAATTGATAAACAAATGGCCACTCAGCGTAAAAATCGTGGCAAAATGGTTCGTGTGGCTTTGGTGGGGTATACCAATGTGGGTAAATCAACCATCATGAATATGTTAAGTAAATCGGATGTTTTTGCCGAAAATAAATTGTTTGCCACCTTAGACACCACCGTGCGAAAAGTAGTAATCGATAATCTTCCTTTTTTGCTTTCCGATACGGTTGGGTTTATCCGCAAACTGCCACACAGTTTGGT
>CAYVEW010000409.1:0-1302 GCA_964450375.1 uncultured Bacteroidales bacterium
GTGTAGATACCATGAAATATTTTTTTTCTTTTAATCCTAAGATTTCAAGAATTTTAGAATTATTTATTTTCTCCATGTTATCGTTTAGCACTTCGCGCATGGGCGAGCCTGTTAAATAAATTCTTCTGTGCTGCAATCCTTCACTTAACAGATGGCGGCGTGCATGCTCGGTATATACCAGGTTAAAATCAGCAATATGATCAATAATCCGGCGGTTAATTTCTTCGGGCACATTAAAATCAAAACTGCGGTTGCCGGCTTCCATATGGAAAATTGGTATGTGTTTCCGTTTAGCCATATAGGCCGAAAGGCATGAGTTGGTATCGCCTAAAACTAATAAAGCATCCGGTTTTTCCGAATCAAGTATTTCTTCCGTTTTTTTGAATATATCGCCTATGGCAGAGCCTAAAGATGAAACATCAACATTCATAAAATGGTCGGGTTTGCGAAGGCCGAGATCTTCGAAAAACACTTCGTTTAGCTCGTAATCGTAATTCTGTCCTGTGTGCACTAATACCTGGGTTAAGTGCTGGTCAAGCAACTTGATGGTGGAGCTTAGCCTGATTATTTCGGGGCGTGTGCCTACTATGGTGACTAGTTTTAGTTTAGATTTTTTCATGCTGTAATATTAATTGAACACAGATAACGCTGATTTAACTGATCGCCGCTGTTAAATTTTTTAATAGAACGCGGATGACGCAGATTTTGCAGATTTCCGCTGATATAATTTAATGGAACACAGACCAGTCTTCATTCGCTGCCCTTTTGTTTCCTTCCCGAAAGCTTTCGGGAGGGAGCCAACCCTCTTTAAAAACATACTTGTGTGTTGGTCTTTCCCCTTCAGGGGATAAAGGGGCTGTGATGGGTTCTAAATTTAACTTTATATTTTCAACAACCTGATCGATATTGCTTAAAACATCTTCATTAGTAAAACGGAGTATTTTAATACCATACTTTTCTAATTCTGCCTCCCTTCCCAAATCATATACTTTTTGAAAGTTATGGTTTTTACCATCCAGTTCAATTACAAGTTTTGCCTTATGACAGTAAAAGTCAGCTATAAAACGCTCAATTGGATGTTGTGCTTTAAAACGAACGCCTAATTGATTTCTTTTTAACCTTTGCCACAAAATTTTTTCTGCATCCGTCATATTTTTTCTTAACATCTCAGCTTTTTGAAAAATTCCTGGAAAGGCATTATAAAACATTGTCCGCTCTTTAGTTCTTTTTTTCATCGTGTTCTTTTCTTGTCTTCCTGCGCTGCCCTTTTGTTCCCTAAAGGGAGCCAACCCTCTTTAAAAA
>CAYVEW010000410.1:0-1296 GCA_964450375.1 uncultured Bacteroidales bacterium
AAATCTCTTGGTAAGAATACTCCTTCCTCTATAGGTAGGAGATGAATTACTAGGTTTTCATACAAAACACTTGTTCGACTTAACTAGCTGTGATATACTCATATCAAGGAGTTGAGTATGATGAACAGAGCATATAAATATAGATTATACCCAACAACTGAACAAGCTGAATTGATTAACAAAAACATTGGATGCAGCAGATTCATCTACAATCATTTTTTAGCATTAGCTAAGAGTGATGGATACCTTAACTACAGTCAATATGCAAAGGCTCTTCCTTTGCTTAAAAAAGCATATCCATTTTTAAAGGAAGTGGAATCCACCTCTCTACAACAAACTCTAAAGGATCTAGACAAATCCTTTGCTCGCTTTTTTAAAAAGTTAGGAGGCTTTCCTAAATTTAAAAGCAAGCGAAACCCCAAGCAGAGCTATCGTTGTCAAATGGTGAATAACAATATCCGAATTACAGATAATTACATAAGACTACCAAAGCTAGGCTTGGTGAAATTTGCTAAATCCAGAGAAGTTGAAGGCAGAATTCTTAATGTCACCATCTCTAGGACCAGCACGAATAAATACTACATCTCGATTTGTGTTGATACTGAGATCGGGACCATGCCCTCATCTTCTGGGGAAATTGGCATCGACTTAGGCTTAAAAGACTACTTGGTGACTTCGGAAGGCTTAGTAGTACCTAATCCTAAACACTTTAGAAAATATGAACGCCAATTAGCCAAGGCTCAAAGGAGACTTTCCAAGAAAAAGAAAGGCTCTCAAAATTATGAAAAAGCTAAGCTTCAAGTAGCACTTCTTCACGAGAAAATCGCAAATGCTAGAAAGGATTTCCTGCATAAACTATCCACTGCAATAGTAGCCGAAAACCAAACTATCGTTGTAGAAGGATTAAAACCTAAAAAAATGATTAAAAACAGACGGTTATCCAAGTCTATAGCTGATGCATCTTGGGGCAGATTTCTTAATATGCTTGAATACAAGTCTTCTTGGTACGGAAGAAACTATGTCCAAGTAGATGCCTTTTTCCCAAGTAGTCAGCTATGTTCAAATTGTGGCTATATTAACCAAAATACAAAGAAGCTACATATCAGGACATGGGAATGTCCTTCTTGTGGTGCATTTCATCATAGAGATGAAAATGCAGCTAAAAACATTAAAGCTGAAGGCTTAAGGATAGCATCATAAGCCTTTTGCCAATATATGTTAGGGTGCTGGAACCACCCGATTTTAAGCCTGTGGAGTCCTAAATAAGACCTTGCTACCTTAGGAGGCACAAGACTA
>CAYVEW010000411.1:0-1295 GCA_964450375.1 uncultured Bacteroidales bacterium
GGTAATTTATTAAAAGTGGCAAAAGGTGAGAAGATAGGAACGCTGGTTTCGAATTGACATAATAAAAATGGGAAGATTGGAAAAATGGAAGAGTTTAGTATTGCCAGGAATAATGTAAATAGGGGATTTAGAAACCTGATAGTATGGCAGGATGCTATTAAACTGTATAAATTAACATGTGAAATATTGATAAACAATAGGCCTTTTGAATTAAAAAAGACTATTTCTAATAGTATTGATGCAATACATAGTGTTGGAAGAAATATTGCTGAAGGATATTCGAGAAAAAGTATCAAAGAATACCTGCATTTCTTAAATATTTCATTAGCATCTTGTTCAGAATTTCATAATTGCTATTTTAGTTTTTATTATGCAAAGCAGATTAGTGAAGATGAATTTGAAAAATTGGATTCATTGCATTATAAACTTGAAAATGGTTTATTAGCGCTTATTAAATCTCTTCAAAGGAAACAGAAAAAAGGAGAATGGGATGATTCGTTTGTTTAGATATTTATTTTAAGATTACATAATTCCACTTTTCCAAAATTCCAACAGTTCATTTCGCTGTTTCCTATTTTTTTTTAAATTTGTTGCATACAATTCAATACCCTAACCCTAAAATGAATTATTATGACTGAAGAAGTTCAATTTGTGATTGATGAGTCGAAGGAAAGAATGGACAAAGCAATTGCACATCTCGAAACCGAGTTGGCAAGCTTGCGTGCCGGCAAGGCCAATCCAAGAATGTTGGATACGGTAATGGTTGATTATTACGGTACGCTTACGCCAATTAGCCAGGTAGCCAATATTGGTACTCCCGACGCAAAAACCATAGCCATCCAACCCTGGGAAAAAACCATGATCGACCCGATTGAACGGGCCATTATCAACTCGAACCTGGGATTTGCCCCACAAAACAATGGTGAATTGATCCGGATTAATATTCCTGCATTAACCGAAGAACGCAGGATTACCTTGGTGAAACAGGTAAGTGCCGAAGGCGAAAATGCCAAGGTGAGTATCCGCAGTGCCAGAAAAGATGCCAATGACGAAATTAAATCCATGGAAAAGGATGGTTTATCGGAAGATGATTCCAAACGGGCCATCGAAAACATTCAGAAAATAACCGATCAGTATTCGGAAAAAGTCGATCAGATCGTGAAAGCAAAAGAAGAAGATATCATGAAGATCTAATTCAGTCATTCATCCAGATATACCGAAAGGGAGCTAATTTTAGCTCTCTTTTTTATTATTTGTCACACTGAGGCTCTCGAAGTGTGAATGGTGTTTTATGT
>CAYVEW010000412.1:0-1292 GCA_964450375.1 uncultured Bacteroidales bacterium
TATCCTTTAGATTAGCAAAATATTTAAAATGGTTAGTTTTGTTTTAAAAGACAAACCGAAAAAGAGAATGGGTGAACTATCGATAGCTATAAACTTAAGATTTATGTCCCGAATTAGTCCCAATCTCTTTTCTGTTGAAGTGTGCCAATTAGAATTTTAAGTACAAAGACTTATTAAAGGATTTAGCTAATTCAACAATTTCGGTTTATCCAAACATCTAAAAACAAAATTATGAAAAGAAATTGGTTTATCGGAATTGACATCTCAAAAAAAACTCTTGATATTGTTATTTATGATCAGGATAAGCAGAAGTCTAAAAAGCATTTTAAAGTAACAAATAGCCTGAAAGGATTTAAAGAAATAATAAAGAAATTGAAAGTGGAAGGAATAAATCCTAAAGAAGCATTAATTTGTCTTGAATACTGTGGTATTTATGGACTTGAGTTAGGACTCTTTCTTGAGAACAAGATTGATTTCTGCTTTACAGCTCCGTTGCATATTAAAAGAAGCTTAGGACTTACCAGAGGGAAAAATGACAAACTTGATGCATATAAAATTGCTCGTTTTTGTTACTTATTTCGTGATGAACTTTTACCTACTAAAATGCCTTCAGAAACAATGGTTAAGCTAAAAACTTTAATGGCTGAAAGAAACAGAGTTGTAAAGGTGGCTAAAACAGAAAAGCAAGTATTGAAAGAGTTTGCTAAACAATTAGACCCAAAAGCAACTCAAAGAACTAAACAAAGAATAAAGTTATCATCAGACGACATCAAGGCAATAGAAGTTGAAATCCTTCAATTAATAAAGAATGACATAGAACTGGAAGAAAATTATAATCTCCTGATAAGTATTACTGGAATAGGTTTGGTAAATGCTGTAATGATGATCTTAAGCACGAATAATTTTGAAGGAATAACCAATGCTCGCTCATTTGCTTGTTATTGTGGCATTGCTCCTTTTGAATATAGTTCAGGAACAAGCATTCGGGGAAAGACCAGAGTGAGTAACCTGGCTAATAAAAAGATGAAAGCAGATCTAACAAATGCTGCTCGATCAGCTGTTTTGAATGACCCTGAACTAAAAATATATTATAAACGAAAAAGAGAAGAAGGCAAAGCACATGGCACAGTTATGAATGCTGTGAAGTTTAAAATCATAAACAGAGCATTTGCTGTTATAAATAGAAAAACACCTTACGTAACAATGCGAAAAGCAGGTTAAGTGAAACGTAAAGTGTTGTCTAAATTAAAAAATTGAAATCGAATTGTTTGTTTTAGTCTTAGAATTCGGGA
>CAYVEW010000413.1:0-1292 GCA_964450375.1 uncultured Bacteroidales bacterium
TATAATTATTAGCGGAGAAAACCAGTAAATAATCATTAGTTTTATAAGCTAATATCGTTGCGATAAAGATACTGATGAAAACTACCATCACCTCTACCAACAGACTTACCTGAATAATGAAAACTTTATAATACTCAACCCTAAACCCATCGAGATAGGAAAAACCTAAATCAAGATTACTAGCTTGAATAATTCCAATAAAGATAATTCCCAACAAGAAAGAATAGAAACTGATGAAAAGCTTTGAAAACAGATAGTTAAAGTGAAGTTTTAAGTAATTAATCATTCAATTTTACCGTTAACTATTTGATATATCTGCTTATTTCTTGTTCTAAACTTTTCTGGATAGTGAGAAGAGATGATAATCAATCTTTCTTTTGCGAGTGAAGCAAGATATTTTAATAATTTCTTCTGACTATCAAAATCAAGACCAGTCAAAGGTTCGTCGAGGAGGATAATTTTTGGATTATGGATTAAAGCTTGAATCAGATTGACTTTTTGTTTAGTTCCATTACTTAAAGTTCTGATTGTCTTATATCGATATTTTTCGATATTGAACATCTCAAAAAAGTCTACTGAATTTTCCCTAATAACTAAATTCCCTAATCCCTTTATTCTTCCGATACTTAATAAAAACTCTTCAACTGTCTGCGATTCCGGCATTAAAAATATTTCCGGCGCATAACCGATGCGATAGTTTTTCTTTTCAATTTCCCCTTGATATTTAACCAGCTTCATAATGCATTTTAAAAGCGTTGATTTCCCCGAGCCATTCTTACCGACTATTAGATTTAACATTCCTTGCGACAAGTCGATATTAATATCAAAAACTCCCTTATCTTTAGCATATATCTTCGTTAGATTTTTAATAGATATACTGATATTGTTCGATTCTATCAACATGTTCTTCCAACCTAATAATTTCATCAAAGAATAAATAATCATCAATTACCATTTGATAAGTTTCATCATTAAAGATATAAGTTATAGTTATTGGGAAACGATAGATTTTTTCAAAAGCATCATAATATTTTATCGGTATTAGATAATAATATTGTTCTTCAAGATTAAAACCTTCTTGATTTAAGTTTGAGCTATTTGTAACTATATAATCATTGGAAAATTTTTCAATTGATTTTTCCATATTCAAAAGATCAAAACTAAACAGGCTATTATTACTAGTCATATCAATTATTTTAATCGGTTGATTAGAATAATTATCGAATTTAAAAACAATTCCTGTTAAATACTTTTCATTATCGATTATATTGGTGATGCCATACATATTCATA
>CAYVEW010000414.1:0-1284 GCA_964450375.1 uncultured Bacteroidales bacterium
CCTTGTTAACGAATGTTAATAAGTAATTTATTGTAAGCTTTGAAAATATTTATAAATTTACAATTCCAAGAGCAGTTTGTTCGTTATTACAAACAAACTGTTTCTGGAATCAAGAAAGCTAACAACAGTGAAAAGAATATACATTATATTTCTTATTGGATTTCTTACAGTTAAATTTGGATATTCACAGGATTCCCAGTTTTCGCAGTTCTATGCCAGTCCCTTATATTTAGCACCATCGTTCGCAGGTTCAACCGATGGCGATCGTATTGCCCTGAATTATCGTAGTCAGTGGCCTTCTATCTCAAAGGCATTTCAAACCTATTCGTTGTCGTACGATCATTATTTTCCACACTTAAAAAGTGGAGTGGGCCTTCTGCTTTTTCGAGAACAAGCAGGTGCAAGTAGTTTTGCAACTACAAATGTTGGATTGGTTTATGCTTATAAATTCCGTTTTCGAAGTGGTTGGAGAATAAGTCCGGGCTTGACTTTTTTTTATACTCAAAGAAATATAGATTTTGATGCGTTAAAATTTTATGATGAGTTAGAGTCTGGGACTGCTACTACCGAATATGAAGTATTAGATAAAAAAGCAGATATCGATGCTTCCTTTTCGGTACTGGCATTTAATAAAAATTATTGGTTGGGATTTACCTGGGACCGTATTTTAATGCCTAACCGTTCATTAACTGGTAATATTGTGCAAGATCCGTTTAAATATTCGGTTTATGGAGGGGTTAAATTTTCAATATTCGACCGCTACAACTGGGCAAGCGGCCAGAGTATTAGCCCGGCATTTTTATATAAAATGCAGGATCAGTATTCGCAGTTGGATTTGGGTTTGTACTGGTATCAAATGCCATTGGTAATTGGCTTGTGGTATCGTGGAATACCTGTCTTTAAAGAGCTTACCAGTAACGATGCCATCGCCTTTTTGGTGGGTTTCAAAATTGATCAGATAAGTATCGGTTATAGTTACGATTTAACCATTTCGAAACTGGTTGGCTTTACCGGTGGAGCACACGAAATTTCGATTAATTATCAGTTTAACCAGGGGGTTACCAAACGCGAACGCCGAAAAATGATTCCTTGTCCTACTTTCTAATACCTTATTCTAAATTTTATACCTGAAAGAAACGGCTGGATTATTAAAATTCTCTGCCTGCATGACCAATTTTTATTAATTAAGCTTACATCACCCTTCAACATCCCAAAATCTCCTAAAATCCGTGAGTTAAATAATGCTTTTTTTGTAACACAATGTTGCACAAAGTCCCGATAATT
>CAYVEW010000415.1:0-1281 GCA_964450375.1 uncultured Bacteroidales bacterium
CCCACTTCAGATATCAAGTTGCGGATTTCAATAATCTGGTTCGGGTCCAGGCCGGATGTGGGTTCATCCAGAATTAAAATCGAAGGATCATGAATTAAAGCTTGTGCTAAACCCACTCGTTGGCGATATCCTTTGGATAAAGCGCCAATCTTTTTCTTCTGCTCAATAGTAAGTCCCGTTTGTTCAATAATTTCTTCAATTCGGGATTTCGTATTTTTACCCAACTTGTAAATTCCTGCTACAAATTCCAGGTATTCCTTTACATACATATCCAAATACAAAGGATTGTGCTCAGGTAAATAACCTATGTGTTTTCTGATTTCAAGCGAGTTTTCGATTAAATCCAGTTCATTAATTTTCGCGCTGCCTGATGATGGGGGAATAAATCCGGTAAGGATCTTCATGGTAGTAGATTTTCCGGCACCATTTGGCCCAACAAAACCAACTATCTCACCTGTTTTTATTTCAAAGCTGATGTGATCAACCGCTTTTTGCTCTCCGTATAGTTTGGTTAAGTCTGTAACTTGTATCGACATAATATTTGTTTTTAGATGATACGAAAATAGATATTTTTTTTAAAAGCTACGAGCTATGAGTTAAATAGCTTTGAGCAATAATTTTCACTAGTGGCTCAAAGTTAAAAGCTCGTTGCTTTTTACTATTTTTGTTATTATAAACTATATTACATGAAATACGAAGAATATATTAATTTATTTCAATACCATCGATTTAAAAGCCGTAAAGTACAGGTTGGAAGCGTTGAATTTGGTGGCGAAAATCCCATTCGGATTCAATCCATGACCAGTACGAATACGCTCAATACTCAGGAAACAATTAACCAGTCGCTTCGAATTGTCAAGGCTGGTGGCGAATTGGTCCGAATTACCGCACAAGGTGTTAAAGAAGCAGAAAATCTGCAAAACATTAAAAAGGGAATTCGTAATGCAGGATTTGATATTCCGCTTGCCGCCGACATTCATTTTAACCCCAAAGCGGCATTTATTGCTGCAGGAATTGTTGAAAAAGTACGGATCAATCCCGGAAATTTTGTGGATAAAAGGGCAGATTTTATACAAGTTGATTTCACCGAAGATGAATACCAACACGAAATACAAAAAATTGAAGATAAGTTGATTCCGCTTCTGGATATCTGTAGAGAAAATAATGCAGCACTTCGAATAGGTGTAAATCATGGTTCTTTGTCGGATCGTATCATGAGCCGTTATGGCGATACGCCCGAAGGAATGGTTGAATCGGCCATGGAGTTTTTGCGGATTTGTG
>CAYVEW010000416.1:0-1274 GCA_964450375.1 uncultured Bacteroidales bacterium
GAATACTATATTGAAAAACCGAAAATGTTTAAACCGTTAAATCCTACCTTTGATGAATTGGTAGCTTATGTTAGAGAATTACCGCAAGTAGTAACTAAACTTGATGATGATCGCGTAACTTTTTATGTTGATAGAAAGCCATTCTTAGTTTTGATGAATTTTGGAAATTATTATAGAATGGCATTTAAATATGATTTGGAACAAGGTATTAGATTAATTATCAAATATCCGACAATTTCTAAGAACAAATCCACAAAAGATGAGTTGTGGTTCAAAGCAAATAATTATGGAGACATCCCTAAGGAAGTCATCTATAGTATTGTTAAAACAGCTCATAATAATTTTAGCAATTAAGCAGCTTATTTTAAGTTGCTTTTTTTGTAGTTTTTTTGGTTAAATCAATTGAAGGAAAACCCTTTCTATGATATTATTAAAATGAGGTGATAAATATGAAATTCGAAGAGGTAGAAGCTCTTAAAGAGCAATTGATCAGCAAGAAAAAAACGATGACTAAATCACAACTTCAAGAAATCTGCGATGAGTTTGACAAATTATTCATCTACGAATCGACAAGTTTTGATAACGATGACTTTACTTATGAAGATGTTTGTTTCTTGTTGGAAGATCATTCACGCGAATTCCCTGATAAAAAAGCGAATCGCAGACAAGCGATAATCAATAATTATCATGCGATAAGTATGGTTCATAAGCTTGTTGAAAAAGGGACTGAATTGAGTGAAAACATAGTTAAAGATTTACATCAAGTTTTAGTTGATGGAATTATCACTGGCGGTGTATATCGCACAAGAGATTTATTTATTCTCGGAGCTAAACACGTTCCACCTACATATTTGAAAATATTCAAAAAGATGGATGCTTATTTCAATGACTTGGCAAATCCTGAACTAAAAGGACTTGAAAAAGCAGCTTTCGCTCATCTGCAATTATTAAAGATTTATCCTTTCATGGATGCCAATGGAAGATTAGCCAGACTTTTGCTTAATTATCAATTGGAACTTGAAGGATATTTACCGGTTTCTATCACCAAATCAAGTCGTGATGAATATTTTAAAACGATTGATGAATACAAGATAAATAAAAAAATTGAACCATTTACCGAATTCCTAGCAAAACTGGAGATTGAAAGAATAAAAGAATTTATCAAGAGAGATTAAATTCTCTCTTTTTAATGTAAGAATAAAAGGAGGATTTAAGATGAAATATGTTAATTACCCAAAAGAAGAAATCAGAAGACTTAGTTATTATTTAGCTAC
>CAYVEW010000417.1:0-1268 GCA_964450375.1 uncultured Bacteroidales bacterium
TCCATTAAATCAACAGGAAAAGAACAATTAGCTTTTAAATATCTAATTGCCATATTTGGATGAATAAATTTAGAATTGATACCAACTAAAACTACTTTCATATTAACCTCATATCTATTTTAACAATTTATTCATTAAATAACCAGTTGATTTGAATATATGATATACTAATAGCGGTGATAAAATGAATAAATTTATTTTGAAATCTGACTATAAACCAACCGGTGATCAACCGAAAGCAATAGCTGAATTGATTACCAATTTAAATAATGGCGTTAAAGAACAAGTTTTGTTAGGCGCGACCGGAACAGGTAAAACTTACACCGTAGCCAATGTGATTCAAGAGGTTAATCGACCCACTTTAGTTTTAGCTCACAACAAGACTCTTGCCGGTCAACTTTACTCAGAACTTAAAACATTATTTCCTGAAAATAGAGTAGAATACTTTATTTCTTATTATGATTATTATCAACCTGAAGCTTATGTTCCAGGCGCTGATATCTATATTGAAAAAGACGCGTCAATCAATGATGAAATTGACGAATTAAGGCATGCGGCTACCTCTTCCTTATTAGAAAGAAGAGATGTAATAATTGTGGCCAGTGTTTCTTGCATCTACGGTATCGGCGATCCGGAAGTTTATAAAGCGGGGATGGTAACTTTAAGAAAATCAGAATCGATATCCAGAGAAAAACTTTTAAACCGCTTAGTGGATATCTTATATATTAGAAATGACGTTGATTTTGTCCGAGGAAGTTTTAGGGTTAGAGGCGATGTTGTGGAAATATTGCCGCCATACCAAAAAACTAAAGGGATTCGGGTTGAATTTGACTTCGATGAAATAAAAAGAATTAGAGAATTTAATATCGTCAGCGGTGAAATATATAAAGATTATGAAGTTTTATCTTTATTTCCTGCATCTCACTTCTTAACGGATAGCGATAAGATGGAAGAAGCTTTAAAAAGGATTAAAGAAGAATTAATAGAAAGAATTAAATACTTTAAAGATAATAATAAGTTATTGGAAGCTGAAAGAATCGAACAAAGAACTATGTACGACCTTGAAATGATGAAAGAGATGGGAACAGTTGCTGGAGTAGAAAACTATTCAAGGCATCTAGCCTTAAGAGAAGAAGGAGAAACTCCTTCGACTTTAATCGATTTCTTTCCTGATGATTTCTTATTGATTGTTGATGAGTCTCATGTTACATTACCTCAAGTCAGAGGAATGTTTAATGGCGATAGATCTCGTAAGCAAACATTGGTTG
>CAYVEW010000418.1:0-1264 GCA_964450375.1 uncultured Bacteroidales bacterium
CCGTTATGCTTAATATTTTAATTACGAAAAATGAGAAAAATTGTAATCTTCTTGTTGCTGACAGTGGTATTTTCTTCATGTAAAAACAATCCAAAACAGAATGAAAAAAAACAGTCTGCTGATACTTTAAGTTATGTTGAAATTGATACTCCCAAAATACAAAAGATAAAAAGTAAAGCTCAGCCAACATTTGAGAAATATACTTCTAATCAAATTGATACATCAAATTCTATTCTTGTTAAAGGCTTATGTGCAATATATTTATGGCCAGATTCGAGTGAGATTGAATACATGAAAAGCGACAATCAAGATGACTTTTATATAGCAGCTGATGATAATATGTTTTATATTTCTCAAGGAGCGGAACTATTGAAAAAACAAGAGATAAAGGTAATATCGACCGAGAAAAGGTTTATAATATTTGAAAAATGGAACGGTAGAAAACTTTTCTATGACTCTAATAAAGACACTGGTTGGTCCTTAATATTTTTTCATCCAAATGAAGAACCTGAAATTGCTGAGTTTATATTGGATAATGAAATAATTGAGTCGTATTTTGGGAAATTATATTGGAGAGTAAATAGTTTTGTTGATAGTTTATACCCAACTGATAAGTTTAATATAAAGAGAAAGAAGTTTCAATTCAAATCTTACACAATTGACTATATACAGCTTCAAGAAAATGAATATAAAGACAAGTACTCAATTGCGTGTCGCTCGTGGTTGACTGTTTTAAGTGGATCCGATACTATTGATTCAAAATACTTTGACAA
This sequence comes from uncultured Bacteroidales bacterium, assembly GCA_964450375.1. Lineage (GTDB taxonomy): Bacteria > Bacteroidota > Bacteroidia > Bacteroidales > UBA12077 > UBA12077. The sequence continues at coordinate 774 of CAYVEW010000418.1, forward strand.
TATTGAAGCGGTAGGTGGATGTGCTGGATTGTTTTTACACGAAAATCAACCTTTAGAAAACTATTTTATTGCATCTAAATTTGGCGATTATAGTGGAAGAATTTTGCTCATTGACAAAAATGGAAAAATAAATGAATTCTCTGGTGGTGAATATTGTTTGTCTATGGATAAAAAGTATTTGTTTTCTCAGTGGGATTCTGATATAACAGGTCTAACAGTTATTAATTTAGAGACTGGTGATGCAATATTTTCAAAAGAACTACCATTTTATTTTCATGGTATTTATGAGTTTGAAAATGAATATTTTTTATTTGACACAGATGCCAAACCTGAAAAGTCAATTATATACAAGTTTGACTTTGATAGCTTAAATATTTTGAAAGTTGAAAATTATGAAAGTGAGTCTTTGAATAGCTTCAATAAAATAGTTTATTTAAATAGTGTACATGACCTTGATGATTGTGTGTGTAATTAAAATACAAAGCATAACA
>CAYVEW010000419.1:0-1256 GCA_964450375.1 uncultured Bacteroidales bacterium
CCATAAGTAGCTGAACCGTTTGAATATAAAGCAACTTTATAAGCTGTTAAATCAACGTCAACTCCTGTACCATTATAGATTTCAATCCATTTGTTACTTGAAGAGCCTTCTGCGTATTCAGAAATGAATAAGTCTGAAGCAACAACAAGAGCTTTTACAGTAACATTAATAACAACTGTTTGAGGAGTTTCAGTACCTTTTGAAACACTAATTGTGACTGTACCGACTGCATCTGGAGAACCAGATGCAGGTCGTGTAATCAAGAACGTACCAGCAGTTGTAGTGTGATCTAAATAGCCAGTTAATTCTGAAGAAACAGCAGTTACAGTGTATGTTGAACCAAATAAAGCTGTAGGTAAAACATAATCATCACCTAAAGTTAAATTAGCTGGAAGATTACTTGCGTCAGTCGCAATAGCTTCAGCGTCAGTAACTTCTTCGATATCAAGAGCTGTACCAACAAATGCGAATACTGTGTTGTTATTGTAATAGATTAGTTCTACTTTTACCATTTTTCCAACCATAGCTTTAATAGCGTCTACTGAAGCGTCTGGTGAATTATAGTAAATTTCAATCTTATCTGTAGCATTCAAGTAAATATAAGCATTATTGTAAGTTCCTTCAATAGCTACTGTTCCAAGGATAGAATAAGTTTCTCCTGGAACTAATGTAGTAACTCCGTGAGTATAATCAAGTGCAGTTTGAGTTACGTCATTTCCAGTAGTAAGTGGAGCTGACATGTCTAATAGGTTAGTTAATTGTCTAGCTTCTTTATATTCACCCACTAAACCTGTTAAATGAACTTCGTCACCTAATACATAAGAATGATTTGAATTGTAAATAAACAATTTTCCTGTTGTATCTTCAATGAAGAAACCATCTTTCAATATAGCGAATACATTACCTTGAACAGCTACGGTAGTACCTAAATCTGTAGTTGCAATATCGCCAAGATCTGTAATAGCATAAGCTTTTAATGTATATGTGACTGTAACTGTATCACTTGTAGTTCCATAAGTAATTGTAGCTGTTAAAACAACTGTAGATTCTGTTGTCATCGCATTTAAGAATGAAACAACATCACCAGCTGTATTAAGTGTAGCCATTGAATCAAGGTCTGTAGTGATTGCCCAAGTAATGTCTGAACCCATAGATCCCATTAATGGAAGATCTCTATCAGCTGTAATATATATTTCTTCATCTAATGCTAAAGCAGTTAACTCAGCTTTGTCATCAGCAACTCTTTCAGCTTCTGT
>CAYVEW010000420.1:0-1245 GCA_964450375.1 uncultured Bacteroidales bacterium
AAAATGTATAAAAAAAACTTTGCATTTAGAAGAAACTATTTTAATTTCGCTCAAACTAAGCAAGCAAAGAGAAAATATCATAGGGAATAGTATGAATAAAACTACTATTGGGCGGCTGGTTCTAATAACATTGATTATGTCTATTGGCGTTTCAATGCTTTTTGCCGGTACAACGGGAAAAATTTCCGGACGGGTCATTGATCAGGCAACGGGAGAGCCTTTACCGGGATGTAATATCCTGGTAGACGGAACCATCCTGGGTGCTGCGACGGATATTGACGGAAATTACTATATTCTGAATATTCCTCCGGGAAATTACACTCTGCGATTCATGATGATCGGATACGGTCAACTCAGAATGACAGATGTTAATGTTCAGGTTGATTTTACAACGAACATAGATGCGGCATTAAGTGTCGAGGTCATGAAGGGTCAGGAAGTGACTGTCGTTGCAGAGCGCGCAATGATCCAGAAGGATCTTACGTCTACAACCTCCGTGGTGGGTGCCGAAGAAATGGAATCTTTGCCGGTGACCGAAGTGGGTGATGTGCTTGCTATGCAGGCCGGGTATGTGGACGGATCATTACGCGGCGGACGCCGTGGCGAGGTCATGTATATGATCGATGGTGTTCCCATGACCGATTCATACGACCGTTCTTCGACCGTAGATGTCAACACGTCCATGGTACAGGAACTACAGGTCATCTCCGGTGCTTTCAATGCCGAATACGGACAAGCCATGTCGGGTATCGTCAATATTACCACAAAACAGGGTTCCGATGATTTCGGTGGGCATATGGAGGTTTATCTGGGCGATCATATCAGCGGCCATCAGGATATATTTCCACGTGTCAATCGGGTTGAACCATTTGGGATCAATAATGTTGAACTGGGAATTCACGGACCGATCATCCCCGGAAAGTTCTATTACTATTTAAATGCCCGTCATATTTACTATGATGGTTATAATAAAGGTCAGCAACGCTATACCCCTTTTGCTTATGGTGAAGAAACGGGATTCAATGAAGTATCTCTTTTAGATTCAGCTACTATGTTGGGTTCCGGTGAGTGGGTGGATATGGGCTGGAATCGCAAAAATTATTTGCAGGGTCAGCTGATCTATCGCTTAAGCGATAAAGCGCGTGTTTCTTATAATATGATCTATGATAACAGACGTTCTCAGGGTTATGATCGCGGTTGGATGTATAATCCGGATGGATTGGGAACAAGTGACAATATCGGTCA
>CAYVEW010000421.1:0-1240 GCA_964450375.1 uncultured Bacteroidales bacterium
GTAAAAAAGTATATAGCTCGTTGTTTAGCTTGTACTCGCGCTCAATGTTTACCAGGTTTCGTTCGTTTACAGGTAGTTTGTTAATTTCCTGCTCGGTGCGGCTGATTTTTTGGTTTAGCTCATCCTGGTTAATCTGGTTTAGGCTTTTACCCATTTTTACTTGTTCGGCCAGTCCCTTTTTCAGGTTAGCCAGTTCCTGTGTTAGGATTACTGTATTTGGGGTTGGCTCGTTGGCCATGGCACCCATCTGGTTTATTTTGCTTAAGGTATTGTTGTAATTTTCAACCAGTTTTTCCAAGGTTTGATTGCTGATGCTCAATGATGTTGGATTGACAATAAACTCGTAACTTTCTTTTTGTGCCAGGTATTGTTGGATGTAATCGTAATATCGGTTGTGAATTTCAATTTCCATTTTCCGGTTTTGCAGGTTTTTGAGTTCTTCCATCAAAAGATTTCCCTTTTGGCTGAGATCGAAAATCTGGTTGTCGGAACGGAACTTTTGTAAGCGATATTCTACTCTGTTGAGTGAGTCTAAAATGACCTGTAACTGCTCATCGATAAAATTGATGGTATTCTGGGCTTGTTTGTTTTTTTCGTTTAAATCGGATTGAATGTATACCTCCGATAATTTGTTGAGGTAAGCAGCCATTTTGGCCGGCACAAATCCGTTGATTTTAAGGGTAAGAATAGAACCACGCTCTTCGTTGGGCTCCACACTTAAACGAGCACGGTATTGTTTCGCCAGCGAGTTAACGTCGTTAAAAAAGAAATAATATTTATTGGATAAACTGGCATTGTAATCGAAGTTTTCAGGATCTTGTAACACAATTTTAAAATGGAAGTCCTTATGTTTAAAAACTTCCCCGAATTGCATCTCTTGTTTGATGTTGTACTGGTCGTTAATTTCCAGCAGATAGGTTTTGTTGCTTAAAATTTTTATATAAATGGGATAGTTGTTTCGTTGTTTGAATGTGCTGTCGGGAATCACCACAAATTGGTTGTTTTGGTATAACTTGCTTTCGGCAATTTCGCGGCGGCCTATACTAATGTAGGTAATATCAAAATCGAGCTGTTCAACAGCCCTTCGTGCCATGGTATATGATTTTAAAATGGCAATTTCGTTTACTACTTCGGCACGCATTCTGCGTCGGTTCATTCCTAATTCGGAGATAAGTGCGTTAATGCTACCCATTTCTACTTCGTTGCTTCCAATAATCACCGAAGAACTAATGGTATAGGT
>CAYVEW010000422.1:0-1238 GCA_964450375.1 uncultured Bacteroidales bacterium
CTACCGACCAAGTAAAATACGGGAAATGTTAAAGTTAGAGTTGCCGATCTCTACTCCTTATTTTTAATATAAGCAGAAACTAGCGGTAACTCCAGTACAAAAAGTTAATGTAAAAAGGAGGGAACCGTGAAGTTTTATAAGTTAATAGTGTTTTTTTTGATTTTAATCCTATCTGAATCATACTGTGAATTAAAAAATATCAATCCTGATCCATCTGGAGAACCTTGGATTGTAGGAGGATATCAATGCAGTGAGAGATCGAAAGAGATTTATAACTCTCTACCTCGTGTTGAAATAACAGAAGAAGGGCGCAATGCAGTAATGAAAGGCGTAGTAGATAATTCAATAGGTACATCTGTGGGAGAACCAGGTTACTATTTCAGACCTGTTTTTCATCAAGGATGGTATGGGAATTGTGTTCATGCGGCAGTGATAGGGTACGCTTTTACGTATGAAATTAATTGGCTACGAAAAATACCATCATCAGAGAAAACCAATCAGTATCCGATAAATTACACATTTAATTACTGGAATATTGGAAATACTTCTGATGGCACACCAATGGAAAGTGCTTTTGATACAGCTATCGAATACGGAGTACCTAATTCTGTTATATGGGAAGAAGTAACAGGTGATTCCCTGACTGGAAATGGTATCCAGTGGATGAGCGGTTATGATTATTATTACGATGCAATGAATAACAGAGCTTTAGAAAGAGTACAATTCGGTGCACTATCGAATCCTGAGAATGATTATCAGAATATGAATGACCTGAAAATATATCTTGCGAATCACGGTACAGGTGATCCTGTTGGAGGTGTGGCAGTTTTTGGGTTTGATCTTACACATGCTCCCAGATACACCATACCTACAGAATATTATATGGGTGGTAAATCAATTTTTGGTGATTACAATCCAGATGATGATTTTGAGTTTGATCATGCTATGACAATAGTCGGCTATGATGATAATGTAGCATATGATTTTGATGTTGAATATGATTTAGACCCTGTTCATATTGGTGAAACATTACCACCAAGTAACTATAAGTGGGATCCAGATGCGAATGATGGGGAAGGAGACTGGATTGAAAAACCTATGTCTAAATGGGAAGTAGGTGCTTTCAAAGTAGCGAATAGTCATGGTGAAAATTGGGGAGATGAAGGTTTTATATATTTACCCTACAGATTAGTGGCGCAAAGTAAAACAAATGAAGTAAGTGCTATAGTGCCTGTTAA
>CAYVEW010000423.1:0-1236 GCA_964450375.1 uncultured Bacteroidales bacterium
AAGCATATACTGAGAAAGATGGCTTGCCAAATAATTTTGTATATGCAATTTTACCTGGCAATAATGGGGATTTATGGATAAGTACGAATCGAGGATTGTCCAGGTTTAGTCCAGAAAGTGAGATGTTTAGTAATTTTGGAATATCAGATGGCTTACAAGATTTTGAATTTAATCATGGAGCCGCATTCAAATCTAAAGATGGAGAGCTTTTTTTTGGAGGAATTGCAGGTTATAATTCATTCTTCCCAGACTCTATTGTTAAAAATCAAGTAATTCCAAATGTTGAAATAACTTCAGTAGAGGTTTTAATTGATAGGATTGTTAATAAAATAGAAATTGGCGAAAATAGGCAAGTAAAAATACCTTTTAAAAATAACCTTATAAATATAGAGTTTGCAGCATTAGACTTTTCAAATCCTGCAAAAAATAATTACGCATATAAGGTCAAGGGTATTGAGGATGAATGGATAAATCTTGGAAATAGAAGATATGCCACTTTCTCAAATTTACGACCAGGTAATTACACATTTACAGTTAAAGGATCTAATAGCGATAATATTTGGAACGAAACAGGAACAAGTCTCGAAATTATAGTTTTAACTCCTGTGTGGGAAACGAAATTTGCTTATGCAACTTATATAATTTTATTAGCAGCTATTATTATATGGATTTTTCAGTATAGAACGCGCAGCCTGCGAAAGTCGAATCAAGAGCTAAAGGATAAAGAGCTAATTGCAAAACAAATTGCAAAACAAAAAGAAGAACTTACGGTAAAAAATAAAAGTATTACCGATAGTATTATTTATGCAAAGCGAATTCAAGAATCTTTACTACCTTCATTAGATTTATACAAAAGAATTCTACCCGGATCTTTTGTTTTGCTTAAACCTAAGGATATTGTTAGTGGAGATTTTTACTGGATAAATGAAAAAAAGGATAAAATATTCCTGGCGGTAGTCGATTGTACAGGACACGGTGTTCCAGGAGCATTCATGTCTATTATCGGTTTTGAATTATTAAGAAAAATTACTGATGATGAAGAGATAGAAGGTGCTGATGAGATTCTACAACATTTAAATGACGGTGTGGCTGTGACTTTTGGTAAAACATCAGAAAATACAAAGCTTAAAGACGGAATGGATATAGCGTTTTGCGTTATCGATAAAAAGAAAGCAGAGCTAGAATATGCTGGAGCTTTTCGCCCTTTATATCTTATCAGAAATAACAAAATTGAAG
>CAYVEW010000424.1:0-1230 GCA_964450375.1 uncultured Bacteroidales bacterium
CCTGGAAAAGCCGCACTTCGTGCGGACAAGAACGGTTGAAAACGGTATTCCGGTTACATTGTTTTCCAATACGTGAATCATCGGATATGCCCTTTGTTTTTTCAGCCGAATTCTGTTTCAGCAATGAGTAGTTCATTTCATTAGCTGTGCTCCCTCAAGTGGACTAATCTATGTACGAATAACTTTTTTCGCTCCTCTCAGGGTTAAATTCCATAATTTGATTTGCAAAGGTAGCCTGGCTGGGGACTTGCTAAATCCTGGTGAAGCCGTCGCTTCTTCGTGATCTTATTCCTTATATAGCATGGAGTTTATAACCTATCATGATGGCAGCAATTGAAAAAGTAAGGCTTGAGGGGAAGGCCCTGGGAGATATTTTTAAAGAAGATTTCCTGAATAAGATCGCCTACTCGGGTGAGAATATATTCCCTATAAACGTTGCCTTTGTAAGAGAGTTTGAAAGAGACGGGAAATTGCATGCCAGCCTGATTACTTTTAGCCACCAGAATAATGATGAGGTCAAAAACAAAGTCCTGCATTTAGAATCCGAAGACCCGGAATTACTTGACATTTTTTTGAAAATAATAGAGGGAAAGCACAATGGTAAAGGTTCGGAAAACAAGTCCTGAAGACCACGTTTATCAGAGCAGGCTGGATAAGGACATGGTCTTCGAAACATCTGAGGGCCTGCAGGTAAGTACGAAAATAAGTTACATGAAAGGAGACGTCATTGAGTACCTGCTCTCTGAAATCCAGGAATTGAAGCTGAAAGTTAAAGCTCTTGAAAGCAAGAGAACCATTACCGAGGATTCCTTAGCATCTTTCTGGGATAACGAATATGACGAAGCCTGGAACGAATGTTAAGCAGAGGGATATTGTCCTCATCCCATTCCCCTTTTCCGACCTTTCCACAAGCAAACGAAGGCCTGCCATTATCATTTCTAACAGTTCTTACAACACGCATAACGATGACGTAATCTGCTGTGCGATTACCAGCAACCCTAAAAATTATGCAGGCTGCGTGGTAATAAACAATTCCGACCTCGATGAAGGCTATCTCAATTACGAAAGCAGAATCAAACCCACCAAGATTTTTACACTAAACAGGAAACTAATAATCAAATATCTTGCGAAATTAAACATTGAAAAAAGTAAAGAAGTCCTTCGGAACCTTAATTCTTCCATCAATATTGAAGATGTAGCTCTTGAAGAATGAAGGTTTTTCAATGAGCT
>CAYVEW010000425.1:0-1227 GCA_964450375.1 uncultured Bacteroidales bacterium
AAGGAGTTATTATAAAGTATTGGTATGACGTTTGGGCTCTTTTTCGTTCGGATAAAACTTGAATTCCGGAGATGTTTGAATACCCGGATTAAGCTTGAATTTCGGGGAAGGTTTTGAATCCCGGAAAAGTTTGAATACCCGGATTAAGCTTGAATCTCGGAAGGAGGCTTAAAGGGCGGGGCATATTTTAAGTTTCTGACCACGTTTTAAATGTCCGTTTGTCCGGATTGCCCGGGGACAGTTAAGCTGACCTGTTCTTTGAAAAACTTGCCATCTGCTATATTCATGCGCTTAATGATATATCATTTATTTATATCAATTTGTTTATAATATACTATAGGTACTCCTGTTTGGTTCTTGCAGGAGTTTCGTTTGAAGCCTTATGATTTGCTGCCTATATTATATCTGCTGTGCCTTTAGGCGGCTCAGGGTTGAGCCCTTTGTTGAAGTGCTGGTGAAATCCTTCTTCCTTCCTGCAAGGGGTGCGGGGTAGTATGACAAATGGAAGATCCTTTATTATTTTCGGTTCCGGGATGTTTCAGGGTCTGGATTTGTCATTATTATTTGTAAGGTATCTGGGGGGTTTTATGCCCACTAAAATAATTATTAACTATATATATTTCTCGATCGTCTCTTTAAAAAATCTTGTTTGAATGGCTAATTTATTTGGATAATGTGGGGTGAAATCTGTTTGTAAATATCATATTTATGCTGTATATATAATTTAGGGGGCAAGATCTTGCTTTACCGATGTCAATTTTCCGCAAAAATTATTTTTTCAGACAGTCTCTTAAATAATTAAACTTAATATTTATATAATATTAATTATCTAGCACATACCTATAAATATCCCCTGATTCATTGCAGAAATAAATAGTGGTTATTTGGAATCTTAATTATTAATAATAATAATCTCATGACAATTTGACCACTTTGCCGGATGAGGAATTCTCCTTAACTTTCGGTAATTTATTTCAAATGGTCGGGCTTTGAAAAATATCTTTTCACAGCCCAAAAATCAGATGCCTGTTTCGTACCGAGTCAGGTTTTTTCAAAAACCCCGGTCCGAAGTACAGGTATATTATGATAGGCCCTGTGATGAGATCTGCATTTGGTTGAATTCGGGTTCTGGAAACCCCCTCTTCTGAAGATGCAGATTTTTCTCAGGGATGTCGAAAACCCTATAGAATCCAGGTCATAAAATGCTGCAGTTTCAGATTGCCGCAC
>CAYVEW010000426.1:0-1226 GCA_964450375.1 uncultured Bacteroidales bacterium
ACTAAATTTTGTTTGTTAGCCAAATTGATCTGTTTAGCGATCGATTCTTTAGCGTCAACTCCTTGGACTAAAGCCGGGTAAACGATGATATTAGTTAAAGGAAATCTTGAAGAGATAACGTTGATGATATCTCTAACAGCCGCTCCTGTCGGAGAAGTCACAACCCCGATGGTTTTAGGATACTTCGGTAAAGCTTTTTTATGACTTTCGTCAAAATAGCCTTCTTTACTTAGTTCTTCCTTTAATTTTTCATAAGCTAAATATAAATCTCCCACACCATCTAAATCCATCTTTTGGATATAGATTTGGTAAGTTCCATAAGCTTCATAAATCGAAATATAACCTTCAACGATTACTTTATCGCCGTCTTTAGGATTAAAATTAAGTCTCTTTGTTGATGACACGAACATAATCGCGCTTATTTGCGATGAATCGTCTTTTAAGGTTAGATATAGATGCCCTCTTGAATGTCTCTTAAAATTAGAAATTTCCGCCTTTAAGAGGATGTTTTGTAATTCAGAGTCATTGTCTAATTTATATTTTAAATAACGGTTTAATGCCGTTACTGTTAAATACTCTCTAACCATTTTCTTTTCCTAATGATTTTTTGATATTATCCAAGAGTTTATTATTGAACTTCTTAGCTGAATCATCATCTAAATTAGAATATACTTTAGTTATTTCTAACGCCTCATTAATCGCTACTTGCGGTGGCGTTTTAAGATAAATCATCTCATAAACCGCATATCTGATAATCGCCAAATCGACATAATTTAATCTGTCAATCGTCCAATTTGTCAGATTTGAAGATATGACATTATCCACCTCTGAATATTTTTCTTTAACTGCCAAAAAAGTCTCGATGATTTCTTTTGAATAATCATCCAAAAGGTAATCGCCACCGAGAATATCTTGATAGATAAGTTTAATAATCATTTCTCTAAAAGTTCTTCTTTTCATATCTTTAAGCACCTATTCTTTAATAAAAATATTTTATCACAAATTAAGCGATAATTAAAGTATTATCAACCTAAATAAAAAGACATAGTATAACTATGCCTTTTTTCTTGTGAACACAGAAGCTTGATATGGTTTTAGTTTAAGTGATTTATTTAAGATGATTTTATCGCCGTAAAAATATTTAAAGTCTTTAAGATTAACTTCATCCAAGTTAATTTCAATTTCATATTCCCTAAAATTAGCGATTACAAGATAATCTTTATCCT
>CAYVEW010000427.1:0-1225 GCA_964450375.1 uncultured Bacteroidales bacterium
CGATAAACCGAATTTGCCCGGATCAATTGCTTGCTGACAAAATCATTGTGATATTTTCCGTTTATGTAAAGTTCTGTTTGGTCGCAGTAAAACGGACTCTTGGGAATGCCGGAAGTTCCTGTGGGGATAACGGTCTTAGATCTGTCCCAATCGTCTGTGGTATAAATATGCCTGTGCGAGGGTCCGTGCTTGATCTTGTAAGGATCGTAGTAACGAAAAACAAAAGGGGCTACCGTAAAACAGTCGCCACCCATGCGATAAGGACCACGATTCAAACTAAATAAACGATCCAGGATCTTGACACCTCCCATGGGATGCTCAAGTGTCAGCTTGTGCATGTCGCCCCATTTCCAATCTTGTGGATCTTTCCCCAGCCTGTCGTTTAGGTCGGCAACGGCAGCTTTGAAACTTAGGACGACCATATCATTGAATCCTTCGATCTTGGGCGTATTGACATCATCCATCCAGGGTGATGCCGAATTGCCCCAGACATTAAGAAAATAATTGCGGACGAAGGAAGAGCTTCGCATGACCATGTCGTAGCTTATACTATCCAATTCGTCACCCATGCTGTTCTCGAGGAATTTCATGTAAAAAGTTTCAAGAATACAGGGGGCGGCGGCGTCCTTTTTTAATTCTCCGTTAAATGTTTTGAATATCGTATAAGCTTGTGCTTCCTGCTCCGTAAGAGCAACGTTGTTCAAAACAGCGGTCATGAGTGGTTTAAGGTCTTCATAAAGTAAAGAATAATCATCCAAATGGATCACCATCATGTCGGCAACACCCATGTTATTTTGCATTCTCAGGAGCTGTCGGATACGATCGATGCGATAGGGCGCTTCCGGCCAATGTGAAATAAAGAAAGGATAGTGTTCACCTGCCACACGATTGTTTGCAGAGGAGACCATGCCGCTTTCGGGATTATAGGAATTGGGCAGTTTATCAAAATCAAGCAAGCCCACCCAATCATATTCATCTGTATCACCGGGATAGATCGAGTAATAATGATCTTTCTTTAAAGGAACCCCGGCTGAATTCTGTAAACCGATATTGCCGTCCACATCGGCGTAAACAATGTTCTGACTGACGGCCTTAAAATTACTGGCTGCGGCGCGGAATTCATCCCAGTTACCGGCACGATTCAGCATGTAAACGCCTTCGAGTTCGTTACTGGGTTCGTTACCGATCCAGCGCATGGAGATGGCCGATTCATCGATATCGCGAA
>CAYVEW010000428.1:0-1222 GCA_964450375.1 uncultured Bacteroidales bacterium
ATAAATGAATCACTTCGGCAGAATTTTTCGCTTCCGAAATTACTTTTATTTCTCCTATGTCTTCTACCAGTTCTATTAATCCTTTTCGCACAATGGTATGATCGTCAGCAATTAGAATGTTTATCATTTAACAATTATTTTTTAGGTATTGTAATATTTATGAATGTTCCTTTAGCCGAACCTTTTATTGAAAAACTGCCGTTAAAAAGGTCGACACGTTCTCTCATTCCGGTTATACCAAAACTATTGGTTTTCTGTATTTCATCATCTTTTATTCCAATTCCGTTATTATGTATGTTAAAAACAAGTTCATCATTAATTATGTTAAGGCTCACGCGTAACTCTGTTGCTTTGGCATATTTTGTGCAGTTTGTAAGAGCTTCTTGTAAAATCCTATACATATTAATTGATAATTCCTTGTCTAATTGTAAATCTTCGTTTGTATAATCAAATGTAAACTTTATTCCGGTTAAATTAGAAAACTCGTTTAAATGCCATTCCATTGCAGCAATAATGCCGAGATCATCAATCAAGGTAGGCCTTAATTCTGCTGAAACCTTTTTAACTCTTATAATCAGATTATCGATCATATCGTATGCATTTTGCAATTGAATAAGCTCTGATGATTCCTTATCGTTTGTCAACTTTTTGTTTAATAAAGCTAAATTCAGTTTTACAAAGGTCAGATTTTGTCCTAATTCATCATGAATCTCTCGTGCCAGTATCGTTTTCTCCTTTTCGATTACTTGTTGTAAATATCTTGTTAAGTGTTTAAGTTTATCTTTATAGTTCTCAGTTTCATTGTAAGCTAGTTTTTGTTTGGTTACATCCTGAGAAACCACTATTCCTCCCAGCACCTTACCTTTGTGGTCTTTAACCGGAACTGCCATATGATGATACCATCGGTCTTTATAAGGTAGTTCGCCACTTGCTTTTTGGCCATGTAAAGCATCCGTATACAAATGGTCTAAATAATCGAGCACGTTTTTTTCAAGATTTAGCTCGGTTACAATCCGGCCTTCAAAATCTGATCTGGAATAAATCCCTTCTTTAAACTCAGCTCCTTCTGCAATAATAATTCGTTTATCCTTATCGAATAAATAGGCATCAACACCGGGTAAATTTGATACCAGGGTTCGGTATAAATTGTAAGCTCTCTTCAGCTCTTCCTCTGCTTTTTTACGCTTTGTGATTTCTGAAGAAACTACCATCATGTAGTCCA
>CAYVEW010000429.1:0-1222 GCA_964450375.1 uncultured Bacteroidales bacterium
CTATGATGGTCAGTGATAATATTTATGATGGTCAGTGATAATTTCTATGATGGTCGGTGATAATATTATTGACAAATCTGATCAGGCCTGTTAATTTCTACTGAATTATGATGGTCAGTGATAATATTGAGGTAAAAATGACCCCTCCGGAACAGAAAATCAATGGTTTTTACGTTTGTAAAGCAAATATTTCTATGATGGTCAGTGATAATTTGAAATGAATGATTTTAGGTACTTAACTTTTTGAGGCATTAAAATGGTTAAAAATAATCAGTTAAAAAAACAAGATTCAGGACAAGTTGATAGTGATGTCTTGATGATAGAAACTGAGGAAATTAATTATGACCTTGATTCTGATCCTGAATTTAATTCTGAATTAATAAAATATGAAATGAATATGATAGAGCTTCCTTTTTTTACAAAAGACTGCAATGTAGCGGACGGAAAAGCCCGTAAATACATATTTTCAGAAAGAGATAACAGCTATATGAAGGTTACACCTAGAGGGGATCCTGATCTCATTTCAAATAAGATCCCCCAGGAATTTGATGAAAAAATATTTTATGGAATATTGAAACTCTCAAGAGAACAAAACAGCAAGGAAATCGTAACAGATTATTTTACTTTAGCTAAAGTGTCAGGTGTGAAATATAATCATCTTGAAAGAATAAAAGACAGTATCCAGAGGTTGAGACATTGTAACGTTGAGTTTAATAACATGTTTTACAATGCCGAATTAAAAGCAAAAATGGATGGGAATCATGATTTTAGTATCCTTCAAGATAAGCAAGAATATACTTTCAAAAAGGTACAGAATTTTCCGGAAAACAAAAGAAAGATATATGAGAAACAGTTCCGTAATAGTAAAATATCAGAGATTTTGATATTGACTCTTGCTGATTATGTTTACAAAAACATAGAACATAAAGGATTTCTCTATTTTAATCAGAAAGAGCTTCTTAATATAAAAAATGCAACAGCAAGAAAAACGTATCTGCTTATAACAAAATGGCAGGGTTGGGAAAAAAAATTAACTATAAAAAGAGCTTGCCGTTTTCTTGCTTCAAGAATTCCTCTATCATGGGAAAAATCAAACATACCTGGAACGCTCAACGTATTAGAAAAAGCGGCAACTCTGTTGAAAAGAAAAAAACTTATACGTGACTTTTATCTTACCAGGACAAAACCTCTTGCAAATTCATATATTGAGTTCTGTTTCAGT
>CAYVEW010000430.1:0-1221 GCA_964450375.1 uncultured Bacteroidales bacterium
AACCGTTAGATTTACATCTGGAATTTATTATACTTGAAGTAGTTTAATAAAGAGACTCCTATATGCTGCGTAAACTTCATTTTTGGATTAGGAGAAACCTATAAAAAGTTTTAAGGACAGCATATATTATTGAGTTAAAGCCAGAGAGTATATCGGGAAAAACCCATTATTACGGTTACAGCCACTCAACCGGAGCCTCATAAAATAATAAAATATGATACGAATTTATGGAATTGACTTGTCACAAAAAAAGTTTGATGTTAGCTTTTATGATGAAGAACAAAAAATTGTTCACAAGGTTATTAAGAACAACTTCAAAGGAATTGTTCATTTTTTAGAAACCCTCCCGGAAAATGCTTTATTATGTGCTGAACATACTGGCGTTTATGGGGATATGTTATTATTCTTATCAGGATGCTTTAAAGTTCCTTTAGCTTTAGTAACAGGATATCAAATACGACATAGTCTTGGGCTTCTAAAGGGAAAATCCGATAAAATAGATTCTATGCGGATTCGGGAGTTTGGTGAAAGATTTGGAGATAAGCTAGTAGCAATTGATTATCCAAGTGAGTCATTAAAAGAACTGAAAGATCTTTTTAACCTAAGATCGCAACTAGTAAAAGAAAGAAAAATGTTAATAACACATGAAAAACGAACTTCTCATATGGCTTTTAATTCACGAATAGCACATCAGGTAACAAATAAAATGCTTGAATGTCTAAGTAAATCTATAACCGATTTGGAAAATGAAATATGGAAGATTATTGACTCAAATATTGATTTAAGAAGAAATTACAATCTCATAACAGATATTATAGGGATTGGGCCTGTAACTGCATGTGATTTGATTGTAAAAACAAATAATTTTAAATCGATTAATACAGCAAGAAAGGCTGCATCATATTGTGGGGTATGTCCATTTCCAAATTCAAGCGGGAAAATGGTAAGCAAATCCAAGGTGAGTCACATGGCAAACAAAGAATTAAAATCTTTATTATACATGTGTGCAGTTTCCGCTGCAAGAATGAATCCAGAATATCGCTTGTATTTTGACAGAAAGAAACTAGAAGGGAAACCATATTTTTTAATTATGAATAATATTTCAAACAAATTACTGAGAACAATATATAGCGTGATTAAAACAGGGAAAAGATATCAAATAGGTTACATAACCGAGGATCCCAGGTTGAATGAAAAAGTAGCATAAATATTTGTTTTTGT
>CAYVEW010000431.1:0-1214 GCA_964450375.1 uncultured Bacteroidales bacterium
GTAATCCACATTTTTTGTCCGTTAAGAACATAATGTTTTTCATCTTCTGTAAGAACAGCTTTTGTTTTACCAGAGTTAGCATCAGAACCTGCTCCTGGTTCGGTTAAACAATAAGCACCTGTTAATTCACCGGTTGCTAATTTTGTTAAATATTTTTGTTTTTGTTCGTGATTTCCGTAATAAGCAATTGGGCAAGAACCAATACCAGTATGCGCAGAATAAGCAACAGCAAATGAGTTACCAGCACCCATTCTTTCACTTGCTAACATTGATGTAACAAATGATTGTCCAAATCCTTCGTACTCTTCAGGAACAGAAATTCCTAAAAGACCAAGTTCACCAGCTTTTTTAACTACTTCTTCCATTAAACCTTCTTCTTGAGCATCAATTCTTTCAAGATTTGGGAAAATCTCTGTTTCAAGAAAATCATCACAAGTTTGGGCAATCATCTTCTGTTCTTCGTCAAACTCTTCTGGTATAAACATGTCATTGGCTTCAGTCTTTTTAATTAAGAACTCGCCACCTCTAATGGTTAATTTTTCTTCCATTTTATTCTTATTTTAAATTATAATTCTAAAGATTTTTCGATTATTTCTGCAATATCGAAGTTTTTAATTTCTTCTTCTTTGTTTTTGTATTTTAATCCGTCAGTCATCATTACCATACAATAAGGACAAGCAGTAACAACAATATCAGCTTTTGTTTCAAGAGCATCTTCTATTCGTTCAATAAAAACTTCTTTATTACCTTTTTCTGCCTCTTTAAACATTTGTCCACCACCAGCACCACAACACAGAGCATTGCTCTTATTACGTTTCATTTCAACCTTTTTCGATGGAATTGCATTTAATACATCTCTTGGAGCATCATACTCTCCGTTTGCACGTCCTAAGTAACAAGGATCATGATAAGTCAAGGTTTTATCTTTAAAAAGATCAGTATTTATTTTAAGTTTTCCTTCAGCAATTAACTGTTGTAAAAACTGTGTATGATGAATTACTTCGTAATTTCCATCGTAATCTGAATACTCATTTTTTAAAGTATTAAAAGCATGTGGATCACAAGTAAGAATCTTTTTTACCTCGTATGCATTCATTGTTTCAATGTTCATCATTGCTTGCATTTGAAATAACATTTCGTTACCTGCACGACGAGCTATATCACCACTTGAAGACTCTTCAACACCTAAAACAGCATAACTAATTTTTAAGTGT
>CAYVEW010000432.1:0-1212 GCA_964450375.1 uncultured Bacteroidales bacterium
TGTGAGCTTCCCATTTTTAGGACAGGGTTAAAGTAGACTTTTTCAAAGATATTTCTTTTTTATCAATGGGGCTAGCCCCATTGATAAAATTTTCTGCATATTTAATAGGACTCAGTCCGTTTAAGGCATCATGTGGCCGATAGTTATTATAATCATAAAGCCATTGATCTGTTATTTCCCTGGCTTGATCAAGGGACTCAAAAATATATGCATCTAGCACATTTCGTCTAAATGTTCCATTAAATCTTTCAATAAAAGCATTCTGAGTCGGTTTTCCTGGTTGAATATAGCGTAACTCTATTCCTACCATACGACTCCAATCTTTCAGTAAATCAGCTATAAACTCAGGACCATTATCCATCCTTATGATATCAGGTTTCTCACGACGGTTAATTAAATGGTTCAGAATATAAACCACCTTATTGCTTTTTATTGAATAATCTAACTCTACATGTAGAGCTTCCCTATTAAAATCATCCATAACATTAAATGCTTTGATCTTTCTACCATTCTCAAGAGCATCGTGCATAAAATCAATACTCCATGTCTGGTTTAGTTTTTCAGGAACATCTAATGGCTCCTTAACCCTGGCTGGCAAACGTTTTTTTACCTTTCTCCTTATATTTAATCGTATCTTACAATAAACTCGATGTACACGTTTATGGTTCCAAGAAAAGCCTTGCTGACGTAATCGATCAAATATCTTCCAAAATCCTTCCGTAGAATGTAAACCAACTTCTTTTTCTAATGCATCTATCACATCACTATCATCTTTCGTGGTTTGATAATAAAATACCGACCGGCTCATATTTAAAACACGGCACGCCCTGCGGATGCCAACTGGTAATTGATTAATAATTTCTTTTGCTATATCTCTCTTTTGGCAAGGCTTTAAAGCTTTTTTTCAATAATCTCCTTAGCAACCATAAGGTCTAAAGCTAACTCACTATACATCTGTTTTAGTTTACGGTTCTCTTCTTCAAGTTCTTTTAATCGCTTTAATTCTGTAGCTTCCATACCTCCATAACGTTGGCGCCATTTATAAAATGAAGCTTTACTAACTCCATGATCTCGAGTTATTTCTTCTACTGATTTGCCTTTATCATACTCTTTGAGTATCGTGGCAATTTGTTGTGGTGTAAATCTTTTCTTTTTCATAATTACAGTTTAAAATTAACATTAATTTGTCTACTTTTAAACTGTCCAGTTTTT
>CAYVEW010000433.1:0-1211 GCA_964450375.1 uncultured Bacteroidales bacterium
TTATAACGTTAATGTTATTTATTCTTAAAGGTTTATGGGATTTTAATGCTCCAATGGCTAAAGCCATTACTATACGATGATCATTATAGGTATTAAATTCTTTAGGCGTGAAGAATTGTTGCCCAAAGATTTCAATTGTATTTTCATCATAATTAGTTTTAACGCCTAAAACAGTAAGGTAATCGACTATAGCGCTAAGCCTATCAATCTCCTTAAGTTTTAATCTAGACACATTCTTAATAACCGTTTTTCCTTCAGATAGTCCGCCTAATATAGCTAGTATCGGTGATAGATCAGGACATTGGCTAACATCTATTTCTATGCCTTTGGTTTTGCTTTTTAAGAAACGAAAATCATTTTTTTCTTTGACAATTTTCCCGTTCATCTTTTTAATAATGGAAATTATATCATAGTCGGGTTGCAAAGTTTCTTCATTTAAATTGGAAATACTTATATCACCATTAATTATTCCCGCTACAGCAAAGAAAGCCGCTTGTGAAAAATCAGCTTCAACAATATAGTCTTTTGGTTTATATTGTTGATTACCTTTAATAAAATAAATATTATTGTTTATTTGTATATTTATACCAAATTCCGATAAAACCTTAATAGTCATATCAACGTATTTTTTAGATTCAAACGGCTCGACAATTTCTATTGTAGAATCTGTTGATTTTAATGGAAGTGCAAATAATAATCCGCTGATAAATTGTGAACTTATGTTGCCGTTAATTATATAATTACCAGCTTCAATTGTTCCTTTTGTAAATAAAGATTCTTCATTTAAACTAAAGCTTAAATTATTGCGTTCATAAATATCCTTATATATCGATAAAGGCCTTTTAAAAAGCCCTCTTTTTCCAGTAAATAAAATTCCTTTCATATTAGTTAGCAAAGGAATTAAAAACCTTAATGTTGAACCCGATTCATTACAATCAATTACTTCATCGCCGATAAAAGGAAATTCTTTTCTCCCATAAATTTCTAAAGCGTTATCTAATTTATTTATTTGAATTCCAACGGTTTTCAATGCGTTGATCGTCGCTTTTACATCTTCTGATAAAATTATGTTTTTTATAACGGATTTTCCCTCAGCTAAACTAGCGCAGATGATAGCTCTGTGCAAATAGGATTTTGATGGTGGGATTTTAACATCCCCTTTAGCGAAACCAGGATGAATTATAACATTCATTAAATTAAATCTCCAATGG
>CAYVEW010000434.1:0-1210 GCA_964450375.1 uncultured Bacteroidales bacterium
AAAAAAGTAAAATTAGAAATCAATAAATTATATATTTGCAAAAACTTAACAAGTAAGAAACATGAGCACAGAACAACGAAACGACGAAATTGACTTAATCGAAGTATTTCAAAAAATAGGTAATGGAATTGTAAATATATTTAATAAACTGATCCATTTACTCTATCAAATTCTTTTATTTTTTATTCGCAGAGCCATTTTAATCGGAGTGATTGTTTTAATTGGTTTAGCCATTGGTTTTTTTCGGTTTAAATCCACTCCAAGGTATTATTCTTCGAGCCTGGAAGCCTATTCCAATGCCATGTCGAGCTTAGATATGATTAGTTATGTTAACAACATTAATGAATTATTTGCAGAAGGAAATATTGATGGACTTGTAGAAAAATTGAGTGTGGATTCTGTTACATTAAGTGATGTTAAGAATGTGAAAGCTTATAAAGTAATTGATTTAAACAAAGACGGCATTACTGATTTAGTGGATTATGATGAGAAATACCAAACATCAGATACGACCATATCCAGAAACCGTTTTGTGGTTAAGGTAGAAGTGTTTGACCAATCGGTTTTTCCTGTTATCCAGGAAAGCATTTTAAAGTATATTGAAGACAATAAATACATTCATGACCTGAATACTATACGCAAAAAGCAACTGATTGAGTTAATTGCAAAGTTAGACTCTGAGATAAGCACATTAGACAGCCTGAAAAAAACTGAGTATTTTAAGAAATCAGACGATCAGCTAAAAACCCAGGCAGGCCAGCTACTGGTGATGAACGAAAAAACAACACAGTTGTACCACCCGCAGATTATTTCGCTTTACAAAGAAAAACAAGGACTGGAACAACAACTGGAGCTTAGAACCGACCCCATCACCATTATACAGGATTTCTCGGCTCTTTCGGTGGTGGAAAATAATTTGATGAGCTATCTTAAACGATTTGGAATTATGGCTATTGTTTTAGGAATTTTACTGGCCATTTTTATTGAAAATGTAAAAGGAATCAGAAAGCTTATTTCGGATTCGAAAAAGAAATAAGCATCACAAAAATAATCATACAAAAAACTCAGAACAAAGTACGTTCTGAGTTTTTTTATGCCTTCGTTCTATTTATTCACATTAATAGTAAAGTGCAAAATTAAGAATACACATAAAACGTAAGAGTTAACTGTTATAATCACACTTGCTGCTGAATAAATAAGACTTTTTGTT
>CAYVEW010000435.1:0-1210 GCA_964450375.1 uncultured Bacteroidales bacterium
TTGCAAAAAACTAGCGATTTAATCGATATTGCTTACAAAGCCTTATTCGATATTGTATCTGAAGGTGGAAAGGTGTTATTTGTAGGAACTAAGAAACAAACTCAAGATCCAATCAAAGAAGCAGCTGAACGTTCAGGACATTTCTACGTTAACCAAAGATGGTTAGGTGGAACGCTAACTAACTTCAAAACAATCAAAAAATCTATCAAAAAACTTCATGATCTTTACAAGATGGAAGCTGACGGAACTTTTGCTGTTTTACCTAAAAAAGAAGTTATTAATTTAAGAAAAGAAATGGCACGTCTTGAAAAATTCTTGGGTGGAATTAAAGATATGCGCAATACGCCGCAAGCTTTATTCATCATTGATCCAAGAAAAGAAAGAAACGCTATTTTAGAAGCAAGAAGATTAGATATTCCAGTTTTCGGTATTGTTGATACTAACTGCGATCCAGATGAAGTAGATTACATTATTCCAGCTAACGATGACGCTTTACGTTCAGTAAGATTAATCGTTAACAAAATGGCTGACGCTGTAATCGAAGCTAGTGGTGGAACAAGCGTATCTAGTGATGAAAACGACGAAGATTTAACTGATGAAACTGAAATCGATGAAATCGATGATGAAGAAGAAGTTGTTGAAGAGAAAAAACCTGCTAGCAAACCTGTAAGTAAACCTGTTGTGGTTAAAGTTACTTCTCAACCTAAAAAAGAAGAAGTAAAAGTTGAAGTTAAGGCTGAACCAAAAGCTGAAGTAAAAGTTGAAGCTAAGCCAGAAACTAAGACTGAACCAAGATTCACTCAAGAAGAGTTAGAAGCTAAAACAGTTGTTGAACTTAAAGATTTAGCAAAAGCTCTTGACTTAAGTGGATACTCAGCTTTAAGAAAAGCAGAACTAATCGAACTTATTCAAACAGCACTTTAATAATTACGGGAGCAATTAAAAATGCTCCCTTTTTAAAGACTTACAGTATTGTAAAGATAAATAAAATATGATATATTTAAATAGAAAAATCAGGAGGATTAAATATGGAAATTAGTGCTAAATTAGTAAAAGAATTAAGAGAAAAAACTGGTGCTGGATTAATGGATTGTAAAAAAGCATTAGTTGAAACTAATGGCGATATAGATCAAGCTGTTGACTGGTTAAGAGAAAAGGGAATCGCCAAAGCTGCTAAGAAAGCTTCAAGAATAGCTGCTGAAGGTTCTTG
>CAYVEW010000436.1:0-1209 GCA_964450375.1 uncultured Bacteroidales bacterium
GAGGTCGCGGTGGTGGCGGTTTTTATACAGGTTTAAAATGGGAAATGACAAGAAGATTTCCTGGAGATGAAAAATATATCATTTGTAATGCAGACGAAGGTGATCCGGGTGCTTTCATGGATAGATCAATCATGGAAGGAGACCCGCATTCAGTTTTAGAAGCGATGATGATTGGTGGTTATGCAATAGGTGCTAATCACGGTTTAATTTATATTAGAGCTGAGTACGGCGTAGCCACAGATAGGTTAAGAGTAGCGATTAAACAAGCTAAAGAAGCAGGTTTAATCGGAAAGAATATCTTTGGCACAGACTTTTCATTTGATTTGGAAATAAAATTAGGAGCTGGGGCTTTCGTTTGCGGTGAAGAAACAGCTTTGATTCACTCGATGGAAGGATTAAGAGGTGAACCTACTAAAAAACCTCCGTTTCCTAGTGAAGCCGGGTTTAGAGGTAAACCATCATCTGTGAATAATGTTGAAACTTTCGCTAATATTCCTGTTATTATCTTAAAAGGCCATGAATGGTTTAGTAGTATTGGTACAAAAAATTCTAAAGGAACAAAAGTTTTTGCACTTGCTGGGCAAGTTAAAAATATTGGTTTAGTTGAAGTTCCTATGGGTACGACTTTCAGAGAAATAGTTTATGATATCGGAGGAGGTCACCCTAAAGGAAAAGCAATTAAAGCCATTCAAATCGGCGGTCCTAGTGGAGGAGTTATCACTAAGGAATTTTTCGACACGCATATCGATTATGATACATTGGTAAGCATGGGCGCGATGATGGGTAGCGGTGGAATGATAATCATGGATGAAGATACAGATATGGTAAAAATCGCTAAATTTTATCTTGATTTCACTCAAGATGAATCCTGTGGCAAATGTACTCCGTGTAGAATTGGCACCAAAAGAATGTATGAAATACTCGATAGATTAACTAAGATGCAAGGTAAACCTGAAGATTTAGATCGTTTGCAGGTTTTAGGAGAAAACATTAAGAATACTTCTCTATGCGGTTTAGGGCAAACAGCTCCTAACCCAGTACTTTCAACTCTTAAATATTTCCGAGAAGAATATGAGGCTTATGCTTATAGAACTAAGAAGACAACTTATTCAATCGATCCAAAGAAGTGCATTGGTTGTACTAAATGTGCTCGCGTTTGTCCAGCGGAATGTATTACTGGAAAAGTTAAAGAACCTCACTATATTGATG
>CAYVEW010000437.1:0-1209 GCA_964450375.1 uncultured Bacteroidales bacterium
ATAGCGCGTCCTTGGTAAGGACGAGGTCGCGAGTTCAACTCTCGCCTGAGGCTTCCTGATGCTTTATCGGCATCCTTTTTGTTTTAATTTTTTTGGATCATTGTCTGCAATTATACTGTAAATATCTAAACCATGGTTCCGGTGCACAACTGTCTCTGTAGTAATGGACCTTGAAATGCGAGATTAATATCAATCAATGTGTAGAAATTCTGCCTATTTCCATTAGCATTATCGAACGGTTGATCTGAGATTTATCGGATTAGCATTCCCTGGCTTTTCAAAGTAGTGGTAAGAGAGCCCGGGAAGGCAAAATCAAAATGCAGTACATTTTTATTCAAATGCCATGCCGGTAGAATAATGCAGGAATGTTAGGGAAACCAGCAAAAAATAGAATTGTGTTATTTTGATCTATCCATCTGTGTAGGGCATTTATTTCTCTTTTTTCCGCAGTGCCATGCAAAGTCCTGCAATCAGAACTGCACTAACAACCGGAATAAGGGAAAGCGGTGTCTTTGTTTCTGATGGGGCTGAAGGTCCGGATACTTCTGCTGCTTCTGATACGGTAAAAGACAGTTCTTTTTCTTCAGTCTCCTTTCCTCCGTAAATTACATGCGCTTTTACGGTATACTCTCCGGGATCTGTGAGATCCAGGTAGGATGTTAGTTGTTTGGATGAATATACCGAAACTTCCAGTTCTTTACTTTCAATGGTTCCAATAAGGTTTCCGTCTTTTAGCACCTCGCCTACCATCTGTGCTGTGGTTCCAATGCTACCCGTGTTTTGAAATTTGCCAATAACTTTCAGAAGGGTCCCGGTGTACAAATCCCCGTCGGTAACCAGAGTTAAAAATTCGCCGTCCCGCGTCATGGTACCAACAGGAAAGAGTTCGAAAGGAATTGTTTCATCTTTAATTGCCGTTCCATCAAGGGAAACAGAGACATCTGCAGTATAATCCCCGCTTTTTCTTTCTGCAGTATCCCAGTTCTCCTGGATCTTTTCAGATAAACCGGGTTTTATTTCCACATCCTTTGCGGTAAACTGGTCGATTGTTACCCCGTCTTTTTGTATGACAATGGTAACTGTTGGTTTTGCTATGACATTACCGGTATTGGTAAATTTAAGTTCAACCGGCAGGGGCATATTTACTTCTCCATCCCATACCGTAATGTAATCGACTGTTCCAGAAAGCCTCTGGACGTCTGTCACTTC
>CAYVEW010000438.1:0-1205 GCA_964450375.1 uncultured Bacteroidales bacterium
CCTTTGAAGGCTGTACTGTCCTGTAAGGGATAGGTGTTCTAATGAGGAAAGGGTATTTACTGTGTGACCGGAAACCCGGATAGCATTCCCTTAATTTTAAAAATAGAGTGGGCAGAAGACCAGATGATCTTCTGGTCCTGTACTTCCGTATTTCACCTGCCCCGATTTCGGGGTAAAAGGCAACTTTTACAAGTTTCGTATTTCACAGGTTCTTAATTTCTACTGAGTTTTCTTTGTAGTGCTTGAAAAGGTCGTCTCCCCATTTGATAGCAAGTGCATCGAAACCGACAAGGTCGTTTCGTGGATCAAAGGTGCCGTTCTTATGGAAAAGGGAGAGGGATGTAAAACGGTCTGTTACGATAAAAGCGACCCTGGCATTGTCATAAACGTAAAAGCTTGTATTTTTGCATTCCAGGTATTCTTCGATTTCAGTGCTGTATTCGCTTTTCAGCTTGAAAAAAACATTTGGAGTTACGATTATGGATATAGGGATACCCTTACGCGCCACATCCAGAAACATCTGGGGGTAGTGGGGGAGGAATATTGACGCAAAACCCATGAGGCGGGTTGAAGATTGTATGTTATCTATGAATGTTTTATGTGAGTCATAGATGTTTTCATGTTCATCTTTTATAACTCGACACTCCTTAAGTTCCTGGATTCTGTTAAGGAGGGTTTCGGGAATCCCTAAGATATCATGCTCTTTCCAGAATTTTTCATTAGCTTCTATAGCGGCAAGGGTGTCCAGGAAAGGCCTGAAATACTTTGCTGAAACCTTCCCGAGAGGGGTAAGCCAGTACATCCCTTCCTGCCGGAAGATCAGGTTTGCATTTTCCATCTCCTTCAGACGGGGCAGAATCTCAGGAGACCTTACATCGAAGTATTCCTTGATATCGGAAAGGGTCCTCGGACTCTCCTGAATCAGGAAGAGTAGGTTCTTTCGTTTTTCAGAAAATGTGAGGATACTTAATAATCCGTTGGATTTCACTTTGATCAACCCTCATTTCGTTAACTTTGTGATGGTAAATCCCATCTTCCTGAAAATGTTTTCCAGATGAGATCTATGTATTAAAGGGATTTTTGTTTTATTCATTTAATTTTATTTCAGTTCTTGTATTTTTTTGCGGTGGGCGTTGTATCTTGGTCGTATACTATTGCTAGAATGGTATATGAATTCAATCTATATTATCTTTTTTGGGAGTGTT
>CAYVEW010000439.1:0-1204 GCA_964450375.1 uncultured Bacteroidales bacterium
TAAAGCCATACGAATGGCATGGCTTCAATCATTTTTATAAAGCGTATTATTTTTCCAGTGCTTGATAATAATCATCCAGAATCTGAGTCATCATAGGAACATAAAAACTCCAAAAGAATTTATTTGTTGAATTGTAATTCGAGTTATTGAATACAGAAACTACATTGTGATAACCTTCGAAGTATGCTGTTTTACTATTGATATTATTTTCGGCAAAATCACCACCAAAATAATAAAAATTATAATCGCCAGTGTGTTCTATTACCGCTGGGAAAACCGGTTTTAAATTGTAGCTGCGCAAAATGGAATCGCCTTTTTCGTTTACATGAAACTTAAAACTGGCCAAAACATCATTTTTTTCTGTGCTTAACGTAATATCAAACCACTGGGGATAGTGCACCTTCTCGGGAACTCCAAAACGATCTATGGTTTCTTGTTTTGAAATAATAAAAGGAACCTCCTGTGTTAAATGAGTTCCCTGCTCCAAAATGGAAATGGTTCCAAATTTATGAACCAAAACAATGCCTGCATTTTTAAATGGCCACTTGTTATTGTTTTGCTCCATGTATAAATTCACAATCCACTTAGGAAATTTATTTGCTTTTGCGGTATCAAGACTTGGAAAATATTTACCTGTCCAACCAGACCATTTTAATCCGAAAAGCGATTCTACCTTTTCTCTGATCAGACCATTTGTGGGAGCATCATATAAATTAAATTCAGTAATAATCAGCTTATTTAACTCTTTCATCCTTTTTAAAAGCAAGTAATCATTTTGATTTAAACCACCATATACTTTTTGTGTATGTTTTACATCTTCATCACCCTGCTTATACCATTCGTTATAATATACTCCGTAAGTATCGGCATAATAAAGCATGTCATAAGCATCGGCTACATCTTCAATTTCGTGTATTCTGATACTTTTAAAATCAAATTCCTGCGATTTTGTATTTAAGGGAAAAAAACCATAATAGTCTTCTTTTAAATTATATAACCCCCCGTCATCCTTTACATATTTATTATGATTTAAAATCCAGTGAAACGATTTATGTTCAGTTCTTTCCATTGTAGGAACTGTTTTGTTCAAAACATATACATTCAGATTTTTAGTTGGTTTAGCTAACCAAATAATCCAACTTACGGCAATAGTTAATATCAGTAATCCTGCAATTAAAATCGGGATAAGTATTTTCTTATTCAT
>CAYVEW010000440.1:0-1202 GCA_964450375.1 uncultured Bacteroidales bacterium
TTGCCCCACCAATAGTGCTCCATACAAAGAAAAACCTAAATTTTGGTTAAGCAAATCATCCTTTGAATTAGCTGAAGAAGGTTTTTATTTAGAAAATGATCAAACATTGACCTTTAAACACAAGGGTGAAATCTTTATTTTAAAGGAAAATCAAGATGATTATTCCTATAACACAGAAAAATTTGAAGCTACCATAAATAAAGCTGATTTTTCTATAAAGAAAATACATTTTAAATCAGAAAATGTGCAAGAAGTTCAAATATACCGAGCTGCAGAGATGAGTATTTTGTTGGATGCTGCTAAGAATTTAGTATTTAATTAAAATAAACCAGATAATCCTGACAGGGTTTAAAACCCTGTCAGGATTTGGTTAAATTAAATGTTTTATTTTATCCAAACCGTGCTCTTGTTGATGAAATGCTTTTAAGTTTTCCAAATCTTCAAACCAACGAATTACTTCTTGTCGTTTTAGGTTTGTTTTCTTTGGCGAAGCAATTGTTAAATAGGAACTCCATGGATATTCTATCATATCATCTACAAAACCATGACTAACAGGATTATGGTGTATGTAATAAACCAAATATTTTAAATATGATTCATTTTCTATAAGTATTCTTTTAAAAGGGCGTTCGAATAAACTACCATGGCGATTATACCTTTTATTAAATGCCTGTGTGTACGAATTAAATAAATGTGAAAAATATATATGTGGTTGTTTAATTGTTATAGGAATCCTGTCAGGGTTTTGAACCCTGACAGGATTAGGTAAATCATTCAAATCTATTTCCATTGCTTCTTTAATTCTAACCAAAAAATGAAAATGATTAGGCATTAAACACCATGCATAAGTATCAGCAATTGGGTGAATATATTTTTCGTACAAACGTAAAAAATGCTCGTAATTTGTGCTTTCTTCGAATAAATTACACGAGTTAATTCCTCTGTTATAAATATGATAGTATCTTCCGGATTCAATGATTTGCATGATATAAATTTTATAATCCTATATTAAAGATAATAACTTTTATAATATAAAATAAACCCTGTCAGAGTTTAACTCTGACAGGGTTTTTATTAACCAAAAAATCCGATAATTCTGTCAGGGTTCCAAACCCTGACAGAATTATACACAAATAATATTTATAATTTAAAACTACGTTTTACTTTATTTTCCGACATTACAAAGGAGCTATAGAACTGAG
>CAYVEW010000441.1:0-1199 GCA_964450375.1 uncultured Bacteroidales bacterium
AGCCATACGGGGGTTTGGTGGTTTGCTGACTAAATATTATCTTAGTAAAAGTTTTAGCGGGGGACTGACAAGTAAGGCGGGGGAAACCCGTACAGGCTTGTAAACAAGGACCGTTAGCGGCAATAAATATTTCGAAAAAACGACATGAACAAAATTATATTTTTATCAATTCTAACTCTTTTCGTACTGACAAGTGAGTGCTATTCTGATAATCCAAGACAAAAATGGAAATTCAGAAGCTCAAATGGATTATATACTCTGAAATTCATAGATGCTAAAACTGATACTGTTTACTATCCTGATACTGATTCTTATTCTCTTACTTACACAGAAACAAATTGGGGCGTTTTTAATACTTTGACTGGTAAATTGAAATATACAATCAACGAGTTTATTTCTGAAAAGACTGCTTATGTTTCAAATTGTGGAAAATTTGTTGTTCTTATAAATGACTATCCACCTGAACAAGCAGATGATTCTCTCGATTTGATACATATATATAAAAAAGGTAAACTTGTTAAAAGCTACGCACTTGGAGACTTATTTAAATGTGGATACAATATTTCTTCTTCGGTTTCGCATTTCGGCTGGACTTTTGGTAAAATAAAAGTTAGCTTTTTTACGAATCTGATAAAATTTCAAACACTTGAATTAGTTGACTATAAAATTTCATTAAGAAGTGGAAAGTTGAAACATAAGCAGCTTGACTCTAACCTAAATGACAGTTCAATTTTAGTTTATGGAAAGGTTTTTGGGACTGGACAAGGAAACTATAGAATGGAAGTTTGTCACAAGGTCTATGGAGCAGAATCATATAAGGATACTGTATATTTCAAATCTGACTATGAATTTCATGGTGGTTGGTATTATTCCGTTTTGATAAATAATGGAAAAGAAGTTAGAATAAGAAAGAACTTATTAAATCTTAGAGATATAAGTTATAATTCCTGCATTTCTGATTGGAATAGGCTCAATGCTGATAAGTCGTTAGAAATGATTGGGTTTGGAAATATTAACTGCCGCTAACACGCCATCACAAGCCATGCGGGGGTTTGGTGGTTTGCTGACAAAATATTATCTTAGTAAAGTTGTTCAACGGGGGACAATGAAACAGGGCGGAAACCCGCACAGGCTCGTATGGCGGGACCGTTATGACGCCATATATTTTAAACGAAAATCGGAATGAAACAATTAATCTT
>CAYVEW010000442.1:0-1196 GCA_964450375.1 uncultured Bacteroidales bacterium
GCTTAAACTAAGAACCATAACCGTGATGCAAATGTATGCGATAGAATTTTATTTACAAAACATTAGAGTAACTTTTAAAAGATATTTTTAAACATTAATTTGTTGAAAAGCATAGCTAAGATTGTGGTTATTAAAAAGATAATTCAAAAAAAATTAAAAATATTCTTATTTCTTCATTTGATTTTGTATTTTTATATTGTATATAATCATAATAGAATAATTCATTGGTTTAAAGCGAATTAGGCTTTAAAGAAAAAAGATGTTTAATATAAAAGTAAGACAGTTGAAGACCTTACAATAAAATAAAAATATAAATTCTAACAAAAAAACAATAATTATGAAAAAACAAAAAGAAAGTTTATTCGGAAAGATTAAAATTCATTTTTCTGTACTGATGGTTTTATTTTTTACATTCTCACTTGTTATGGTTTCCTGTGAAGACGATGATGATCCAACAGGTATAACTCAAGACCAGATTGCAGGAACATGGATCGGATTTTTTGATCAAGTAATTGCTGATGGTCCTAATGGTGAACCTTGTGACGCTGTATTCTTCGATATAGATAATACAGGTGATATTATGATTCTTTCGTTTCTTGGTGGGGAACAGGCTGCTGGCCATATTGGAACATTTAGTCTGGAAGATGGTGGGCTTGCTTTGAGTCTTACTCACGACTGGTCAGAAGAGAGTTTAAGTTGGGTGGAAGCTCCGTTTGAAGTGGAAATTTATATGGCATTATCATCTGATGGAAAAGTTTTAACAGCGGGGCCTTCAGAGACAGAAGCATGGGCAACAAATAAGATTGAATTGTCAAACCCTGATGCTGCTTTTGTGGGTACTTGGGCAATGGATTCTTATGCAACATTAATTATAAGTTCACCAAACACCTATGCGTATGAAGAACCAAATTACTCTGAATCTGGTATATTAAATCAGTTTACTTATACAGATGGTAATACGTACTTTTTTAATAAAACTACTAATAATTCTTCAGATGGAGATTGTGTAGAATATTTTGTAGGGCGTGTTTCTTTAAATGCAGCTGGAGATGAGATGACTATGTGGTATGGTAACGAAAGTACTGTTTGGAATCTACAAGTGGGAAAATAAAACACCGTTTTTAATAATAAATGAAATAATCTAATACGCAAAATACATTTATTCGAAACGAAGCCTTTACAAAGGCTTCGTTTTT
>CAYVEW010000443.1:0-1195 GCA_964450375.1 uncultured Bacteroidales bacterium
TCCAACGCACAAACGAATCGATGTATGGATTACTTAAGGGTTTGTAAAATCCTACAACATTATAATCTGTCTGTAATTTTGCAGATATGCTCCCCCACTCCCAATTGTTATAATGTCCGGCTACTGCAATAATGCTTTTATTTGCTTTTTCTAAATCATTTAAGAAATCAATATTCAGAATCTTGTGTCTTTTAACAATTTGCTTTTTCGACATGGTAAAGGCTTTTATTCCCTCCAGAATATTGTCTGTTAAATTTTTGTACACAGCCGAAACCAATTGTTTCATTTCACCTGAACTTTTCCCCGGAAAGCATGTTGATAGATTTTGCAGTATAATTTTTTTCCGGTATTTGAATACATGATTTAATAGCAGAGCAAAAAAATCTGATAACAAATACATCAGAAAGTAGGGCAATAGAGCGATTAAAAAAACCGACAGAAAAAAGATAAATGCAATTAAAAGATTCATAGTTCAACCAAAATAAAATAGCTGGTAAATATAGTATTTTTAAAATGCTTAAACTATTTAAGCCTTTTTTTGTCTATTTATAACAAAAAATATATTTTGCAGTTTATTGTAAAAATCTAAATAAAACAGAATGGAAAATTTTACAGCTTATAATCCAACAAAACTTCATTTTGGTAAAGGAGTAACCGACAAATTAGGAGAAACCGTTCTTGAATACGGAAAAAGGGTTTTGCTTATTTATGGTAAAGGATCGATACAACGAAATGGAGTATACGATCAGGTAATTAAGCAGCTCGAACGTGTGGGTGCAGAGATTTTTGAATATTCGGGTATTAAATCGAATCCCCTGGTAGATGATGTTTCAGAAGCAGCACAAATTGGCAAGTTAAACCACGTTGATTTGATTGTAGCTGTAGGTGGCGGAAGTGTTATTGATTCGGCAAAAATCACTGCCCTATCCATAGCCAACAGTACAGATCCATGGGCCATTATGAAAAATAAAGTAAAACCGCAGAAAACAATTCCATTAATTGCGGTATTAACGCTTGCTGCTACCGGAACAGAAATGAATGGCGCAGCTGTTTTACAAAATCACGAAACGAATGAAAAAATCGGGTATGTTTCTCCATTAAATTACCCAGTGCACTCATTTTTAGATCCTGAGTTTACGTATACTGTACCAAAAAATTATACGGCTTATGGTGTTGTTGATCTGATTGCTCATAC
>CAYVEW010000444.1:0-1190 GCA_964450375.1 uncultured Bacteroidales bacterium
TTTTTTGAATAAAATACGATAAAACAATTACTGTCACCCTGTGTTTACCTGCCGAACAGGCAGGCCCGTCGAAGGGTTAATAGGTAAATATAAAAGAGCGTTGTAGCTAATGCAATTTTGGGTACTCGCTGATAAGGAAACTGCTTATATCAAAAAAAGTCTTAACTTTGTCTTAGTATGCAAGTGATTAGTGAACACATCGACCAAATAATTCAACTTTGTGAAATAAACAAAGTTAGTTCTCTATTTGCTTTTGGGTCAGTGCTTACAGATAAGTTTAATTCAGAAAGCGACATTGATTTAGTAGTGGAAATAGATGAGAGTGACCCTATTTCATATTCAGATAAATATTTTAACCTGAAGTTTCAGCTTGAAGAATTATTCAAGAGACAAATCGACCTTTTGGAGCAGAAAGCTATTAGAAATAGGTTTCTGAAAAGTGAAATTGATCAAACCAAAGTTCAAATTTATGGAAAAGGAAATAAAAACTTGGCTTGAAGACATTAGACAATCTATAGATGAGATCGAAGAGTTTTTGCCAGAAAAACGAAACTTTTTTGAATTTCAGAAAGATCTAAAGACCAGAAAGGCTATTGAAAGAAACATAGAAATAATTGGTGAAGCAGTTTATCGAATATTGAAAATGAATCCTTCAATTCAAATAACAAACGCTAGAAAGATAGTTGATACAAGAAATAGAATCATTCACGGTTACGATTCAATTTCAGTTGATATTATTTGGGCAATAGCAATTCAAGATTTGAAAAATCTGAGAAAAGAGATTATTAAACTAATTGATGAATAAATTGCACAAGCTACAACAGTACAACTGACATTTTTAACCGCCTGTGGCGGTCTTGTCTGTTGAGATAAAAGGACAGGTCCTGCCTATTGATACAAAAGAACGATGGTCATACTTCGACAGATTCTGCATAACTAAAAAAAGGAATTGTCATTCCCTGCTTGACAGGAAATCTCATGAAACGCAAAAAGAGATCCCCGATCATCCCGAAAGCTTTCGGGAAGGGGATTCAGGGGCGCGCGACGGCAAGAACTGGTTTGGCAAAATGTGAAAAACGTGGTGAAGTTTTTTTTGAATAAAATAAGAAAATAGTAAGTAGTAAATAGTAAGAAGCTTACTCCTGTGTTATCGCGAGCCATCCTCCATAAACTCATGCGTCATTGCGAGT
>CAYVEW010000445.1:0-1189 GCA_964450375.1 uncultured Bacteroidales bacterium
TTACACTTCGGGAACTACAGGTTTCTCAAAAGGAGTGGTTTTACCTCTTAATAGTCTAGCAGCAAACATTCGTTATGCCCGTAAAAACCTCCCTCTTGATCCAGGTGACAATGTGGTCTCTTTTCTTCCCTTAGCGCATACTTTTGGTTGTGCATTTGAGTTTTTATGGCCGTTCACGATTGGTTGTCATATTCATTTTTTAACAAGAACACCATCGCCAAAAATAATTATTCAAGCATTTCAAGAAGTTAAACCAACCATTGTTATTAGTGTACCTTTAATTCTGGAAAAAATATATAAAAAACAAATTATTCCATTATTAGATAAAACATCAATGAAACTTCTTTTAAGCGTTCCTTTTATTGATAAAGCAATTTATTCAAAAGTTAAAAAGAAACTTACCGATGTTTTTGGAGGAAATTTCAAGGAAGTTGTTATTGGTGGGGCAGCTCTAAATAAAGATGTTGAATTGTTTTTAAAGAAAATAGACTTCAATTTTACTATTGGATATGGTATGACAGAATGCGGTCCATTAATTAGCTATGCTAATTGGGATAAAGCAAAAATTGGTTCTGCAGGTAAATTGGTCGATACTTTAGAAGTAAAAATTGATTCTGAAGATCCTTATAATAAAGTTGGAGAAATTATGGTTCGTGGCGAAAACCTAATGTATGGTTATTATAAAAATGTAGAAGCCACAGAAAAGGCTATTGATAAAGAAGGATGGTTACATACCGGCGATTTAGGAATAATAGATAAAGAAAATTATATTTATATAAAAGGTCGAAACAAGAGTATGATTTTAGGACCATCGGGTGAAAATATTTACCCCGAAGAAATTGAAGCTAAGCTCAATAACCTTATGTATATTCAGGAATCGGTTGTTATTGAAAAAGACAATAAGCTAATTGCTTTAGTTTATCCAGATTTAGAAACTGTAGATAATGAAAAAATTAATGAAGCGAGACTAATTGAAATAATGGAAGAAAATAAGAAAGAGGTAAACTTAAGTCTTGCTAAAAACATGCAAATCTCTAAAATAAAAATCTATCCCGAAGAATTTGAGAAAACACCTAAACGAAGTATAAAACGATTTTTATATACTGCTGCTGAGTTGTAATTTTTTTTAGACTATGAAACGTTTTGTTATTATTGTAGCGGGTGGATCAGGACAAAGAATGGGAAGTGC
>CAYVEW010000446.1:0-1188 GCA_964450375.1 uncultured Bacteroidales bacterium
AAATTTAGAATTGCTCAAAATTCCAGAAAAAATTATTATTTACCTATAACGGTCCCGCCATACTAAGCTGTGCGGGAGTTTCAGCTTGTTTCAGTGTCAACCGAAACTAAAAGCTAAAGATAACTAAAATTGTCAAAATACCACCAAACACCCGCATGCTTTGTGATGGCGTGTTATGCGCCGTTATTGTTTTTTAATATAACTGTTTGTCCTAAGACTTTTATACTCTTTACCTGAAAAAGAAACTTCAAATGAATCTTCAAACTTGTTTTCAGATAACTTACTAACAGTCCACCTAGCTTTTCCACCCGACAATATTTCATCTGTTTCAGATAAGTTTTCAATAATTTCACTTATAAATATAAGTTTTGTATCTGTGCTTAGAGATTCGTCCAAAAAGAATTTGATTCTATATCCTTCAACTACAAAAAACCTATCACAAAGTATTAACTGTCTTTCATTGTCATAAGTAATAAAATACTTTGAAGATTCTAACTTAGAATCATTTAATACTTCTATTTTCTTTTCTTCTTTAACAAATTGGAAACTTGATTTAATTTTTGAAGTTGAATTTTCAGAATCGCTTACAGTACCAGTCCATTCACCAATAATAAAATCGATTTTTTCAAATGGGTTTTCTTGTCCAAAAGCTACTGCCGAAGCAATCAAACAAATTACTAAAACAGCTATTTTTCTCATTTTATTTAAAGTTAAATTAATAATTTCGTTAGCAAAAAACAATTATGGCGCCATAACGGTCCTTGGGTATGAAGCTGTGCGGGAGTTTCGCCGTGTTTCAGTGTCCCCCGAAACCGAAAGTTAAAGATAACTAAAATTGTCAGAAAAACACTAAAACCCGCATGCTTTATGACCCAATGTTATGCATAGGCATTTTTTTATTATATTTGAACAAACTTAATTTTTAATATTTATGTATTCTATTTCATTTGCATTTTACTTCAGACCTTGGACTACTATCTAAGTGATAGACAGTCCATCCAGTAATTTAATTAAATGTTGTATTGTCATTTATTTTTAAATACAATGCGATCGATGGTTATTTCCCTATAATAAAATAGTTTGTATTAAAACTTTATTTCGTGGAATGAATACTGTCTCATCACTTACCTGTGATTTGAACACAAGTATTCATTTTCAAGAAATATATAATGATAAAAAATAAACTGC
>CAYVEW010000447.1:0-1187 GCA_964450375.1 uncultured Bacteroidales bacterium
CGATTAACATCACCTCGTGTTTTAAACTCAATTAAAAGCGGTACTTTCCCAGAGACGAGTTTTAAAACATCAGTTAGAAGCGGAATAGTTTCATTTGTATTTAGTAGCTTTATTTTTTTAATCTCATCATAGGTGGTTTCAGATAATTTAATATCGCTTTTACAAACTCTATCTAAATTATCATCATGAAATACAACGAGATTTCCGTCGCTTAGAATATGGATATCAAGTTCTATCGAATAACCATAATCAATCGCTTTTTTAAAGGCTAACAATGAATTTTCAGGTATTGATTTGTCTAAAGAATGAAAACCTCTATGAGCTATGTAAGAAGTTTTAAGCCAGTCTAGATCCTTCATATAAAAGCCCCCTTTTGTGATATATTATATCACGATAGTGATAAAGTACAAATCAATTGTTTATTATTATCTTGATTTATTTGCTTTTTTTTCTTTTTGCGTTTTTTCTTTTTATGTTATAATTATTAAGTGAGGTGATGGTATGGATAATTTTATCTTTAACAGTCCAACCAAATTTATTTTTGGTAAAGAAACTGAAACTCAAGTAGGAGAACTACTTAATTCTTATAAAGCAACTAAAGTATTAATTCATTATGGTACCGGATCAATAAAAAGATCAGGACTTTTTGATAGAGTTGTGGAATCTTTAGAAAATGTTGGAATCGAGTATGTTGAATTAGGCGGAGTCGTTCCTAATCCAAGAGACACTTTAGTTTATGAAGGCATTGAACTTTGCAAAAAAGAGAAAGTAGATTTCATCTTAGCTGTAGGTGGAGGCAGTGCAATCGATTCTGCTAAAGCAATCGCCGCAGGCGCTTTATATGATGGCGATTTTTGGGATTTTTGGGATAAAAAAGCAGAAATTAAAGAGGCGTTAAAAATAGGCGTTATTCTTACAATACCAGCGGCCGGTAGCGAAGGGTCAAATTCTTCAGTCATTACTAAAACTGATGGTTTATTAAAAAGAGGGTTAAATTGTGAAATTTATCGACCTACATTCGCTATTATCAACCCTGAACTAACTTATACATTGCCAGCTTATCAAACTGCAGCTGGTATAGTTGACATGATGAGTCACATCCTAGAAAGATATTTGACTAAATCAAAAAATGTTATATTAGTTGATCGTTTAGCTGAGGCTACTTTAGTTTCCATAATTGAAGCAGC
>CAYVEW010000448.1:0-1185 GCA_964450375.1 uncultured Bacteroidales bacterium
AAATGTGCCAGCTCCTTGAACTTAGTTTTTGGTTCCCAGCCCAATTCCTTTTTTGCTTTACTATAATCACCTATTAATAATTCAACTTCTGTGGGTCGGTAATATCGTGGATTAATTCCTACCACCTTTTTTCCTGTTGATTTTAATACTCCTACTTCATCTTTTCCTTTACCTTCCCAGATAATTTTTTCATTGAAATAGTTAAAACATTCTTCCACAAATTCACGCACCGTATGTGTTTCATTGGTCGCCAGCACATAATCATCGGGTTTATTCACTTGCAACATTCGCCACATTCCTTCGACATATTCCGGAGCGTATCCCCAGTCGCGCTTAGCATCCAGATTACCCAGAAGCAGCATTTCATCAACACCTGCCATTATTTTTGCTACTGCAACCGAAATTTTTCTGGTTACAAAGGTTTTTCCTCTGCGCTCTGATTCATGATTAAAAAGGATTCCGTTACAAGCAAATAAATTGTATGCTTCCCGATAATTCACTACAATCCAGTATGCATATAATTTAGCAGCTCCATAAGGACTTCTTGGATAAAATGGAGTTGTTTCGGTTTGCGGTATTTCCTGTACTTTCCCATATAATTCGCTGGTAGATGCCTGATAAAAACGTGTTTTTATACCTGTTTCTTTAATAGCGTCTAAAAAACGTAATGTTCCTACACCATCAACTTCTGCTGTATATTCAGGCACTTCAAATGATACCTGAACATGCGATTGTGCACCTAAATTATATATTTCATCTGGATTCACCTTCTCAACCAAACGATTTAAGTTACTCGAATCCGTTAAATCACCATAATGTAAAAACAGCTTTTTATTTAATATATCAGGATTTTTATATAAATGATCAATCCGGAAAGTATTGAACGAACTTGCCCGGCGAATGATCCCATGAACTTCGTATCCCTTTTCTAACAGTAATTCTGTTAAATAAGATCCATCCTGACCTGTAATACCTGAAATAAGCGCCTTTTTCATAATTCAACAAATAGATTTCTTCGAGTAATATAGTATTTCACTTTTCGTAATGTTGTGTTACTTTTCTTGTGTTATTTCCCAATGCCATAAAACTTAAAACCAATTGTCTCCAATTTTTGGCGGTCGAGAATGTTACGGCCATCAAATACAAAAGCCGGTTTCATCATGTGATCATAGATTCTTTGCCAGT
>CAYVEW010000449.1:0-1183 GCA_964450375.1 uncultured Bacteroidales bacterium
ATTTGAGATGAAGTTGACCGTTTTTTTTAGGCGCCTTACCTATAACGGTACACACATAGCCTGAGTGCGGGTTTCCCCCGCCTTACTTTCCAGTCCCCCGTTAATAATGTTTACTAAGATAATACTTTGTCAGCAAACCACCAAACCCCCGCATTTAGGCTGATGTGTTGTTACCAATTGGTGGCGTTAGTAATAACTTGACTTTTCAATGTTTTCTCTAATTAGATTTATTAACTTAATAAACTCTTCATCTGTCTCAGTGCAAAAATCAAACTCCTTATACTTATTTTCGTTAAAAATAGTCACACGATTCAGAGAACGTCCCCAGTGAGTTATACAATCAGACTGGTCAGATTGCCGTTGTTTCATTTCAAACTGATTAATTAAATTAATAATCGTATCTGGATAGCTCTTTGTAACTATTATAGTATCATAGAGCTTATTATAACTGTCAAATTGATTCCAATATAAAGCTTTAACTTCATTATCAGATAACTCGAACTGTATTAACCTTTCACCCTTTTCTCCAGTATCAGTTGCCGTTGAAATGAAAATTTGTAAATTATTATCAGTTTCATTCTTCCAATTCTCTGTCAATGAAAAGTTTGATGATACTTTTGTGTAAATTAAGTTTTTGGGAAAATAGAATTCATAATATTTCTTCTTCTTTTTCAGATTCAGATTTATCTCAATGGAATCGCCAAATCTTGTGAAAAACTTCACTTTATGATTTCCCAACGGAATATTCTTAAAAGTTTCTGATTCGTCAGATAAAAAATGTCTGTGAGTAATTGTTGTGTCATCAAGTATCAATTTGATTTTTCCTATCATTTGACTATCAAAAGTATCATCGTCAGTTACAAACAATACATCTGTTGTTTGTGAATTTCCAGTCAGAGAAAATAAAAATGAAACAATTAAGATAATTCTAAACTTCATATTCTCGTTGCGTTTTTTTAGCCACTTATTGGTAACGGTCCCGCGTTACCGCTATCGTGCGGGTTTCCGCCTTGTTTCATTGTCCACCGTTGAACAACTTTACTAAGATAAAACTTTGTCAGCAAACCACCAAACCCCCGCATGTACGGTGAACGCGTGTTACGGATTGTGCCGCCTACAAACTTTCTCGTTCGCTGCTAATTTTCAAATTAATCCAAATATCTGTCAACCCCCGCCCCGCTTC
>CAYVEW010000450.1:0-1177 GCA_964450375.1 uncultured Bacteroidales bacterium
ATATCGATACAGGAACCTACATAGCCCTTAAAGCTTCCGTCGGAGTTGTATTGTGGCATACCTATATCCAGTATACATCGATACTCTCCATGCGCATTTAATAAGCGGTACTCTAACTTAAATTTTTGCTGTTGTTTAAAATTTGCTAAATAATCGCGAATACAATTATCGTAATCATCCGGGTGTAATCCTTCGGTCCAGCCATCACCGGTTTCTTCATGCATTTCCCTGCCTCTGAAATCCAACCACCTTTTATTAAAAAAAGTACATTTCCCATCCATTCCGCTTTCCCATATCATCATGGGCGAGTTATCAATCATCAACCTGTACTTTTCTTCGCTGTCTTTAAGCTCTTTTTGGTATTGATTTTTTTCTTCAAGATTCTTCGAATAATTTAATGCAATAACTGCCAGCAAGGCAAACTCTTTCGCTACTGGTAAATCATCATCGTTAAAACCGCCCGGTTTATTCGACAAACCAATTAAACCAATTACTTCTTCATCGACGATCATAGGCACAAACATCACATTGTGCAATGTGGTGTGTCCTTCCGGCATTAAACGATTCCATTTTGTATTCTGGAAATCGTTTTGGTATTTTATTTCTTTTGATTTATAAACTGTGGCTCTAAATCCCCTTATGGGCATAGGTAAGGAACTGTCTACAGTGCACTCCTGGCTGCCCGGCTCGAGATAAACCACATCATTCATCCGGGTTTCTTTATTGAGCAATGCGATGTAACCGGCATCTGCTTTAATCAAATCTTTTAATTGGGTAAAAATGTATCCGGCCGCTTCTACAAAGGTTTGGCATTGCGGTATCATATTAGATGCTGCTAGTAAAGCATGTGCCAGCTTCAATTGCGAGTGTGAATTTAAACCCGAAAATTCTGAATTTAGCTCATTTTTTTGATCTAATTTCTTTCTTACATCTCGGTTCTCATCTTCTAATTCTGTAATTCTTCGAATCAGATCTTTTTTCGAAAGTTTTGAGTATTGCATATTCCCCATTCTATATAATCCAAATGTAGCAATTTTAAGTTTACAACATTATTTTACATAATGCATTATTTTTTTGACAAAAAGCCATTTTGCTTACACGAATGTTCGGCTAGTTTTTTAGTATTTACAGTTTACATATTTTACAACACCCCATTTTTTTTGTTTTCTTGAAATTC
>CAYVEW010000451.1:0-1173 GCA_964450375.1 uncultured Bacteroidales bacterium
ACTCTTTTTTCTTAAGTTCATTATCAATTTTTTGATTATAATCATTATTCTTCGAGTTATTCATATAATGTTTTTTTAGTAAAGCGTGAATTTAATTTGTTATTGATATAAAGCGAAGTTAGGAAAAACACTATATTTATTTACGATTAAAACATTAAAATTAGAATCAGTACTTGTAAGTTAATTAGTTTGAATAAATCATTATTGGTATTGTACCAGATCTGATATATCGTTAGCTTAAAATAGTTGTTTTTATACCCGAAAAGGTATAATTATTATAGCTCAAGTAATTGTATTCTTTTTTCTAACAATTCTTTCAATTTAATATCACTTATTGTTTGGTTAGGATCTAAGCTTTCCAAACATAAAAATTGCTCATCGGTATTATTCGTAACGTAATGCATTTACTGGATTAGTTCTACTTGCTTTTAGTGCTTTGTATGTTACAGATAATAAGGCAATAAGAATAGCTATTATGCCACTAATAATAAATGGCCAAATCGTTAAATCAATTCGATAGGTAAAATTATTTAGCCAGTCCTTCATAAAATACCATGCAATTGGCCAGGCTACTATATTCGAAAATAATACGAGTAATAAAAATTCCCGATTTATTAATCGAACAATTTTACTAACAGATGCTCCCATAACTTTTCGAATACCTATCTCTTTTGTGCGCTGTTCAGCAGTGTATGAAGCAAGCCCAAATATACCCAGGCAAGCAATTACAATTGCTAATCCTGAGAAAATCACAAATATGGTAAAGAAACGTTCTTCAGCTTTATATAAGACATTTAAATCATCTTCATAGAAAGAGGGTGCATAATTTATTTCAACATTTTGCTCATCCCATTTTTCTTTAATATATTCTAATATTTCGCCGGTATTGGATGAGTTTATCTTTATCAGTAACCAATAGATCATATCATGATTTATAAGATAAACTACAGGTGCAATTTTGTTGTGTACCGACTCAAAGTGGAAATCTTCAGCAACACCCACAACCTGTCCATTACGTGGAACCCATTTTCCACTTATTGGATCAACTACACTTGTTTGAAACATTTTTCCTATGGGTTCATCCCATCCAAAATCTTTAATGGCTGCCTCGTTTAAAATAAAAGTGGAGTTCTCATCTACACTCATTTTTTTGTCAAAACTTCTACCCTTAAC
>CAYVEW010000452.1:0-1173 GCA_964450375.1 uncultured Bacteroidales bacterium
TTTCAATTACTTCAAAAGATTCAATCGGTTTTACTCCATAATCTTTTCTATGCTTGTCAACTTCTTCTTGCTCACTTTCAGTTAAATTTCCTAAAAAAGCAACTCCATAATAGAAATATGGTTTTTTACCTTTCATTAACAAACCTTGGTCATAAGTCCACGCAAAATGTTCAGGCATGTATTCACCTTTCTTTACTGCACTTTCAAGAAGATCCAGATATTTTTCGTTCTTTTTAAGTCGAATATTATGATGAAAAATTATAAATGCGTGTCTATAACTTTCAGGACCAACTAATCTCTCAGATGGAAAACCATAGTTTTCAACAAGAGTTAGTAAATCAGCAAATATCACACTATCAAGTTCATATAAATTATCAGGTAAGATTGACTTATCAATTTGATAGTTCCCTTTACATGAGCGATTATTTCTAATTATTCGCTGGTCAACGTAGTACAAACTATCTATTAGAACTTTATAGTCATTGTTAATTATTAAAGCATATTCTTTTTTGAAAAACTTAAGACTATCTTTTAACTGTCTATATTCACTGGTTTTTCTGAATTGCTTAAATTCTTTATTTTTCAGAAATTTATCCGATTGTCCATTCAGGATGGCTTTTTTAGAATAAAAATAAGCTTTTGAATAATTGAAAGACTTAACACAAGCTTTAGCAGCTTTCATATAATAATGAGCATGCACATAATCTGCTTTTTCAAATGCGCTTTCATAACTTTCTATAGCTTCATTAAAATTTTCAAAATAGTAATACTTATCTCCAAGATTACACAAATTAAAATATTCTATGTGATTATCAAATTGCTGACTAAAGCTGCTAAAAGAAGAAAAAAACAATAAGTTAAAAATTACAAGTGTCTGTTTCATAGTGATAATTTTGGTAAATATTATTGCTAACGGTCCCGCCACACTAGCCTGTACGGGTTTCCCCCGCACTACTTATCAGTCCCCCGTTAAAATATTTACTAAGATAAAACAAAGTCAGCAAACCACCAAACCCCCGTATGGCTTGTGGTGGCGTGTTAGGGTTTGTGCCACTTTTTATAATTCTATTTCTAAGATCTCCTTTATTTGGTTCAGATTATCTGGAAGATGATTTATTACAATATCCCAAATTATCTCATGATCAACACCAAAATACTCATGAATTGCTTTGT
>CAYVEW010000453.1:0-1173 GCA_964450375.1 uncultured Bacteroidales bacterium
ATGTCCAATTCTATGCAGGCTTCAAAAGTTTTTCAGGGAAGAAGTTTTTTGTACAATTAAAAATTTCCAACGAATTAATTTAAAATAATTTCCGGTATAATTGTATGATTGGGAAATGGTACGTTAAATGGGAACACGAATAAGGGAAATAACTTATTGAAATGAAAACCCGGGAATTACCGGTTCTGCTTCGGACCCGTGCTTAAGGGGAGCACATCTTCGGAGAGCCTGTAGTCGATGATACAGTAAAAAAGATCAGGTGTTTCCGGGTTTCTTATTACCTCATTTTCCTCCGTCTTTTTCTTTTTTTATTTTTTTCACTTGTTGCCGATTGTGTTTTTCCCTGTAGATGGTTCCACTCTTATTTTCTGTGCGTTTAAGTCCGAAGGAGACAAGGAGGGATCTTTCATTTTCTCTGTTTTTTCTACGGTTTACTTCATCAGTTCCTTCTCAACCTTTACCTTCGCTCCTGCATCCTATTTCTTTGAAAAGGAGAAGTTTTTCCGGAATCCGCCCATCTGATTGAAAATATATGCCCTGTAAAATTCTATGCAGGTTTAGAAACTTTTTCAGGGAGATTATTTTTTATGTGACTAAAAATTTTCAACGAATTAATTTAAAATAATTTAGACGATTATTGTATACTGGATATGGGAAGTGAAAAGAACAAGACGTGATAATTGTGAAAGAAATGCCTGGGATTGCTGAATCCTGCTCCTGATTTCACTCTTGAGGGAGGGTGGATTTTCCGGAGCTGCTGTACAAGGGGATAAAGTAAAAAGGATAAAGTGTTCCCGGGCATCTTCTTACTCTGTACATCTCTTCTTTTTTATTTTTTCTCTGCTTTCCTTTCTCTCTTTTTTTACTGTGGTTCTTTTGTTTGCTTTTTTATTTTCCTTTGAGCCGTCACCTCGAAAGTGGTCATAAAGGGACGCTTGATTGGAAGGGCAATATCTTCGTTGTCAAGATAAAGTTCAACGGCTTCTTTCAGGTTTGTAACTGCTTCTTCGATTGTTTCCCCCCGGCTTGTTACGTCCAGTTCCAGACAAAGTGACTCGTAAGATTCCCCTTTTTTGTTCACGATTACAGTGAATGTGAACGTTTCTGTCATGTTTTTAAATACTGTTGGGCTGTAATTAAATTTTTTGTTTTTTCTCTTCTTTTTTTCTCTTC
>CAYVEW010000454.1:0-1171 GCA_964450375.1 uncultured Bacteroidales bacterium
TTATAACGTTAATGTTATTTATTCTTAAAGGTTTATGGGATTTTAATGCTCCAATAGCTAAAGCCATTACCACACGGTGATCATTATAGGTTTTAGGTTCTTTAGGTATAAAATATTGTTGGCCAAAGATTTCAATTTTATAATCATCATAAACAGCTTTAACGCCTAAAACACTAAGGTAATCGACTATAGCACTAAGTCTATCAATTTCTTTAAGTTTTAATCTAGAAACATTTTTAATAATAGTTTTTCCTTCAGATAACCCACCTAATATAGCTAGTATTGGTGATAGATCTGGACATTGACTAACATCGATTTCAATTCCTTTAGTTTTACTTTTTAAGAAACGAAAATCATTTTTTTCTTTTACAATTTTTCCATTCATCTTTTTAATTATAGAAATTATTTCATAGTCAGGTTGCAACGTATCTTCATTTAAGTTAGAAATAGTTATATCTCCATTAATTATTCCCGCTACAGCAAAGAAGGCTGCTTGAGAATAATCAGCTTCCACAATATAGTCTTTAGGTTTGTATTGTTGATTGCCTTTTATAAAATATATATTATTTCTAATTTGTATATTTATACCAAAGTCAGATAAAACCTTAATAGTCATATCAACGTATTTTTTAGATTCAAAAGGTTCTATAATTTCTATCGTAGAGTCAGCTGCTTTTAATGGAAGCGCAAATAATAATCCGCTAATAAACTGTGAACTTATGTTGCCGTTAATTATATAATTACCAGCTTCAATTGTTCCTTTTGTAAATAAAGATTCTTCATTTAAACTAAAGCTTAAATTATTGCGTTCATAAATATCCTTATATATCGATAAAGGCCTTTTAAAAAGCCCTCTTTTTCCAGTAAATAAAATTCCTTTCATATTGGTTAACAAAGGAATTAAAAACCTTAATGTAGAACCCGATTCATTACAATCTATAACTTCATCTCCGATAAAAGGAAATTCGTTTCTTCCATAGATTTCTAATGCGTTATCTAGTTTATTTATTTGAATTCCAACGGTTTTCAAAGCATTGATAGTCGCTTTTACGTCTTCAGATAAAATTATGTTCTTTATAACAGATTTTCCCTCGGCTAAACTAGCGCAGATTATAGCTCTGTGCAAATATGATTTTGATGGCGGGATTTTAACATTCCCTTTAGCGAAACC
>CAYVEW010000455.1:0-1169 GCA_964450375.1 uncultured Bacteroidales bacterium
TATTATTCTAAAATTTCAATAACACTTCCAGCGCCTACTGTACGGCCACCTTCTCTGATTGAGAACTTAAGTCCGTTTTCGATAGCGATTGGTGCAATCAATTCGATTACCATCTCAATGTTATCTCCAGGCATACACATTTCTACGCCTTCTGGTAAATCCACGTTGCCAGTTACGTCAGTTGTTCTAAAGAAAAACTGTGGTCTGTATCCGTTGAAGAATGGTGTATGTCTTCCACCCTCTTCTTTTTTCAATACGTATACTTGAGCCATGAACTTTGTATGTGGGTTAACACTGCCTGGCTTAGCCAATACTTGACCTCTCTGAATGTCTGCTCTTTGAACACCACGAAGCAATGCTCCGATATTGTCTCCAGCTTGTCCTTGGTCTAGTAATTTTCTAAACATCTCAACACCTGTTACAACTACTTTTCTCTTCTCTTCAACAAGACCTACAACTTCAACTTCTTCTTGAACTTTAATGATTCCTCTTTCAACTCTTCCTGTTGCCACTGTACCACGTCCAGTAATACTGAAAACGTCCTCTACTGGCATCAAGAAAGGCTTGTCTGTTGCTCTCTCAGGTAGTGGAACATACTCATCAATAATATCAAACATATCCACGATGATATCTCCCCACTTGCTTTCTGGCTCTTGTAATGCTAATAA
This sequence comes from uncultured Bacteroidales bacterium, assembly GCA_964450375.1. Taxonomy (GTDB): domain Bacteria; phylum Bacteroidota; class Bacteroidia; order Bacteroidales; family UBA12077; genus UBA12077. The sequence continues at coordinate 669 of CAYVEW010000455.1, forward strand.
TGCACTTCCTGGGAAAATTGGAATATCGTCACCTGGGTAATCATACTCAGATAATAACTCTCTGATTTCCATTTCTACCAATTCGATTAATTCTTCATCATCAACCATATCTACTTTGTTCATGAATACTACCATGTAAGGAACGCCTACTTGGCGTGACAATAAGATATGCTCTCTTGTTTGAGGCATTGGACCATCTGCTGCAGATACAACCAAGATTGATCCATCCATTTGTGCTGCTCCTGTAATCATGTTCTTTACGTAGTCAGCATGACCTGGACAATCTACGTGAGCGTAATGACGATTTGGTGTCTCATACTCAACGTGAGCTGTTGAAATAGTGATTCCTCTTTCACGCTCTTCTGGTGCTTTGTCAATGTTGTCAAAATCAATTACTTCACCTGTTCCGTATTTCATGTGTAGCACTTTTGAAATTGCAGCTGTTAACGTAGTTTTACCGTGGTCTACGTGACCGATAGTTCCAATGTTAACGTGCGGCTT
>CAYVEW010000456.1:0-1166 GCA_964450375.1 uncultured Bacteroidales bacterium
AAGATGTTTCCGGTGGAGTTTATATTGGCGATTCGGTTCGTGTTTATTTAAAAGATCTGGTTGTAATGAAGTATCAGGAATTATTTCAAATAAATACAATTTCTGGCGATGGAGTTAACGTAGATGAAAACCTCATTAAACAAGGAACCAATAATAAAAGGACGCCAGAAGAAGCAAGCATTGCGGACATAACAGTTAGCGCTGCTTCCAAAGCATATTATCAGGGGAGATTAGTGAAAATATCGAACGTACAATTTGTAGATACAGATACAACTAAAAAATTCGCTAATTCTGAAACACTTGAAACAGAGGAGCGCCTTATACAAGACGAAAACGATAGACAGTTAATCGTAAGAACCAGTGGTTATGCAACATTTGCAGATGCCAATGTACCTGATGGCAGTGGTTCATTAATTGCTATTGTTGGCCAGTATGGAGATAATTTACAATTATATATTCGCAGGTTAAGTGAAGTTGAGATGGATAATGAGCGTTTTGATTTAATTGTTCCAACACCTGTATATCAGGAAACATTTGGTTCAGGATTGGGCGATTTTACTACTTATTCCGTAACAGGCCCATCGCAGGTATGGGAGCATAGTTCTCAGTTTAGCTGTGCGTTAATGACTGGTTACGATGGTTCCCGTTATGCCAATAACGACTGGTTAATTTCTCCTGCAATAGATTTAACTGATAGAACAGGTTCGTTCTTTAATTTTACGCATGCGATAGGTTATGGAAACTACTCTGGCATAAATGATGAATTAAAGGCTTATGTGTCTACTGATTACTCAGGATCCGGTGATCCTTCTGCAGCAAACTGGACAGAAGTTTCATTTACATGGCCTGCTGATTTAAGCGATTACTTTGAGTGGACCAATTCGGGAGATGTTTCCCTCTCGAACTACGATGGACAAACTGGTATATATGTTGCTTTCAATTACAACTGCGGAACATCAAACGCTTCCACGTGGGAGATTAAGAATTTTGCAGTGAAAGGAATTACCAATACTACCAAATAAAAATTAAAAAAAACATATTCATAAATATAAACATCCGAAGAAATAATCTTCGGATGTTTTATTTTACTAGGATAATTTCAAATATCCTAATGTTAAATGACTTTCTTCAAGATAATATTAAACAAGGCATTAACCAAACACCTT
>CAYVEW010000457.1:0-1165 GCA_964450375.1 uncultured Bacteroidales bacterium
CATGAAAAAGAAGTTTTATTAAAAGAAGCTTTAAATGAGAATGAAGAATCAGATAAACCAAAACCAGCAAATATTATCGAAAAAATGGTTGAAGGAAGATTGAATAAAAACTTAAAAGAAATTTGCTTATTAAATCAACCTTATGTTAAAAACCCAGATGAAACAGTTGAACAATATGTTAAATCTAAGGGCGTATCAGTCGCTTTATTTAAACGTTTAGCTGTTGGCGAAGGCGTAGAGAAAAAAGAAGAGAATTTTGCTGACGAAGTAATGAGACAAGTAGGATAATAAAAGGACAAATCTTTGTCCTTTTTTTAAAATAATTAGGAGGTTAATTATGTCTAAAAGAAGAGTGATGATTAAACTTAGTGGTGAAGCTTTGGCTGGAGAAAGCGGTGTTGGTGTAGATCCGCTAACGGTTAAACATATCGCTAAAGAAATCAAAGATGCTTATGAATCTTGTGAATGTGAAATAGGTATTATTGTCGGCGGAGGAAATATCTTTAGGGGAAAACTTGCTGAAGATATGGGTATCGAAAGATCAAGCGCTGATTATATGGGAATGATTGGAACAATTGTTAATGCTTTAGCTTTACAAAACTCTTTGGAAGCTATGGGTATAGATACGAGAGTGATGACTTCAATTAATATTCCTGAAGTTGCAGAACCATATATTCGCCGTAAAGCTTTGTCCCATTTTGAAAAAGATAGAATAGTTATTTTTGGCGGCGGTACGGGTAATCCTTATTTTTCAACTGACACAACTGCAGCTTTAAGAGCAGCTGAATTAGGAGCGTCAATTGTATATATGGCTAAAAACGGAACTGATGGTGTTTATGATAAAGATCCTCGTCATCATGAAGACTCAGTTAAATTTAATAATTTAACTCATCAAGAAGTTTTACACCAAAGTTTGAATGTTATGGATTCAACTGCGGCAGCTTTATGTTATGATAATAATATCGATATATATGTTTTTGATATGAATGTTCCAGGAAATATTAAAAGAGCAATTCTTGGTGAAAACATTGGAACATTAATTAGAAAAAAGTTTGAGGAGGAATAAAAAAATGCCAGAAACAATTTTATTGGAAGCTGAAGAAAGAATGGAACATACTCTTGAATCGCTTCATCGTGATTTTTCTACTGTAAGAAGCGGTAGAGC
>CAYVEW010000458.1:0-1164 GCA_964450375.1 uncultured Bacteroidales bacterium
AAGAACACCATGACAAAAAGAGCCACAGTTTCAACAATACCGATCACCATAAAGTAGTTAGCGGTACCCTTGCCTGTTTCTGCAAGAGCATCAGCGGCACGTGCAGCAGCCTTTCCTTGCATTAAAGCTGAAAGTCCCATGGCCAAACCACCAAAAATACCTGCTCCCAAGAGTCCCAAGCCATTTTCAGATGTACTGCCAAGGATGAAATTCATTAACAAAAAACCATAAATGGTCTGTGTTAACGCAACACCCGCAAAAGCTACCAACAAGAAAGGGGCGGGTTTGTCATTTTGAAAGCATTTTTTCCAACCACCGATTGCAGCCTGTGAGGCAATACCAGTACCGAGGGCTGAACCTAAAGCTGCTAGTCCCAATGCCGCAGCGGCACCAAACATTTGAAGATCCATTATTAAGTCTCCTTTGATCTAATTAATTAATTTGTTTATTTATCTTTGAACGGTACATATTTGTAACCTGTCCATTCTAATCCCAATTGACCACTGAACTCTAAAAGGTTCAAGCGAATACCGTGAACCATCACAGAAAGCAGTCCCATCACTATGTTTAAACCATGTCCAATAAATAGCACGATAACGCCACCCACAATTGCCGGACCATGCATCATTCCAGCCGCCATACTGTTAAAAGAATCAGCAATAGCAACAGATGCCATACCTACCGCAAACAAGCGAATATAGGATATGATATTCGAGAACGATGAGATCGCATCAAGAAAGGTGTTAAATGCACCACCCAATCCGCTAAGAGCTCCCTTAAAAAAGTTCTTACCGGGTTCTTGAGCACTAAAGAGTACAACAAAAGCAAACCCGGAAGCCATCAATGGTACAATAGAAACCATCAGCGGTTCAATGAATGAAGGTTTATTATCACCCAAAACTAATTGCAGAACCAATAAGAATGCACCTAAAGTTAGATTCAACCAGCCAATATGTTCAAAAGCTTTTAGCTTTGGCAAATTATCAATAAAATTCATGATGCTTGCCAAGCCCAATTGAAAGACAGCCAGGATAAAACAAATCAACTGTACATTATTCTGATTTCTAAGCTGGTCAACTACCAAAGAATTTAAGAATGATCCTTCAGAAATTGAGCCAAACCATGTTCCGGTAATGGCACCCCAACCAATGGTCGTTAAACTCA
>CAYVEW010000459.1:0-1163 GCA_964450375.1 uncultured Bacteroidales bacterium
GCTTTGGATTTTTATGGTTTTAACGGTTATCAATCGGTATACAATTCTGATTTTTCAGATGATGATCCAAACAACTCTCTTTATAAATCGAGAATGTATTATAGAATGGAACGAAAAATGATTCGTTTCACAGCTGATTTTTCAGGACGTATGTTTCATGATAACATTAAATGGGTTGCTGGATTAGCTCATATTAATCATAAAATGGCTTCAGTTGATATTGCAAAGCTTAATGAAGGAAAAGATACTGAAGATTTACTTCCCGAGATTGATAGCGTACCAGGATTATATGACGAATATGTGGCTTGGGGAATAATCCCTGAAAAAGAAGCTGATGGTGGTAAAATTAATTATATAAAATTAGGAACAGTTTACGACACAAGAGATAATGAAGCCAATCCTATGACAGGAATATGGTCTGAGATTATTTTGGTAACTGCTCCAAAATTCATGGATAATTATGAAAATGATTATACTCAATTATCAATCACTCATCGACAATATTTCACTCTGATTCAAAAGAAACTTTCATTTGCATACAGATTAGGTTATCAGGGAACAATAGCCGGAGAAGTACCCTATTACATGTTGCCTTATTTGAATTTCTCATATAATCCTTCAGTTGTAATTGAAGGACTTGGTGGAGCAAAATCGATAAGAGGAGTATTAAGAGACAGAATTATTGGTGATGGTATTGTTTATGGAAATCTTGAATTTAGATGGAAGTTTTTAAGAACTGTAATTAAAAATCAGAATATTTATGTTGCTCTTAGTGGTTTTACCGATTTCGGACAAGTTGTTCAAGAAACAAAAATTGACAAATCAAATATTCCAACTGACGGAAGTGTTGATTTGAATAATTATTTCGGATCTGAAAATGATGCTCTTCATTTAGGATATGGTTTAGGTCTTCATTTTGCTTTAAATGAGAACTTTATTATTGCTTTCGATTATGGTTTAGCAAATGATATCCGAGATGGTTCAAGTGGTCTTTACATTGGAATGAATTATTTGTTTTAGATAATCAAGATAAAAAAATATTAAAAAAGCCAGTGAAATTTCACTGGCTTTAATTTTATCTTAGAATTCTTCAAATTTATGTGTAACATCTCTAAACTCACAACACTCCTCAAGATTCTTACTATATACATCCATTGCTCTTC
>CAYVEW010000460.1:0-1162 GCA_964450375.1 uncultured Bacteroidales bacterium
CAAATACTGCTCAGGAAGTTACTCTTTCTGGTGATGTGACAGTTGACAATGCCGGCGTTACTGCTATTGAACCTGGTGTTATTGTTAATGCTGACGTTAATGCAAATGCAGCTATCGATGCTACAAAAATTGCTGACGGATCGGTTACTAACACCGAATTCCAATACATAAACACTGTGACTAGTAATGTTCAAACTCAAATTGACGATATTAACTCGGATATTGGTGATTTAAATACATTAGCAGACGGAGCAATATACTTAGGCGACGGTACTAATACTGCACAAGAAGTTACAATGAGTGGTGATGTGACTATTGATAATGCCGGGGTTACCGCTATCGAACCCGGAGTAATCGTGAACGCAGATATAAACAATGCTGCGGCTATCGATGCTACTAAAATTGCCGATGGTTCAGTAACAAATACTGAATTCCAATACATCAATACTCTTACTTCGAACGCTCAATCTCAATTCGACGCTATTACTACTTTAGCTGATGGTACTATTTATCTCGGTGACGGCACAAATACTGCTCAGGAAGTTACTCTTTCTGGTGATGTGACAGTTGACAATGCCGGGGCTACTACTATACAACAAGGAGCTGTTGAAGCTACCGCTATTGAAGGACTAACTGATGGCCAATTCATTATTGGTACTGACGGAACAGCTGCTAATAACTCCAAAGCTACTATGTCTGGTGATGTTACTATGACAAACGCTGGAATAACAACTATACAACAAGGTGCGGTAGAAGCAACCGCTATTGAAGGATTGACTAGCGCTCAATTTATTATTGGTACTGATGGTACGGCTGCTAATAACTCCAAAGTAACAATATCTGGTGATGTTGTCGTTGATAATACTGGTGATGCTCAAATTCAAGCTGACGCGGTCACTACAACTGAAATTGCTGATGCAGCAGCAGATATGATTTTGACAACCGATGCAACTGGTGTTCCTACCTGGGATGCTAAAGCTAATTATACAGCAACCTTGGCAACTGCTAAAATCTTTATTGGAAACATGGCTGGTAATGCAACAGCACAAGATATAGGTGGAGATGCTACAATTGATAGATTTGGAACATTAACAATAGCATCAGATCCAACGGAAAACTTCTTGCCGGCATGGAAAATGTAAGAGAAAACCTCGAATCCGGA
>CAYVEW010000461.1:0-1160 GCA_964450375.1 uncultured Bacteroidales bacterium
GGATAAATAAAAAATTTCCAGTTGAAATTACCTCAAACACATAGAATCAGCTCGTATTTTAAGGCCACTGATATCTAAAAATCTATATGCTACGCTATAACTATTGTACTGTATCTTCCAAATCAAACTACGTAAAATGCCTTTTTGCATTCAGTCGTACGTAATATTGCTTAGAGTAACCACCCCATCTGGGATTCGAAACAACCTTTTTAAGTAGCTCCACGAAATCATTTTAAATGTATCAAAGCGAAATTTGTCCTCATCAATAATTTTTGGACCAGTTTGTCTTTTCACAAAGTATTTCCACTGTAATGTTACCCAGTGATTTTGGATTAAAAACGAAATAATCGTATAAAGGTAGCGTACTTCTGGTTTTTTAGACGAAGTCCTCGGTTTGGATGTATTGCGGATTCGGTAAGAAGATTCAATTGAGAACCTTCGCTCATACATTTTTGAGACTTTTTTTGGATCTGTAAAACCACCAACTGAAAAGGCATGAATTTCTAATCCATTTTTATCTTTTTTACCTTTCAAATAATTCACACAGACCACAATATTGAGGTTTAATGGCTCTTTTCCTTGTGGAGACATAACATACTCAAAGCAACATGATTTCTTTACTCGTAGCAGTTCCTTCATCTGTTTCCCTTGAACCTTAACAGGAACAATAAATGGAATCTTCGCTGACTGGAGATATCCCATCACTGCATGTGTGTAGAATTCGCGATCAATACACAGAACTTTTACTTTGACCCCAAGTTCATGAATAATTTCTGTGAATTTAGTTACGAAATCAATCATTAACATCTTCTTTTTTTTGGAATAACTCCGATTGTAAACTTCTTTTTCCCATCAATTAGATAACACGTTGCGTATGAGAAAAAGCGGTTAGTTGATGCTTTTCTTTTTCCACCAACAACATAATCTCCATTCTTTTCCCCATAGTAAGGATCATCTGTAAGATCAATAGCAAATGCATACTTTTTGCCGGGTTTTATGAAAGGTTTAACTTGTTCAGCAAGCATAAGATGATTTACTGTTTCTAACTGCTCTACGTCGATTTTTTTCAGATTATGATGTAACGAGTTTTCACTGGGTATGTTTGAACCTGGACTTTGAATTGAGTGTATGGATAACTTTTGGATAGCCAGTGACGTTAG
>CAYVEW010000462.1:0-1159 GCA_964450375.1 uncultured Bacteroidales bacterium
CTTATAACGGTAAATGTACTTGTATAGGTGTGTGTGAAGCTTTTGATTTGAAATACCAAGCAATTTAATCAAAACTGCCAATTATTGGCAGTTTTTTTTGTAACAGTTTACAGCATAATTTATTAACCTATATTTTTTTATTATGTTATAATAAACTCAGAATTTAATAACGTAAATAATAAGCGTTTTTATAAAAGGAGAATTTAAATGACTAAAAAAATATTATTTATAGCCATGACTATTTTATTATCTTTAGCTTTCATTTCATGTAATACAAAAACTACTGAGATAGAACTTTTGGCTCAAGAACCTACTGTAGAATCAGGATACTTGGTTGATAATGTTCAAGACGGAACAATACTTCATGCTTGGAATTGGTCTTTAGTCAATATTGAAGAAAACTTAGAAGATATAGCGATTGCTGGTTTTTCAACAATTCAAATATCTCCAATGCAACCGCAAAAAGATTTTTTTGGTATCGCAACTTACGGATCAAGTTGGTGGAAATTATATCAACCACTAGGTTTTTCTATCGCAACAGCTGATCATTCTATCGGAACTAAAGCGGATTTAGAGTCTTTAACTGCTGCAGCTGAAGAGTATGGAATCAAGATAATTGTCGATGTCGTATTAAATCATTTATCAAGCGACGGAAGTAATACTCTAGACCCGAATGTCGCCTCTTATGAACCTGAAATTTACAATCAAAATTTAATTAGAACTAATAACGGTTTAGCTTCTGACTCTAGCGTTTTCTCAGTAACTAGAGGCTCTTTAGGAGAATTAGTTGATTTGCAAACAGAGACTCAAACAGTCCAAGATCGGGTATTATCATTATTAAAAGAATATGTTGATGCCGGAGTTGCTGGTTTTAGATTTGATGCAGCTAAACATATTGAAACCCCTAATGATGGCGATTTATCAAGTAACTTCTGGCCTTACATATTAAATGGAGTAAATGCTTATGCCAACGGTTTAGGGAAAGACAATTTATATTTCTATGGTGAAATCTTAAATACCGCAGGAGCTAATCGCTCATACACTGATTATACAAACTACATGTCTGTAACGGCTAATCATATGTCAGATGTAATTAGACAAGCTGTAATATCAAAGAATCTTAGTGCATTAATTGCTGATAATTATATCGATGGAGTAG
>CAYVEW010000463.1:0-1158 GCA_964450375.1 uncultured Bacteroidales bacterium
CATGACGATTGAAAGTTTTTAAATAAAATGGAGATTGGGTGGAATAGATTCAAGTTAAAAGTTCAGAGTTCAAAGTGATGAGTTGCTTAACTTAAAACTCCGAACCCGGAACTAACAAGTAGTTTATTTTATTCCAGCACCATTGGATGTTTTATCGTCAGGAATTACAAAATTCAGTTTGCCGCTGGCATCTTCGGCCATTAAAATCATTCCTTGCGATTCAATTCCGCGGATTTTTCTTGGTTCAAGATTTACTAAAATGCTCACTTGTTTACCAATAATATCTTCCGGCTTATGATCGACAGCAATTCCGGAAACAACCGTACGCTGATCAATTCCTGTGTCGATTTTTAATTTTAACAGCTTGTCGGTTTTTGGTACTCGTTCGGCTTCCAAAATTGTACCCACACGAATATCCATTTTCATAAAATCGTCGTAGGTAATATTTTCTTTTGCAGGATCAACTTGCTGATTTGCAATTTCGTTTGCTTTTTTTGAATCCATAAGTTTTTGTATTTGCTTTTCAATTTCTTCGTCTTCTATTTTTTCGAAAAGGAGTTCAGCTTTATTAATTGTGTGACCCACTTCAATTAAATCATACTTGCCGGCAGAATCCCAATCCAATTTCTCAATATTTAAGAAATTTCTTAGTTTCTCTGTGGTGAAAGGTAAGAAAGGCTCCATAATAATTGAAAGAGCAGCAGTAATCTGAATAGATATATTCATGATTGTTTTAACTCGCTCTTCATCGGTCTTAATTACTTTCCATGGCTCGGTGTCGGCTAAGTATTTATTACCAAGTCGAGCTAAATCCATCGCAATTTTAACCGCTTCGCGGAAACGGAAATTCTCAATACTCTTTTCAAGGTTTTCTTTAATCACCGAAATTTCGGCTAATGTTGCTTTATCAAAATCAGTTAGTTCACCACAGGCAGGAACTTTACCTTCGTAATATTTATGTGTAAGAACCAATGTTCTGTTTACAAAGTTTCCGAAAATAGCAACCAGCTCACTGTTGTTCCTACCCTGAAAATCCTTCCAGGTAAAATCATTGTCTTTTTGTTCGGGTGAGTTGGCACAGATGGTGTAACGTAAAACATCCTGTTTGCCCGGGAAATCTTGTAAATATTCATGAATCCATACAGCCCAGTTGCGTGA
>CAYVEW010000464.1:0-1154 GCA_964450375.1 uncultured Bacteroidales bacterium
GTTTATTTGGCAAGTGAAGCAACGAATATCACATCAAATGACATTACTAATTTGAGTAATTTATCTGGCATAAATACAGGAGATCAAGATCTAAGTACATTGGCAACACAGACTGCCTTAGAAGATACAGCATCAGGTATTAGAAATAATATTCCAGATGTTAGTGGATTTATTTCAAATGAAACAGATCCTACATTTACGAGTTGGAATAAAAGTTATACAGATTTAATAAACACCCCAAATGTTATTGACAGTGTAAATGCAGTGATTGATACAAGTTCGCAATTTATAAGAACAGAAGTTGATGGTGATGTAACCAATGAAATTCAAAATCTTTCTGAAGTTTTAACGCAAGATAATTCTGCCAATTCACAAATAAAAAACTTAACTAACCCAACCGAAGCACAAGATGCAGCTACAAAAGCTTATGTAGATTCGTTGGGGCAGATAATAAAGGAATTAGAAACGCTTGTAATTGGTCCAAATACTTTGACAGATTATGATGGCAATACATATCAAGTAATAAGAATAGGAAGCCAAGTGTGGATGGCAGAAAATTTAAGAACATCTAAATATAATGATGGAGCAGATATTCCACTTGTACAAGACCTTAGTTCATGGACAAATCTTAATTCTGCAGGTTACTGTTGGTATGAAAATGATCCCGGATATAAGAATCCTTACGGCGCTTTATATAATTGGTATGCGGTAATTTCAAATAAATTGTGCCCCGAAAATTGGCATGTACCAACAGATTATGAATGGACTGTATTAATTGATTATTTAGGTGGAGTTGATGTCGCTGGAGGAAAGATGAAAGAAATTGGAACTACTCATTGGAATAGTCCAAATTCAGAAGCAACTAATCAAAGTGAATTTACAGGTCTTCCTGGTGGGCAGCGTTCTCATTTAGAGCTAGGGAATAACGGATTTGATTTGATTAATACTTATGGAATTTACTGGACATCAACAGTTTCAACTAATATAGATGAATCATATTGTTGGCACATGTATTATAATGATGGTAAAGTACATAGAATGCAGTTTAGGAAAAGAACAGGAAATTCGGTGAGATGTATAAAGGATTAAACAAATATAAATTTATATTTTGCCTTTCAGGCAATTTGCCATTTTTAAAAACTAAAACAATTTTG
>CAYVEW010000465.1:0-1152 GCA_964450375.1 uncultured Bacteroidales bacterium
TTGTTTCTTTCTATTGTATATACCGGTAATGGGTAATAATTATATTGTGCCCTATATTTCTCTTTGTTTTTATTTAATTCTTCGTTTTGAAATTGAATCTCTTTATAATTATTAATCAGCGACTTGCTATAGTGATGAATAACAATTAAAATACCTATGGAAAGTGCAATAATGTTAATGGACTCAATCATCCAGACAACAGGTTTAGCAATATAATCAGCTAAATTGAAGTTATAATTTAAAAATCCACCAACATATAAATATCCGAAAAGTATAAAAAGGATTATGTAAACAACAAATGTAAATATTGCTTGCCTATACGATAAAACAAAATACAAATAAATTGGTATCACTATAATATATAGTCTGGCAGAAGCGAAAAACCCAAAAGAAAGTAAGGATGCAAAAATTACACTAAAGCTTATTATTATTATAACATAAGCTTTAATTTTAATATTTAAATATTTTCTAAATATTGTTAAAGATAACAATATAAAAAGGTCAAAAGACTGTATGTAATAAGAAATATCTATCTCGTAATTAAGGGCTCTAATTGTTGTGCCAATATAAGCTAATGTAAGAAAGATTGAGAAAACAACCAATGAAATATTTACAATTCTATTTTGTAACTCTGAGTTATCTAATACTTTAAAATTTTCTGAGTTCATTATTAAGGTTTCGTTGGAAGAATTATTACGACAGAAATATAATTATTTTAAACCATATAGTAATTATTAATACAGATTTAATACCTTTTTCTTCTAAACACCTATAAGTTATCAATTATAAACTTCAATGACAATTATTACTTAATTTTTGTACTTTTAGTTTCTAATACTATTTCAAAAATGGAGAAGCTAATTGCTGTTTTAATCATTGTACTTATCGTTATTGTATTTCTTAAAACAATTCAAAAAGTAGGGAATTCCAATTGGAAAAAACCTACTAAACCATTACTAAAAAGTTGGAGAAAAATACTTTTTGAGAATGTCTCCTTTTATAATAAACTTTCTAAAAAAGAAAAGGAATATTTTGAATTTAAAATCATGGAGTTCCTTTTAAACATTAAAGTAACCGGTATAGACATTAATGTTGATGATACCGATCGGGTTTTAATTGCTGCCAGTGCGATTATACCTATTTTTGCTTTTC
>CAYVEW010000466.1:0-1149 GCA_964450375.1 uncultured Bacteroidales bacterium
CCAAAACGATCTTCATTTCAAAAGCGGGATAATCAATAATATCTGTTTTTAATTCAGGTGTAAGGTCTATTGTAAATTTAAGCTCCGGTTTAAAGACTGCTATCTCTTGGTTTCTTGAACATGACAGAACAATAACCATTAACGCGATGCCAACCAAATATTTTTTCATAAAACATACCTCCATTTTCGATCATCAAAAATAAAGAGAAATTTTATATATATCAATTAAATAATGATGAAACGCCAAATTTTGCGGATGAAATATTTTGCCTTAATGTAAGCCTTTTTCTTTTATGCTTGTAAATAGTGAACAAGGTTTGGGAAGGATAAAATAAAAAGTAATTTCTTTTTTTCAGTTTTAGAAGGCTGTATAATTGATTTCTTAAAATTGTCTCTGATCTCGTTTATTTTCTTCTCATTGAGCTAAATCAGTATTGATTTGCATTTGACAAGAAAAGCAGGCGCATTTTTTATCATTTTATCGAACTGCTCATCAGGTATTGATCTGTCCGTATAATATGCTGTGGATATCTTCCAGTCTTTCACCTTGACTGCTCTCATTGATTCGAGAGCTTCTTCAGATTATATTATATATGCCTGAGCAAGATCCCAATTAGGATTAGTCAGTTTTATCCCTTTTTTCTCACCGGCGCACCAGTTTATTTTATCCATTTGTAATTACCTTTTCTATTAACATTTCCGCGTTCTTGAAAACTATATGATTTTTCAGAACTTCTTTTATCAAAACATCTTTTTGAATTTTTTTATCGAAAGTTTTCATAGGATAGCATTTAATGCTGATATCTATCCCGTAAATTTTTGAAATTCGGGTTATTTCCTTTGTATCGCATTCACCAGCGACAAAAATATTCAACAAATATGCAAATATTAAATATTTACAGCGATTTTAGCACCCACTTTTTGTCCATTACTCCAGTTTTTCATAATGTAATTATACAAAAATGAGATGGTCAAGTCAATACTCTTTTAATAAAAAAGCCCGGAGGTGTCCCGGGCTTCAAGTACTATCAAGAACCTGATGAAAAGCAAGCAGTTCAAGGAGAACAAGGTTGTTCAAAGCGGAGCTTAGTTGACCTAAGCGACGCCGAACAAACCGCTGTTCGACGCAGAAATGCGCAGCTTTTCATC
>CAYVEW010000467.1:0-1148 GCA_964450375.1 uncultured Bacteroidales bacterium
ATGTTATTGTACGAGCCATTCATAATAGAATAACTTAAACTTGCCGATAAACCGTTTATAGGCCGTACATTAGCCGATAAAGTAAATGCCTGGTTTAATTCGCTATTGTATATGTACGAGCGCGATAAAAAGCTTAAATCAAATTTCTTTGAAACCATATACGATGCTCCAATATAAACTTTTGTACCTAAAGCGGTATTGTAACTACCGGCAGTATTTTCAATGGTAAAACTGTTTTCTAAAGAATCAAGCACCTCTTCAAATGGGTCTGTTTCCGATTCCGATTCGCCAATCTCATTACTTACATCAACACCTTTAAAAGCGTAAGAACCTTTTAGAGCCAAAGTAGTTACATCAGCTGCATCCCATTTAATATAACCTAAATCAATTACACTTAACGAAACGGATAGTTTCTCGAATGGTTGATAATACACTCCAAGATCAATTCCAAAACCCATATTATTGTGTGCTAAAGCCAAATCGATTAAAGAATCCTGATCGCTATTTTCAATATACGAAGGAACTTCGAATCCGTTAAAATCTCCATTGTCATCATAAGTAGGAATCATTGGAGAAGATGTATTAATCCTTGCATCGGCATTTAAATAAATGGAGTCGCGACTGGAATACATACTCAGCTTATTTTGACTAAAATCGGATGATACATTGGCATGTCCGAATAATACTTTCACGCGTCCACCAACCGACAAGTTATTTCCTATTTTTTTTGATATCCCCAATCCATATTCTCTGTAAAAAGAAGAATTAACGCCCAGGTAATTAAAATTTGCATTCTGATTGATAAATGTAGAATTACCTTTTAAAGCAAATGTCATTAAATCTTTGGGGTAGTTAATGGCCGAAAAAAACTTTTCGGATAGATTAAATGAAAAATACCATGTTCCGGTTCTAAAACCAAAAGACAATAAATCAGTTCGTAAATCTTCATAAAAGAAATTATTGGCATCTAACTTACCTAAAAACTCATCTTTATCAAACACTGCATCGGGGTGCATAAATGTAATTAACGAATCATTTGTTGGATGTTTCATGATTACATCTGTTAAGGATAAGCGGTTATTCCCGGCACCGACCTGAATTGACGAAACCACAGGCAGTCCTAAAAAGAAGTTACAGGTAGGCTGCAT
>CAYVEW010000468.1:0-1146 GCA_964450375.1 uncultured Bacteroidales bacterium
TTGATGGATTCAAGACCTTAACGCAACAAAAGTTAATTTTTCTCATTAGTTCAAAGTTAGTTTTTTCTTTTTAAAAACCTTGATTTTTTTTGGAAGGCTTTTAAAAAGAAAAAAGAGTTAATTATATTCTTCTGCCATCACTTCGGATGGTGTTTTATAGCCCAAAACCTTACGGGGACGATTATTTAAACTATACTCAACTTCTTTTAACTGCCTTTCAGTTACTTCATTAAAGTTCGTTCCCTTTGGAAAATAACGACGTATCAAACCGTTCGTATTCTCATTTGTACCGCGCTCCCAAGACGAATAAGGATGGGCAAAATACACCCGTACTCCTGTCTGTTTGGTTAACTCCTTATGCTGAGCCATTTCTAATCCATTATCGTAAGTCATTGTTTTTTTAAGCTTGCTTTCAAATTGATTTAATGCCTTTACAAACTGCTTCCTTACTGTGGCTGACTTCCGATTTTCCAACTTGACTATACAGGTGTATCGAGCCTTTCTTTCAACCAAAGTTCCAATGGCACTGGCTTGCTTAACTCCTATCATCAGATCTCCTTCCCAATGGCCTATTTCAAGCCTTGTTTCAATGTGTTTTGGACGCTGCTCTATGCTTACCTGGTCTTTGATCCTTGTTCGTCGTTTTAAGCTTAATTTTCGATTCCTTCGTCGTGTTTTGTGATAAGGTAACAAAGCAATCAACTTACGATTTAAACGAGCCTGTCTATGTGAATAAATGTGCATGTAAATAGCTTCATGCGAGATACTCATCACTGGATCATTCGGGTAATCCTTCTTGATACGGCCAGAGATTTGCTCAGGAGACCATCTCTTTAATAATCCTTTATATACATAAAACTTTAATCGTCCATAGGTATCAATCTTATCCAGGTTACGCTTGTTTAAATAATCGTCTTCTGCACTCCAATGTGCTATTTCTGCATCATAAGTCTCTCCTGGATTTCTAACCCACTTATTTATCTCGCGTGTCACTGTGGATCTGGAACGATTTAGCTTTTGGGCTATAAAAGATTTAGACCTGTTTTCTCCTAACAAAGTCTCAATAATGACTCGTTCTTGAAAACTTAATCTTTTATACTTTTTTGATTCCATACAACAAATTTAGAAATTTTGATTTGTTGCGTT
>CAYVEW010000469.1:0-1145 GCA_964450375.1 uncultured Bacteroidales bacterium
TATTCGTACTTATAATTATGCGACCGGGCGGTAATATCTGATAATACTGCCGAACCTGTTGGGTAACCACCCGCACCTTTCCCAAACATAAATTGTTTGTCGTAAAACTCGCCCTGAATTACAACACCATTATACTCATCTTCAACATTATATATATACTTATCGGGACAAACTAAACGCGGAATCACGAACATGGTAAATGAATCATCATCCAACTTAATTAATTGAGCAACCAACTTGATTTTAAAATTTTTCTCTTTTGCATATTGTATGTCGGTAGTTTGAATATTCGAAATGCCGTAATTAAAAACTTCATTTGGCTGAACAAATGTTCCTAAAGCATGCGTAGCTATTATGATTAACTTATATAAGGAGTCGAATCCATCCACATCAAGACTTGGGTTACTCTCTGCAAATCCTAAATCCTGAGCTTGCTTTAATGCGGTTTGATAATCCAGGGCTTCGGTAAAAATTTTTGAAAGAATATAATTCGACGATCCATTCAAAATCCCGGTAACGGATTTCAATAAATCATTGTCATAATATTCTTCAATATTTCTGATAATAGGAATACTTCCACAAGCTGATGCATCATAAAGCAATGAAGTTTGAGTTTCTTCCTGCAACTGAATTAATTCATCCAGATGATGAGCTAACATCTTTTTATTTCCCGAAACAACACTTTTCTTGTTTAGCAAGCAGCGTTTTACAATGTCGTAAGCTTCTTCCGCATCATCAATCAATTCAACAACAAGGTTTATTTCACGATCACTGATAATATCTTCCTTATTAAAAGTAAACTGATTTTCGGGAAGTGATCTTTTTTTATCTTTCTGTTTAACACAGATTTTACTTACACCAGCATCAACTGTTTTGCTGTGTTTAAGCACGTGGTAAAGACTTTCGCCTACAACTCCGTAACCGAAAAGCCCGATATTTATTTTTTGATTCATTCTATTATTCTTTTTTGGTAATAGAACGCAGATAAAACGGATCCGTTTTTCAACGGACCGCAGATTAATACTGATTTTACTTTATCCTATTATCAGCGTTCCAGTTTTTTAAAAAATCTTTAATAACAGTTGTTAACTGTTCTGTTTCAATTAAAAAACCATCATGACCATAAAGTGAATCAATTTCAATGT
>CAYVEW010000470.1:0-1144 GCA_964450375.1 uncultured Bacteroidales bacterium
AAAATAAAAAAACACTGTTAAATGAATATGACAGGTTTAAAATGGTAGAACTTGCTTTAGATGATAATCCAAAAATTAAACCCATTGATATTGAATTTAGACTACCAAAACCATCCTTTACAATAGATACTTTAACATATTTATCAGAAAAAAACCCAAAGAATGAATTTGTTTTAATTGCGGGAACCGATAATTTTCAATCATTCCATAAATGGAAGAACTATCAAGAAATTTTAAATCAGTTTATGCTTTATATTTATCCTCGACCAAATTATAGCTTGGGCGAATATGAA
The DNA here is from genome assembly GCA_964450375.1 of uncultured Bacteroidales bacterium. GTDB lineage: Bacteria > Bacteroidota > Bacteroidia > Bacteroidales > UBA12077 > UBA12077. The sequence continues at coordinate 294 of CAYVEW010000470.1, forward strand.
AATCATAGAAGTATTAAACAAATTGATGCTCCATTAATGGAGATTTCGTCTAGTTTTATTCGCAATTCAATTAAAGAGGGGAAAGATATTAGATATTTTTTACCTTCGAAAGTTTATAGTTATATTCAAGAAATGCACTTTTATAAAAAATAATAAAAATGGGATTATTAATTCTTTATTTCTTTACTGCAGTTGTTGTTTCTTTTATGTGTTCCATACTTGAAGCTTCGTTATTAAGCATTACACCCTCTTTTATTGCAGGAAAAATTAATGAAGGAAAAGCTTATGCCAAATCATTACAAAAGTTCAAAGAAAATATTGATACTCCTTTAGCTGCAATACTTACCATTAACACCTTTGCAAACACTGTTGGTGCTGTGGGTGTTGGTGTTCAGGCTCAAAAATTATGGGGTAACGAATATTTAACTATTGTTTCCGGCATATTAACTATTACAATTCTCATTTTCTCTGAAATAATACCAAAAACCTTAGGAGCTACTTATTGGAAAAATATAGCTTCAGTAGTTCCTATGTTTTTAATGGGAATGATTTATTCTCCCTTTTATCCGATTATTGCCCTTGCTAAGTTTTTAACAAAAACACTCAAAAAAGATAAAAATCAAGATGTGCTGAGCAGATCAGAATTTCATGCTATGGCTGAAATTAGTGTAAAAGATGGCATTTTCAAAAAAGAAGAATCAAAAATACTTCTTAACCTAATGGTTTTTAATAAAATAGAGGTGAAAAGTATTTTAACACCAAGAACTGTCGTTTTTGCATCGGAAGAAGAAACTTTAGTTAAAGAGTTTTTTGATAAAAACGATAAAATAAGATTTTCAAGGATTCCAATT
>CAYVEW010000471.1:0-1141 GCA_964450375.1 uncultured Bacteroidales bacterium
TAAAAAAATGAGAAGCAGTTTACCCTATCTGAAAAAGGCGCTTTACTTATAACGGTCCCGCGTTACCGCTATCGTGCGGGTTTCCGACCTGTTTCATTGTCCACCGTTGAACAACTTTACTAAGATAAAACTTTGTCAGCAAACCACCAAACCCCCGCATGTACGGTGAACGCGTGTTGTACGGCGTTAAATTATTCTTTTTCTTGGTCTTATCAACCAAAGCACTATACTTATCCCAGCGTAAAAAAGTAACATTAAAATAAAAACTATCAATTCGTCAAAATCATATTTCGAACCATACCAGTCCTTAAATTCGCTTATTGGCTCTATTAACATTATCCAATATGCTAAGTACAAAATATCAACAAGAACCCAACCTATCAGGCTGTTTCTTACGAACTGATATATAAAGATTAAAAACGGAACTATCACAATCCAATTATAGCGTAAAAAGCTATTAAAATTACCGTCAAAATTCTTTATTACATTATACATTCCTATTGTGAATATAATGGAAGGAAATAAATAAAATATTCTCGCCCAGAATTTTCTTTCTTTTAATAACTTGGAAAATTTTACCATTGTAATTCTATTGTGTCTAAATATTCTAAACTATCAAGCCGAAATGTCAAACGATAAAGATTAATTTCATTGCTATTTGTGTCAACAAACTCGAATAGTTCATGGTTTTTAATAGCTTTTTCTATGTCATTCCGATTTAATTTTCCTTTCGTTGCTTTAATAAGCGAATTTAAATCACTTTCTGTTTGTTCGTATCCTTGTCGCATATATGTCAGAGTTACTGACTGGTCAACAAGACTATAAACTAAAAACAAGATAACTGAAATGCTCAAAATAAAATAAACCCAAAATATGATTTTGCACTTTCTCATTGAAAAATAATTTTATGCCGTACAACGGTCCCGTGTTAACAATAGTGCGGGTTTCCGCCTTGTTTAATTGTCCCCCGTTGAACAACTTAACGAAGATAATATTTTGTCAGCAAACCACCAAAACCCCGCATTATTGTTGAACACGTGTTATGGTTTGTGCCGCCAAGAACAACCTTGTCAGTTTAGTAGAAACTATCAACGAAGTACTAAATTATTTTAGTTTTAGAATTAGCAAATTGCCTGAAAGG
>CAYVEW010000472.1:0-1140 GCA_964450375.1 uncultured Bacteroidales bacterium
AAGCACATCCATACTCTTTATGACAGTTTAAACCGCTTGCGGGGATAAAGGTATGTTATGGAGTGCAAAATTGATTTTCTTCACGTTTTATAAACTCCATCAGTCTCGTCGGCTCCTTGCCAGTCAACTCTTCATAGAATTTTGATATTTTTGGCTCCTGTTGAAAACGGGGCAAAAAATGAAGTAATAGCATAACCATTACCATTCCCTTTTCAACTCCGTCTTTTCTTTTTATTCTATAAAATTTGATTGGATTTACACTTTCGTAAGCAATTTTAGATTCAATATGACTATTAATAATTTCAATTACCTTTTCAAAACTTTCATTTTCATAGCCAGTCAACTCAATAGCCTTGTTTTTATAGTCAGAGAAATTTTCAAGTAAAATTGCACAAGTCTCTCCAATATTTTTTATATCAATCCAATTAAATTTTGCCTTTCCAGATGGTAAAATAACTTTCCTTTTGCTTTGAATGTCAAATCTCAAAGTCGTAGTCAAATTTTGCATGAAATAACTTGGCCGCAGAAAAATATAATTTAAGCTAGTCTCTTGAATTAAACTTTCAATCTTGTTATGAGGTATCACCTTGCTCTTTTCTGCTCCTTGAACAGACAAGAATAAAATTTCTTGAATACCTCTTTCTTTAATTTTGCTTACTAATGGTTTAAATTTTTCAATATCAGAGATGTGAGGCGGTCTCAACAAGAAAACACTATCCACTTTGTCTAATGCTCTATCAAAACTTGCCAAGTTTTCAAAATCAAAGCTTCTGAATGTCAAATTAGGAAAGCTATCAAACTGCTTTTTAGCTTTTTCAATATTTCTAACACCAGCTATTACTTCATTTTTAGTGTCTAGTTGGTACAAGTAATTTATTAATTCAAAACCAATATTTCCTGTTGCACCTGTCACCAAAATTCTTTTCATGTCTTTTTTTCAAATCAATTTTATGCTGAATAACTGCTAAATAGTCAAATTATAATAATTAGGAATGTCTTTTAAAAAATAATACTTCTGATTTTCAAAATCTATTTTACAACAGAAATGCTCTAATCCATTTGTTACAACTAATAATTCAACTTTAAGTTTCATATTGTAACGTGCAATTTGGTCAAATACTTTCTGATCAATTTTCACGC
>CAYVEW010000473.1:0-1139 GCA_964450375.1 uncultured Bacteroidales bacterium
GATTGCAACTCCTCATTCGATGTTTCGAGCTCTTCCACCGTAGCCTGCAAGCTTTCTTTGGTAAATTGCAGTTCCTTTTCCAGTTCGCTTAAACGCTCGTTATACTGACTGCTAATATCGATATTAAAGGTTTTGGCTTTTTTTACAGGAGTATCCTTTTTTTCAATAAAACTAACAATATAAAAACTTTGTTTTGACCGGTAATCATTGATGATATTGGATTTGATGTCAACCAGCAGCTTACTCCCATTATCTAATTCAAGATAAATATTTTCAAATAAAACTTCCTGATTTTCCTTTTTAACCTTGCGTAAGATACTATTGATAACTACCGCCAGCTCTTCTTTTATGAGCTTTAAGATGTTATAGCTGATGGGGCCACGAGGTAATCGCAAAAACTTGTTTACATCGTGAACGGTTTGAATTACATTGTATTGATCGTTAAGAATAACCGATGGCTCCAGGTATCTCTCCAGCAACTGACTCACAAAATTATCTGAAAACAAGCGCTCGTAGGATTTTGGAAATGATTGCGACCTGGTTACAGGAATCCGGTCTTTGTTTGATGTTAAGCGAAATGTAAAAGGTTCGTTTAACTCCGGCTGATAGCCCGAAACATAGCTAAAAAATTTCCATTTATTGTTTATGGATTTAAAGCCCGAAAAATCGTTAATTGATTCGCTGCTTCCCAGAAAAAGAAATCCGGTAGGTTTTAATGCAAAATAAAACATACTCAGAATTTTCTGCTGAGTTTCCGGTTTCAGATAAATGAGCATATTCCGGCAGGTAATTAAATCGATTTTCGAAAAAGGCGGATCTTTGGTAATATTTTGTGTAGCAAAAACAACCATGCGACGGATACTTTCATTTACCTGGTAAACATTGTCTTTTTTCTTAAAATATTTCGTCAACCTTTCCTGCGATAAATCCGAATAAATATTTTCGGGGTAGATTCCAACTCCGGCAAATTCAATGGAGTCCTTATCCAAATCAGTGGCAAAGATTTTAATATCATCGTAAATATTATTACGCTCCATATACTCCCGAAAAAGAATAGCAATAGAATACGCTTCTTCTCCCGTTGAACAACCTACGGTCCAAACCCTTATCTCTGATTTTTCGCTTTTGTTTTCGAAGAT
>CAYVEW010000474.1:0-1137 GCA_964450375.1 uncultured Bacteroidales bacterium
CCTCGTGATTTAGTTGACTTAGCAACTAAAATAGAACTTACTAAATTATTAACTCCGTCGAATCCAAGTTCCGAACTAGACTTCATTGAACCAGTAACTACAATTGGAATTTCAGTATTAACCGATGAATCTAAAAAGAATGCTGTCTCTTCCAAAGTATCAGTTCCATGAATTATTACAAAGCCAATTGGATCCTCATTCTCAATTAATGTTTTGATCAGTTTAGAAATTTCAAGCATCATATAAGGAGTCATGGAAGGTGATGGAATTTCAGAAAACTCGATTACTTCAAGTTCGTGATAGAGTTCTGAGTGAAGTAAAGATTGCATAATTTCTTTAGCTGACAATGCTGGTTTAACTGTATGAGAGACATCATCGATTTGCATTGATATTGTCCCACCAGTAAAAATCATATATATTTTTTTCATAATCATTCACCTCTTGCTAAATGTATTATATCATAAGAGTCTTAAAAAGATATGACCAAAAATCAAATTTGAGGTAGGTTGTCTGAACAATTTTCAAGGGGTTTTTAAAACCCTAAAAAAATTATCCCTATTTTTGTAGGTATAACAAGCGAAGTGATTTTAACAGTTTCCACATTCAACCTTTTAACCGCGCGGTTTAGGTCTATGTATTTAGTTAACATAATATACATTATAGGAAGTAAAATAAGATAATAAAAAGATGTGGACTTATCCACAAAATATATTCTTTTGAAATAAATGACACGATAAACCGGCTAAATACCCTCTTTTATCGATGGCTAATTATAGTCAAATTTGATTAGCTGACTATGTTTATTTCTCTTTATAGCTACTTGTGCTTTTTTGCGAGTTCGCAAGCGAAAATTTGCCCTTATTTTTCGTTTTTTTTCTCCCGGTTGATATAATTACCCGCGTAAACTCGAAAAAACTTACAGTCAAAAAATCAAAACTTAAGTTTAAAATAAAAAAAGATTTAGTCCATGACTAACTCTTCTTCTACTTCTATACCAATGTCCCTTGCAAATTTATAAGCTGTTAAAATTGCTTCATCAAATAAATATTTTGGTTTATGAGCATCTGAGGAAATGATAACTTTTACTTTTGAATTTTTTACCAACTCCCAAAATTCTTCCCTTGGATATCTGTATCT
>CAYVEW010000475.1:0-1136 GCA_964450375.1 uncultured Bacteroidales bacterium
TGTGAGCGATAAAGCAAAAATATTATATGTAGAAGATGATGAAACTTTGAGTTTTATCACCAAAGATAATCTTGAGCGAAAAGGATTTGAAGTTGTTCAAGCAGATAATGGTGTTGACGCATACAATCTTTTTACAAATCAAAAATTTGATATTTGCTTGTTTGATGTTATGCTTCCAAAAATGGATGGTTTTGATTTAGCTCACAAAGTACGTTCTGTCAATCAGGAAATACCCATATTATTTATAACGGCAAAAACATTACCCGAAGATCGCATTAAAGGATTAATGCTTGGAGCAGATGATTATATTGTTAAGCCTTATACAATGGACGAACTAGTTTTAAGAATTAAAGTATTTCTAAAACGGAAAAAAATTGTTCAGAATGATCAGGAAAATTTAATCGACATAATGGGTAATGTTTCTTTCGATTGGGAAAATTTAAATATAAATGTAAATGGGGTTGATTATAAAATTACTTATCGTGAAGCAGAATTGCTTAAATTCTTTGTCAAAAATAAAAATTCGGTAGTTACTCGCGAAAGAATTCTAAATGTTTTGTGGGGCGACAATGATTATTTTGCTGGTCGAAGTTTAGATGTATTCATTACTCGGTTAAGGAAGTACTTTAAGAATACTCCAGAGATATCCATTGAGAATAAACATGGAGTAGGATTTATCTTTAAAACTTCATAATTTCTTTTCTTGGAGTAAATAAACAGATAAAGATGAAATTTTAGCTTCATTTTATTTATCTATACATACATTTCAGTCTCTAAATGCATCATTTCAGTTATTTATTGCATTAAAAATCAATCTTTTTGCACATTGAGATCGTAACTTTGATTGATAAAACTTGAAAAATTAAACGAATAAAATATGTACAAAATGTTAAGCAATTATTTACTAAAAAATGTGAGCAAAGTAGCTATATTACTTGTTGCTCTTATCGCAATTACTTCATGCAATAAGTTTGAAAATGGCAAGAGCACTAATTTAAAATTAGTAAAAACTGCTCATGTAAAAGAAATACCGGTTATTATGCAAAAGCAATTTCCGGGAGTTATTGAAGAAAACGAAGAAGTGAATTTAGCATTTCGTGTTGCTGGGCCAATTAAAACCATCCATGTTAAAGAAG
>CAYVEW010000476.1:0-1131 GCA_964450375.1 uncultured Bacteroidales bacterium
GACATAACACCCATTATCGATTTCATATTAACTTTCTTTTCTTGGTATTCCATGATCATTTCCGATTGAAAACTATTGGCTTTAGAAACCAGTCTAGTAGCCGGGCGAGCATGCAAACCATTCTCATAAGTGATTTTGAATTTACCATCAATCATAACTTAACCTCCATTTATTTCTATATTTATTTTATCAACCAAATCTTTAGCGTCAAAAGGCAAAACCATTTTGACATTTCTTCCGGAGATAAAAACTCCAGTAGCTCCAAGAGCTTTAAAACCATCTAAATTAGCTTGTTCAATTTCTTGAATTTGAAATTTAACTCTACTTCCGTCTAAAGCAGCTGATGTAATATTAGCAATTCCTCCTAAATATTGAACCACTTCATCATAGTATTGATTAACATCAACAGCTTTTTTTTGTTTCGGTCTCATCATAATTATTCTAACAATGATTACCATAGAAACGACAAATAATAAAACCGGCCACCAATAATTGTTATTAAGCCAATCAATTATTGTTAGGCTAAAAATAAACTTGAGCACAATAATCACCTCATGAAGATATTTTATCATAAATATAATTAAAATAAACAAACAGAAAATAAAAAAATAAGTTAAACAATAAAAAGTTGCAAATATTATGACTTTAATATATAATTTTTTAGGAAGGGAATGATAAAATGTCTAAAATTATTGAAGCAATCATCGAAATCCCAATGGGAACCCAAAATAAATACGAAGTCGATAAAGAGAAAAACCGCATTAAATTGAATCGAGTCTTATATTCAAAAATGACATACCCAGCAGAATATGGTTTTATTGAGAAAACCTTAGCTGAAGACGGAGACCCACTAGATATCTTAGTCTTAGCGACAACCCAAACTTTTCCAGGTTGTATAGTTGACGCTAGAGTAGTAGGTTACTTGGATATGTATGATTCCGGTGAAAGAGATCAAAAAATCATCGGTGTCGTGGATGCTGACCCAAGATTTGACGATATCAACGATATCGAAGATATCAAGGATTTACAGTTAAGAGAGATTAAATTATTCTTTCAAAACTATAAAATTCTTGAACCAGGACATCATGTTAAAGTAATGGATTATCATAATAAAAAAGAAGCTATCGCTTT
>CAYVEW010000477.1:0-1129 GCA_964450375.1 uncultured Bacteroidales bacterium
CCAGCATCTTTTTGATGAGTAGTTGAGATAAAAGTTCTCTTTTCTACTCTCGCTACGTCTGAAGGGTCAGATCTGAATAATAAAGACCTCGGTCTTTTTTCTTCATTTAAACGAATAGCTTTACCCGAGTTTACTACCTCATCTGCCAGTTCATCATATTGGGACTGTTCACCAGTCCACATAACAATTCTTTCGGGTTTTGCATGATCGTTTAATTCTTTGATCCAAGCATTCAGTACTGTGTTTTTAGTCATTATACGCTCCTTTATAAGTTTTTATTAAATAATTCGCCAAGATTGGCAAATATTTGTTATAATATGTAAGTGAGGTGTTCAAATGGAAATAAAAAATAAAAGTATAGCATTACTTATTGACGCTGAAAATATCAGCCCAAGTTATATAGAAATAATTATTGATGAAGCAAATAAATATGGAACGATTAACTATCGAAGAGTCTATGGTGATTGGACTACTCCACAGTTAAATCCCTGGAAAACAAAAATTTCTGAGTTCGGATTAACCCCTGTCCAACAATACGCATACACATCAGGGAAAAATTCTTCTGACTTTACTTTAATAATTGATGCGATGGATATTTTATATTCTGAAAAAGTAAATAGTTTTTGTATCGTTTCCAGTGACAGCGACTTCACTAAACTAGTAACTAGACTTAGAGAAGACAACATGTTTGTCTTTGGCATGGGAGAATCTAAAACACCAATTTCTTTAGTTAACTCCTGTGAAACATTCGCTTATCTTGATAAGATGTTAAAAGAAGTTCCTAAGGAAGAAGAAGTTGAAGTTGAAACTAAAGAAACCAAGAAAAAAACCGCTAAAACAGTAACCAAAACAGTTAGTTCAATCACTCCATTAAGAAGAATAAAACAAGAGCTTACCAATATTATTACCGCTAATATGGAAGATGACGGTTGGGCCTATTGGAGTTTAATTGCTCAACTCTTACAGAAGAAGTTCCCGGGATTCCATCCACGTAATTACGGAGATAATACGAGAATCCTTCAATTCTTTGAAAAGATGAAAGAATTTGAAGTTAAGAAAGAAGCAACTGTTAGCTATATTAGAAATAAAAAATAATTTAAGCCAGCAATGGCTTTTTTTATTTATAATT
>CAYVEW010000478.1:0-1127 GCA_964450375.1 uncultured Bacteroidales bacterium
TATCAATGATCCAACCCCATGAGATTGAGAGGAAACCCTTTAAAACTCTCAATCTTCATTGTTTCCTATGACTTTTGAATATATAACATAAACGACATAAAATATTTATCAATATTCAAATATTGGGTTTCTTTAAATTTTCAAATATATATTAAAATATTCGTAGCCATTAAATATTTCGTTGCTATCAAATTTTTTGTCACCATCGTAATTTTTAAAGACCCTTTAAAGCCATCTCTTTTTGTAGATTTTTTATTTTTATCCCCTTTTTTCCTGAAAAAACTGTTTGTAAATCTGATTTTTCTTAAATAAAAACTTCTCTATTTAGTTCCTTACTTTTCGTTTTCTGGACGTTAAGGCGTCTGAACATCCGTTATATTGTATCTTTTTCTTAAAAATGTTCACAAATTTCTTAACCTTTTCGACATTTCAAAAAGATTATATAGTTTTAAGGTGGATATGATTTGCAGGTACTTTAAAAAAACGTTTGTGTAATGCAGTTTTTAATTTTATAAGAATTGGGAGCCTTTTGCCACCTCTGATCTGGCTCCCAATTGTGTGATTCAACCCCAGCGGTGTAAGAGAAAACCCCTTAACTCTTCAACCGCTAACTCTCTTTTTATGTTATGGGTGTATATAACCTAAACGATTTTAAAATTTTATCGGCATTAAATTATTTAGCGGCATTTAAATATGTTTTCCCGGCCCTGATTCTAGATTATCTAATTGCATGTTTCTCTGCGTTTAAACAAGTTTGTCTTTTATATCCATGACATTTTTTTTCTCATTCTTTAGCTGTCCTTTTAAATAGTTTTATTCATTCTTTTTTATTCTTACTCTCTGATTAATTATCTATTTGCAGACTGAATCGACTTGAATACCTTAAATTTCTTCAATTATATATCCCCAATTTGTTAAAAATCGTTCCTACCCCCGGGCACATATGGAATATATGAATTATGTAAAGTGCGAGTGGTAAGAAATATATTTATAATAATGCTTTTTATGCCCGGATGAATACGCAAAATATTTATCAAGATACCTCTAATTACGCAGAGTAATGAAGAAAAATCTTCTCGAACTGATTTTTCTCTCTGAGAAAAGAAAAAATCTTCTTCTTTTTTTGA
>CAYVEW010000479.1:0-1125 GCA_964450375.1 uncultured Bacteroidales bacterium
TCGGGAGGCTTTTTGTCTCTATATGCTACCGATAGGTGACTGAGGTTCTCGAAGTCACCTTTTATCAATGCTTCTTTCTTTTTTCTGCTCCATCCCTGGACTTGTTTTTCGCGGTAAAAAGCTTCATCAATACGCTGAAATTCTTCGAAATAAACCAACTTTACTGGTAGTCTTTTTTTAGTGTGATTTGCACCTTCGCCGTTTTGATGTTGTTTTAATCGTAAGTCCAGATTTTTTGTACTTCCGGTATAATAAGTACCATCGTAACATTCTAATATGTACATATATCCTTTCATCTCTTTCTTTTTATATCTCCGTTTTCTATATGTTGACTGAGCGTAGTCGGAGTCAAAACGGTGTATCAATTCCAAGTTCCTTGCAATACTTTTCAATTTCTTTATCGGTGGCTTCGAGAGCCTCAGCCACCTTACGTATTTCTTTAGCTACTGCGTTAATGTCAATGGCTTCTTCTTCTTCGAACGTATCTACATAACGTGGGATATTCAGATTGTAATCGTTCTCTGCAATTTCTTCAAGTGTAGCTGAATAACTATATTTATCTAATACTTCACGCTTACGGTAAGTATCAATAATTTTATCGATATCCGCTTTACGCAACATATTTTGCGTTTTTACTTTATCGAACTCACGGCTGGCATCAATAAAAATAATATTTTCAGGGTTTTCACGGCATTTTTTAAACACCAAAATACAAGTTGGAATACTGGTGCCATAAAAGATATTAGCGGGCAAACCAATTACCGCATCCAAATAGTTTTTTTCTTCGATTAAATACCTGCGAATATGCCCTTCGGCTGCTCCGCGGAACAATACACCATGTGGTAATACAATGGCCATTTGTCCGTTTTCGGCTAAATGGTAAATCATGTGTTGTACAAAGGCAAAATCGGCTTTGCTCGAAGGTGCCAGTTTACCATACTGGCTAAAACGATCGTCGCTCATGAACAACTGGTTGGCACTCCAATGTGCCGAAAAGGGCGGATTAGCCACAATGGCTTCGAATTGCATATCGATATGCTGTGGGTATTCAAGGGTATCTTCCTGCTTAATATCAAATTTACGATAATGCACATCGTGCAAAATCATGTTCATTCGGGCTAAGTT
>CAYVEW010000480.1:0-1121 GCA_964450375.1 uncultured Bacteroidales bacterium
TGTGCTTATGATTCCTTTTTGACTCAAACACCTTCAGAATACGAACTGCAGGCATTAACTGAAACAATCGTCTGGCAAATTTCTTACGCCGATTTACAGAAAGTCTATGCACAAACGCAAGCAGGGAATTATTTAGGACGTTTTGCCTCTGAAAAATTATTTTTAGCAAAAAGTAAACGTGAATTGTCATTGCTAAAATACAATGCCAAAGAAAGATACTTGCGATTATTTAGCGAACAACCAGATATTTTAAAATTTATACCAATGAAATACATCGCTTCCTACATTGGAATTACACCACAAGGACTGAGCAGGATTCGCAGACAAATTAGTTAACATAGGTTCATTGACTGTTTGATAGATTCTTTAGAATTTTGCGGGATAAACTAAAGAATTATAAAACATGAGATTACCAATATTGTCTTTAGGACATAAAATTCTAAAAGAAAGATGTGAAAATATTAATCCGGATTATCCAAATCTTTACGAACTGATTAGTGATATGTGGGAGACAATGCAAAAAGCTAATGGATGCGGGCTTGCCGCACCTCAAATAGGACAACCAATCAGGCTTTTTATAGTTGATAGCAAATCGACTTATGAAAGCATTGAAGAATCCGATAGGAAAGCATATTATGAAAACGATGATATAGGGATAATGGAAACTTTTATTAATGCTAAAATAGTTAAGCATTCAGAGCATTGTTGGGAAGATGAAGAAGGTTGTTTGAGCATCCCGGACTTATCTCAATCGGTAAAACGACCTTGGACAATTACAATAGAATATTACAATTCAAATTTTGAGAAACAAACACGAACATATAGCGGGACATCAGCCAGAATAATACAGCATGAATATGACCATACCGATGGAATTTTGTATATTGACCATCTGAAACCATTACCTAAGAGACTAATGGAAGCTAAATTAAAAAGGATAATAAAAGGACAGATTAAAACCAAATATCCGATAAAATTTGTAAAAAATGCCAGCCACTAACAATAAATATACGTAATGCGGGGCGATTTGGTAAATTTGCACTTTAAAGCATTTAATAAACATTGTAACGGTTTGATAATGAAGGGTCTTGAAACCCCACACTACGCATATTCGAGCCGTT
>CAYVEW010000481.1:0-1119 GCA_964450375.1 uncultured Bacteroidales bacterium
GCTGGAACGAGCTCGAAGGCAAGATTTCCGCAATGTTCCATGTGACCTGCTGAATCTATCCGGACCTTGCTTCTGAATCCGATCGACAATCTGCCGAAAGCATTCGGACCTTGCTACATGGTCCATCCAACAATACGGGGTCTGGCAATACGGACTTCACAGAATTATAGTCAAGGACCCGAATTCTTTCACCAATTTCAAGTGAGAGTTTAACCACAGAAAACACGAAATACATTGAATAAAGGAAATAGGGCACAATACTTCCGTGCTTTCCGTGGTTATAAAGTAAGTGTAAATATTTACGTTCGGGACTATAATAGAACCGGGTGATGGGTAAAGCAGCAACCAAAGCAAGGCACAGGATTAGACAAAAATAGGGTTGGGAGGGATGGAGGTTTTATTAATTTCTAAAACCTCCTTTTTGCAGTTACATTTTACACGCGCAGACGTATATTTTTGCAGTTACATTTTACACGCGCAGACGTATATTTAATTAATATTTTTGCAGTTACATTTTACACGCGCAGACGTATAATGTTATATGATTTAACTAATAATTTATCTCTATTCTAATGTTATATATATCTTCTTATTTTTTACACAGTTGGCTGGCAGAAAACTCTGCTAATTCTTTCACCCAATAACTTCTTAAAGGCTCTGTATTCTGTTTTTTGTGAGCCTGTTCTTTCAGGGCCTTATGCATTCCCCCTCCCACTCGAAAGCTATTCCTCTCCCGAGGCTTTTCAGGGTTTTTCCAGGTGTACGCTCAACTGTGGGAACGGAATTTCGATCCCTTCTTTCCTGTAAGCATCAAAGATTCCTGCTGTCAGTTCGTTCTTGACGGTCCAGAAGTCCCCTGTGTTTGTCCAGGCCCTGAGCTGAAGGTTCACCGAGGAATCGGCAAGTTCTGTGGTGATAACTGCGGGTTCGGGTTCTGTGAGGACCAGAGAGTGTCTCTTCATAAGTTCAAGAGCTACCCGGATAGCCTTTTCCAGGTCTGAGGAATAGCTGACCCCTACATCCACCGAAACCCTCCGGGTTGGCATACGGGTTGAATTTACAATCGGGCTTCCCCAGATGAGCTTGTTCGGGATTGTTATGTACTGGTTGTCAGGGGTC
>CAYVEW010000482.1:0-1115 GCA_964450375.1 uncultured Bacteroidales bacterium
TTTTAATTAATTTTAATATTACTCAGGTTTTTCCAACTTATGATATCAATTCCTCCCGACCTTTTTTGATCTGTATTACCTGCATAAATTATTTTACCATGCTTTTCTCCAGATAGTTTCATCCAGTAGCTTAGGTTTTTAAAGAATTCACTATGAACTGTTTTACCTGATTTTATCTCAATTGGTAATAAATTTAATGATTCTTCTATGAGTAAATCTATTTCATGCCCTATGTTATCTCTCCAGAAATACAAATTCTCGCTAAGAGAAAGATTAAATTTATTTTTCTTGAATTCTGAAATAATTAAATTTTCAAAGATGTTCCCTTTAAAATAGTGTGATTCTAATTGTGAAGATTTATTTATTTCCAGCAGATTACAAAGCAATCCAGTATCGTAAAAATATATTTTAGGCATTTTTACAAGACGTTTATTGTAATTTTTATAATGTGGAGTTAATCTGTAAATAATAAAACTGTTTTCCAATATGCTTAACCATGCATCAACCGTTTTATTATCAATTCCCGTTTCAATAGCTAAATTGTTTTTATTTAATAATTGACCAACTCTTCCTGCACACAATTTTAAAAAGCGATTAAAGGTTTCTAAATCATTAATGTTTTTTATTTGTCTGACATCTCTTTCAATGTAGGTCTGAATATAATTAGGATACCACTTTCCAGGCTCAATTTTCTGATCGTAAATAGGAGGGTAAAAACCTTTATAGATTAGTTCATTTAGCTCAATTTTGGATTGTTGTTTTAGTTCATTTAGAGAAAAAGGAAGCAAATTTACATAAGCAATTCTTCCGGCAAGACTCTGAGTAATGTTCTCTTGTAACAAAAAGTTATTCGATCCGGTTAATATAAATTGCCCTTTTAATTGAGTGTTATCCAGAATTTCTTGCAAGTAAGAAAATAAATCGGGGGTTCGCTGTATCTCATCAAAGATAGCACCGTTTTTATAATTATCTAAAAAACCTCGCGGATCGTCCAGTGCATACCTTCTTGAATCAGGATTTTCAAGGTTTATATACGGTAAGTGGGGAAATACAAATTTTGATAAAGTTGTTTTTCCTGATTGCCGTGGTCCAATAATTGCTATGGCTTTAAATTG
>CAYVEW010000483.1:0-1108 GCA_964450375.1 uncultured Bacteroidales bacterium
TCCAGTGTTATATGATTGGTGTTTTAAAACACTTAAATGTTAGAAGTTCTCGTAGTGTCCATTTTGAGTCGGTAATCCCTGCTTCTCTTGCAGGTGTATTTTTACATTTCACGCCTCTTTCATTTTTATACTTCAATCCACCATGCTCTCTACAGAAGTTAAAATGAGTGCAGTAGAGCTTCATATGATTTACTAGCCATTTTGCTACTTTAGAGAATCCTATGGTTTTCCTTGAGACTCTATTGTTGTCCTGCCTGAAGGTCAGGTTTTGTCTTTCAATTAAGTTTGTTGAGATCCCACTTTGCTCGATATTTTCTCCAAATATTACCTTTTTCGTAACCTTCTGGAGCTTTCCTCCCTTTCTCTTTTTGACTACCTGTGCGTAGTTCAAATTATCAGGGGGAACAATTTCTGGGTTCTTTGGTCTACCTCTTTTCCCTGTTCTTGGATACTCGATCCGTACCCCATATTGATTCAAAAGAGCTACTCTGTAAAAGTCCAGTCCATCTGTGACGTAAACAGGTATATTTTCGGAAAGACAATCATCTGTTAACTTCACTAACTCATCCGCAGCATACTGTTTTCTTGGGCCGATGATAAAGGAAACTATTAACCTGGAATTTGGTGCAAAAGCTACCCACATCCATGGCCCATCATCTTCATACACTTCCATTCTTGGAACTATTTTTTTTTACTATCACCCACATCTCGTCCATTTCTATCTTTGGTATATCCAGATTTTTCATCAAAGTATCATTTACTTTATCACAGTGCTCAGCTGCAAGTGCTAACCATCTCTTTAAAGTAGCAGATTGTATCTTTAAAACATCGGCGATAGCTTCATTACTCATTCCTTTCATGGAAATACTTAGGGCTAAATCAATGGTAGATTCGTCTTTGCGAAGGTTATAATAGAAAGTATTTGTACTATCACAAAACGCTTTTCCGCAACTACGGCAGCGGTATCTTCGAACAGTTTTGTTTCTTGATTGGTATGTACCGTTACCGGAAATGTTGCCGTTCCCAGTAACACCGCGATCTTTACAATCTTTATTTGGGCAAGCAACATCAGTAAACTTTGATTTTGGTCCTCGTTTTCCCATGAGGT
>CAYVEW010000484.1:0-1108 GCA_964450375.1 uncultured Bacteroidales bacterium
GGCGGACCGGAATTACTATTCAAATCAGTCAATAAATCAGGGTCATTTTAGGTGATATAACAGAACTTCGACGGTAACAGGACTTCTGCGGAACCGACGTTTTTATTCTTCCCCTTCGATTTTCTTTCCTTCCCTTCTATTTACAAGACTGGAGGTTCATTTCGGAAAGCTTAAAGGTTTTAAAACCGAGATTAACAAATTTAATATACTTTTCGATTTTAATATATGATGCACCTTCGTTTTTTGTGGGAACAAAAAATTAAGGGACAATTTTCAAGTCTAAATTTTATAAAATTTTTAGATGAAATTGTAATTCAGGGGATTTATACGGAGCCGTTTTTTAGCCATAAGCTAGAAAGGCAATTTAAAAACGGCAGTTAAAGGAGGGTCAAAGTGAAAAATCTATTTGATTTAACTGGAAAAGTTGCTATTGTAACAGGTGCTTCCTCGGGTCTTGGGGTAGAGTTTGCCAGGGCTCTGGCAAATCAAGGTGCAAATATTGCTATAGTTGCACGTCGTGAAGAAAAATTAAAGGAAGTACAGAAGGAAATCGAAGGGCTTGGCGTAAGCTGCCGCTATTACGTATGTGATGTAATGGAAACAGACCAGATTAAGAGTGCTGTGGAGCAGGTAGAAAAAGACTTCGGCAGAATTGATATCCTTGTAAACAATGCCGGCCTTGGGCTTGTTGACACTGCAGACAAAACAAGCGATGAAATGTGGCGCAAAATGATTGATACCAACCTGAATGGTGTTTTTTTCTTTGCCCGTGAAGTCGGGAAAGTAATGTTAAAGCAAAAATACGGAAGAATCATTAACATCGGATCAATCCACTCAACAGTGGCAATGAAAGGAATGCCTGTTACAGCTTATTGCTCAACAAAGGGTGGAGTTTTAATGCTCACCAAATCCCTGGCAACTGAATGGGCAAAAGAAGGCATCACTGTAAACGCAATCGCGCCTGGCTATTTTGCCCTCGGAATAGCAAAAGAAGTTGTCGCCGACCCGGAGTTTTCAAAAATCATCGAATTCATGTGCCCCATGGGCCGTGCAGGCCAGTCCGGGGATCTGGATACAACAGTTGTTTACCTTGCATCCGATGCATCAA
>CAYVEW010000485.1:0-1104 GCA_964450375.1 uncultured Bacteroidales bacterium
CATAATACTTGGATAATTTTTCATCAGCAATTTTCTTTGTGAACTTCCAACTGATTTTCTTTTTCTGCTCATTCCTTCTTTTAGTCCAAGCATCTACTTCTTTAGTCAAAGTCTCCCTGTCACCGATCCGTTTGCCAGTACACTCGATATCCATTGCATTGATCTCAATTTCTGCGGCATTGAGCCAACTTGCATGCTTTGGAGTGTAATGGAATTCTACTTTTTTTAGAATTATTTCTGCTTCTTCTTTTCCAAAAGCTTCAACAAATGATTTTTCCTTGTGAGTATTAAGATTATCCGTGACCAACCGGATAGTTTCGGCTTCCAAATAATCTTCAATAATTATCTTAGTGAATTGTGCAAAATCTTTCATAGTTCTTCTTTCGGTGACCTGAGTTATCCGTTTTCCAGCTTTGAATTCTACTGCCACGAATATGTTTGCTGTTCCATTCCTGACATATTCGTAATCATATTTTTCTGAGCTTCCAGGCTTCATTGGAATAGGCATCTTCTTATCTGCAAGAAGTTGCTTTGGTTTCTCATCAATGCAGATAACAGGGTTTTTTGGATCATAATCTTCTTCGTAGATATCGAGAACGTTGTACATTCTTTCCCTATATTCAGTATCTATCGTCTGAATGCACCACATCCGCCTCAACCAAGGTTTAGTTTTGCTTTTTTTAAAATAAGCCTGATGCTCTCCTTGTTTATTGTTTCAAATCCTTCTTTTGTCCTCATTTCTTCGGTGAGCAGTACGAGCGTCCATCTTTTTCTGCCAGCAGGAGGTTTGGTGCATACTTGTGCTATGATTTCTGCAGCGTGTCTTTCAGTATATTTTTCAGGTTGACCAGATCTTGGTTTGTCAAAGAGAGTATTTTTGAGACCTTTTTCAAGATATCTCTTTTTTAATCTCCAAGCAGTACTCCTGCCAATGCTTAACGTTTTTGCAATCTCTGTATCTCCTTTTTGCTGGTTTGCCAGTAATAGGACACGCGCTCTGGTTATTTCCCTTGCGTTTTTCTGTCCTTTACTTACAAAATCTTGGAGATATTTTACTTCATCATCTTCAAGTTTAATCTCTATCATGAAAGTATCATAGCATTC
>CAYVEW010000486.1:0-1104 GCA_964450375.1 uncultured Bacteroidales bacterium
GTGGCAATAAAGGTTAATGGTTGGGTAATAACTTCTGTATTAGCTTCCACCCCAACTAATTTTAATGCTAAATGCAGGGCATTCGTTCCATTTACACATACTACGGCTTGAGTAGCCTTGGTATATTTTGCCATTTCAATTTCAAATTGGTCTACAAATTTTCCAACGCTTGAAACAAAGGATGAATCAATGCATTCTTCAAGATATTTTTTCTCGTTACCCATAAATACAGGTGCATGCAAGGGAATAAAACCTTCTGGTTGATTATACAGCTTACGTATGAAGCTTACTATTTCTTTAAAAGTATCCACAAATTAACACAAATTATATTCACAAATGATCACAGATATCATAGAATAACTCTCTTATACTGTAACTTTGGAGAACCAAAATTAATCAGTAGTCCTAACTTTTTGCCAGTTGCTTTCAAATAATTAAGTACTTGCGCTGTATGTTCCGGCAATAAACCTTCTACTGCTTTTAATTCAACAATAACTTCATCAAAACAGATAAAATCTGCAATATACTTTTTATTCAATATTCTTCCCCGAAATTCTATATCTAACACTTTTTCTTTTACAAATGGAATCTTATTTTCCTGTAAAACAACTGATAATGCTTCCTGGTAAACGGGTTCCAGGAAACCACAACCCAACTCATTATGCACCTCCATGCAACAACCAATAATTTTATAACATTCTTCTTTAAATGGGTATTCTTCCATATTTTTTTCCACAAATTAACTCAAATTCTTATTTGTGTGTATTTGTGTTGTGATTTGTGTTCATCTGTGGATAATCTGTGGATTACATCTTGCTATCTAAATATTTCCCTGTCTCCTTATGCAAAAAATCCGGTATCATCTCATTAAATAAAGATACCAGTTCCCTTTTTTCCCATTTTCCGGCATCTTTCATTTTTTGAATGGTATTTTTAAAATACTCCAGCTTGTTGTTATCAAAAGTAAGCTCATTTTTAATAATTCCAAGGTTTTTAAAAGTCACCAGGTCGAGCACTTCGTTGGCTGTAAAAAACTCTTCAAAATCTTTTTCTCCGGTGGTGTTGCTTTCGGAGAAAAAGCATGGCCATGCTTCACTTCGACTA
>CAYVEW010000487.1:0-1102 GCA_964450375.1 uncultured Bacteroidales bacterium
GCTTTTTCCAACAAACCGTCTCCCGAAAGTTTTAATCTATCAAAATAGTCTGGCACAGGCTTGCCTGTTAATTTATCCACATACAATTTGGCCAGGTATTGTCCGAGCATAAAGCCTTGTCCGCGTAAACCAATAAATAAGCCCAATTCAGGGTCAATTAACATGCGCGGCTCCACATAATAACCAGCCCAAATTGCCTGAAATCCAACAGATGAAAGGTTCGGTATCCAGTTTACGAACACTTCCGATACTATTTCCAGAAAGTCCTGTGAATTTATTTTCAGGTTTTGACCCGATTCCATTGGATCAACAGCCGGTGAAGCACATCCAATAATTTGTCCGGTTTCGGCTAACTGTTGGCCGTAAACGGCAGTAAATCCTTTGTAGTTTCTGCGGTCAATTAGCATCGATAATGGATTGCCGTTGGTTCCCAACATTGGCAAACGACGAGTAATAAACGCCTGGTGTTTCACCGGGTAAATACCTGTGTGAATTCCCAGTTTTTTAGCAAACCGGTCGCCATCGGGACCTAAGGCATTTATAAAAATTTCGGTCTCGTACTCCACGTACTCATTGTTATGATCACGAACAATAACTGAATACAACTTACCATTCTTATTTACATCAATCAATTGGCAATCTTCCTGCACCTGTCCGCCATTCTCGATTCCGATATTACGAATCAGGTCTACAACCCTGCCCGGTGTTGCCTGCCAACAGTTGTTGGTGATTAATGCCGACTGGTAAGTATCTAAGTTCTCATTAAAATAGGGCGATACTTCCTGCTTAAAATCTTTCGATTCAATCATTCGGGCATCCGACCATGCGATGGAAGCTTCCAGTGCTTTATACAAATGATCATCATGAGCAAATGTGACATATTTTATCGGACGATAATCGATATTTCCGATTTCCTGTAAATCTTTAAATATTTGCAGGTTATTATCTGCAATATCAGATAATTCCGGCAAACTAAAATTTGGCCGTCCACCTGCAATATTACGCCACGAAGCTCCACGTCCATAATTAATTAAAACCGGTTTTTGTCCTGCTTCGGCAAGATATCTGAACAATGCGCTGCCGCCAATTCCACCACCCGCTA
>CAYVEW010000488.1:0-1102 GCA_964450375.1 uncultured Bacteroidales bacterium
AATAAATATTTAACTTCTTCAATTAAACGATCTTTTAGTTCTTCAGCTTCAAATAATATTTCATCAATAGTTTGTTTAAATTCCTTCTTTAATCCTTCGTCTTCTAATCCCGGCAGATTTATTAAAACATTCATCGCCGCACCTTCAATAGCTGAATAAAGCATTAAAACGCTCACTCCTTGATCGGAGATTGTATTTTGGTTTGAATACTCGATTAAAGACTCAACTTCTCGTAATACTTTTAAGGCAAGTGTTGAAACCTTAAGTGGAATTTTTATACAACCGATAGTCGCTTTCTCAATTTCAGTATTTCTGAGACTTGCTTCTTCATCAGTTTCTTTAGGCAACTTATAAGCTGCCATCAAATCATTGAAAGATTCAGTATCTAAATCTATATATTCGATAAATTTAACTTTTGCTTTTTTAAAAACTTCAATCGATTGATTATATTGATTTTGAATTTGATCCGGTAAAGCTTTAAACTTTTTCTTTCCAACAGTTAAATTCGCAACCATCATAATTAAGCTACAGCCATTAGCGCCAGCTAATGCGCTAACGCTACCACCACCTGGTGCTGGTGATGATGAAGAAAGTTCATCTAAAAATTCTTTAACTTTCAAATCAATTAATTTCACTTTTTTTCCTCCTTACAAATCGCTCTGTCCTTAACAATCAATTTACCGTTCTTAAAAACATGCAATGTATGATTTATTCCATAATGATAAATAAAGTAATCAAGATTTTTACAATCAAGCAATAACAAGTCTGCAAATTTTCCTTCTTGAATACTTCCAACTTTTTCATGTATATCTAAACTATATGCAGGATTAATCGTAGCTGCGGTCAACACTTCTGCCGGCAACATTCTCAGTTTATTTCCAGCAATTTGCAAAGTTAATTGATAGTTTTCAGAAGGTGTAGACCCAGGATTATAATCACTTGACACAGCTAAAGCAACTCCGGCATCAATCAGTTTTCTCGCAGGAGCGTACTCCTTGTTTAAGAAAAATGAAGTTGATGGTAAAAGATTAGCAATTGTATCTGTTTTAGCCACTTTGGCTATGTCTTCATCGGTTATTGCCATTAGATGATCAATTGTTTT
>CAYVEW010000489.1:0-1102 GCA_964450375.1 uncultured Bacteroidales bacterium
CAAGTTACGGAGCTACCCCGAAAAGCGGACAATATCCCCTCACGGTTCAATTCACGGATTCGTCATCAAGTGACCCGACATCCTGGAAATGGCATTTTGGTGATGGTGACAGCAGTACGGTGCAAAACCCGCAGCATATCTATACAGCATCAGGTACCTATACCGTAACATTGATTGCTGCAAACCCCTATGGCAGTGATACAGAAACCAAAAGTGATTACATTACCGTGTATGGGCCACCAATTGCAAGTTACGGAGCTACCCCGAAAAGCGGACAATATCCCCTCACGGTTCAATTCACAGATTCGTCATCAAGTAACCCTACATCCTGGAGCTGGGATTTTGGTGATGATGAGAGCAGTACGGTGCAAAACCCGCAGCATATCTACACAGAATCAGGTACCTATACCGTAACATTGACCGTTACAAACCCCTATGGCAGTGATACGGAAACCAAAAGTGATTACATTACAGTATATGGATCCCCAATAGCTGACTTCGGAGCAGCTCCAACAAGCGGACAATATCCGCTTACGGTCCAATTTACGGATTCATCACAAAGTGACCCGACATCCTGGAAATGGCATTTTGGTGATGGTGACAGCAGTTCGGTGCAAAACCCGCAGCATATCTATACAGAATCAGGTACTTATACCATAACATTGATTGCTGCAAACCCCTATGGCAGTGATACGGAAACCAAAAGTGATTACATAACTGTAAATGAAGATACAACCAATATAATTAATGTCAACGTGGTATCTGAATATGAATTATCTAACGCCTATCCAAGTCCTTTTAATCCAAGAACAACTTTAAAATACGGTCTTCCTGAAACAACAGATATTACACTTAGTATATTTGACGTTACAGGAAACAAGATCAAACAATGGTCTATTTCCAGTCAACAAGCTGGTTGGCATGAAGTCATTTGGGACGGGACAGATATGAACAGAAATGTCGTGTCTACCGGTGTTTATATTTATTCGCTAAGAGCCGGTAATTTTGTTGATTCAAAGAAGATGGTCTTTATGAAGTAGGCCTTCCCTACTCCATATTCAATAAACAAGAGCCACCTTTAACTAGGTGGCTTTTTGCTATA
>CAYVEW010000490.1:0-1100 GCA_964450375.1 uncultured Bacteroidales bacterium
ACCATCATGTAGTCCAATTTATTGTCGGTGTTATAAACAGGTACTATGGTTGAATGATACCACAACTTATTCCCTTTAATATCATTAACAAATGCTTCCTGAGTAATTGTTTTTCCTGTTTCTTTGGCCTTTCTCAGATTTTCATTCATCGGTATTTTAAAAGAGTCGGGGTAGAAATGAAAAGGATATGGTTTACCGTAAAATTCATTAATGTCTTCAATTTGCAATTCTCTTATTCCTGTTTGACTCATATATTGCAAATTAAAGTCAATGTCTAGAATTTTTGTACATACAGGGGAATTTTCAAGCCATACATTGCTCTTTCTTTCTAATTTAGCCAGATCAATTTCTGCTTTCTTTTGTTCGGTTACATCAATAATAACGGCTAAAGTTCTTTTTAAGGTTCCATCCAAATTCTTTTCAGAAATGGCCGAAAGAAGAACATCCATTCGTTCACCATTTTTCCTGACCATCTGGTAAGCCATATTATTAATCTCGCCCTTTTCTTTAAACCCAGGGAAGTATTTGTAAAATTTTTCCTGAGATTGCGGAGTAAGAAACTCCAGCGATTTTCTGCCGATCACTTCTTCTTTAGTATATCCCAGTTTCTGAAGCCAATAATCACTAACACTGATCAATCTACCTTCGCTATCAATGGAGTGGAGCATAACAGGTGTTTTTTCGTATAAATTCCTGTATTTTTCTTCGCTTTCCTTTAATTTATTTTCAGCCTTTTTTTTCTCAGTAATGTCATTAATAATTGAGTATAGCAAATCATTGCCTTTATAATTTACAGGGCCAGAATACACCGCAACATCTCTAATTTCTCCATTTGCCAGTTTGTGCCTGAACTCAAAAAATTTTCTTTCATCTTTTAAAGCCTTTTGCATTTCTGCATCAACCTGCTCCTTGTTCAGTTGATTAATATCTGTAATTTTCATTGCCCGCAACTCTGATAATGAGTATCCATAAAATTCAGATGCCGCAGTATTGGCATCTTCAATTTTACCAGTTACGGGATTAATCAATAATTTGATGGCTTTATTTTTCTCGAACAAGGCATGATAAAATTTTTCCCTTTCCTTTTGAGTTTTTTCCAG
>CAYVEW010000491.1:0-1099 GCA_964450375.1 uncultured Bacteroidales bacterium
ATGTGTTTGTGACTTGTTATTAGTAACTTGAGATACTATTTTAACCATTCTTCAAAATTATTTAAATGTATCACGTCAAATGATGCTTCAGGATATGCTTTTTTCCATTGTGATGGAACTTTCACTTTGGTTTCTTTCCATTTAAATTCGTATCCAAACAAAGCACCGCTTCGTTCTTCAACCCAATCAATTTCTTGTTGATCATAAGTTCTCCAAAAATAATTGTTCGATGATATTTTATGGTACTCCAAAAATTTAATGCGTTCACTAATCATATAATTTTCCCATAATTGTCCCACATCGTTTCTCGATTCAAGGCTATTAAAGTTTGCTATAACTGCATTCCGAATACCATTATCTAAAAAATACCATCTTGAATTTTTAGTTATTTCTTTTCTTAAATTTCTGCTATATCCTTCCACTTTATGTAATATATAAACCTTACTTAATAAATCAAGATATTTTTCAACCGTGTTTTTACTAATTGCTAACTGTTTCCCAAGTTCTTGCATAGAAACTTCGTTTCCAATTTGAAAAGCAATTAAACGTAATAAGTTGAAAATTTTCTGCGAGTTTTTAATATTCTCAAAAACTAAAATATCCTTTAATAAATAAGAACTAACCAGTTCATTTAAATAATCCATTTTATTCTCTTTATCAGGTAAATGGATCAACTCAGGGTAGTTGCCAAATACTAATCGCTCCCGTACTTTATCTGTTTTATCAATTGGATTTTCCATTTGATCGTATTCTTTCTCAGATAAAGCATATAGGATAAATGAATATTTTCGTCCGGTTAATGGTTCTCCGGCGGTATTATGAATGTCAATAGAAGAAGATCCTGAAATAATTATTTTTAATCCCGGTATTTCATCAACCATTAATTTAAGTTTTAATCCAATTTCAGGAATTTTTTGAGCTTCGTCAATATATACTAATTTGTTTGTTCCAATAATTTGTTTATAGTTTTCTATGGATCTGTTTGATAATTTATCGTGTACGTTAATGTCTTCTCCATTTAAGATAAGAACAGGCTCTTCCATTTCCTGTAAAATATTTTCTACAAGTACAGTTTTTCCCACTCTTCTAGCGCCATATA
>CAYVEW010000492.1:0-1090 GCA_964450375.1 uncultured Bacteroidales bacterium
AAAAGCACATTACCCTTTGAAAAGATAATGTGCTAATTTAATTATTTATTTACCAAATACTAACCATTTTGTCTTTAGGCAAATACATTTTGTCGTTTTCAGTAATTCCATAGAAATCTTGGAATTCTTCTAGATTGCTAAGCTGCATATTAGCTCTTAAGATTGACGGTCCATGAACGTCAACTTTAAGTAGTAGTTGGTTATATTCAATCGATGATTTTATTCGCCATACTCTTGCCCAGTTCTTAAAGAATTCATCGAAATTATGATTATCATTCTTCTTGCTGGCTTCAAGAGCGCATCTTAATCCACCGCTGTCGGCGATGTTTTCTGAAACTGTTAATTCACCGTTACATTCGCCATAACCAGTCTCTACGCCTTCAAATAAGGCGATCATATCTTTTGCTTTTTTATTGAAAGCAGCTAAATCATCTTTAGTCCACCAATTATTAAGTGAACCGAACTCATCGAATTTAGCGCCGTTATTATCAAATGCATGAGATATTTCATGAGCCATAACCGCACCGATGCCACCATAATTTTCTGATGGAGTTTGTTTTAAACTGTAATATGGTTCTTGTAAGATAGCAGCTGGGAAGACGATTTGATTGTTGGTTGGACTATAATAAGCATTAACCATACTAGCTGGCATACCCCAAATATTTCGATTAGGTTCTTTATTGTATTTATCAAAATTATATAGATTAACGATTCTATTCATCGCTAATTTTTCTTCTAATACACTTGAGCCTTCTTCATAACCTTTAATTTCAAACTGTTCGTAATAAGGTTGAATTTCGTCTGGATAACCAACATGAACAGCTAAATGAGTTAGTTTTTTTATAGCTTTTTCTTTTGTTTCATCATTTAACCATGTATTATTAGAAATTCTTTCTTGATAGACGCCAATCATCTCATGAACCATAGTTTTAACGTCTTCTTTTGCGACAGGTCCAAAGTAATTCTCACCATAATATAAGCCGACGACTTGACTAAAACGGTCATAAGCCTGATAAAAAGCAAACTTATCTTTAGTTCTCGGTTCTTTAATTCCTGATAAAGCTCTCATAAAAGCTCCACCAGCTATTCT
>CAYVEW010000493.1:0-1087 GCA_964450375.1 uncultured Bacteroidales bacterium
TGCAGCATATTATTAAAAACAGGTATAAATAATTCGGCAAGAATAAAACCTAATATTAAAGCTAACATACAAATGCTTATTGTTTCAATCATGAATTGCATGATCAAATTCTTGCGATGAGCACCTAAGGTTTTATATATACCAATACTTAATGCTCTTTTTGCTGAAATAGATGTTGAAAGATTTATATAATTTATCATTGCAATAATAATAATGATCAAAGCAATGCTTAAAAAAAGAAGTGTAACTTGCTTGTTACCATGCCTTACATAATCATCGTTAATATCATTGTTAAAATAGATGTCCGAAAATTCCTGTAGATAGATTTCTGATCCTTTCCAGAATCTTTTTTCACTGAAGTCTTTTTTTATTCTTTCATTCAGATCACTTTTATTTACATTTTCTTTTAACATGATGAATGTTGAAAAAGATCCATTTCCTTCGTCTTTCATAACATCATATTCCGGATATCCCATCAAATACTTTACCGAAGGAAAACTTGCTATAGCATCATGTTTAAAACTTGAATTCGACGGATAATCTTCAAATACACCTTCTACAATATAGTCATGGTTATTTTCAAATCTCATTATTTGTCCCAGAGGATCGGTATCACCAAAAAGTTTTTGTGCTGTTTTATGCGAAATAATAATGGATTGATTTGTTGCTAATAATTTATTTTTATTGCTTTTTAAAATATTAATTGAAAACATTTCTAAAAAAGATGAATCTGCATAAGCAAGATTTTCAATTTGAATTGATTTATTGTTTCCATATTGAAATATAGCATCATTTACAAAATATTGCGAAACATATTTTACTTCGGGATATTTATTAATTATAAAGTCACCAAATGTAGCCGGGGTATATGCATGATTATCTTTATTTTCAACTAATCGGTATAAGTTGTCTAAATTTTTGTGATATTTATCTACATTCAATTCATTGTGAACATAGAGTAGAATTAGTATTGCAACAGCAAAACTTAAGGCTAAACCTCCAATATTAATGATGGCATATAATTTATTTTGTGCAAGCCTTTTAATGGATGATTTGATATTTTGTGGTAACATATTTTTTATTTTTG
>CAYVEW010000494.1:0-1086 GCA_964450375.1 uncultured Bacteroidales bacterium
TTTTGACATGAAAGAAAAAAGTTTACGTTACGACATCAACATAAGTCAAACTAAAGAGATTACCATTGATAAAACAGCAGAAGTACTTAAAAAGTTTGATCAGTACTTAACATCAAAAGGTGGTTCCAAATATATTTCGCCAAGTGCTTTAAATACTTATATGCGATGCTCTTTACAATTTTATTTCAGATACATTGCAGGTTTGCGCGAACAGGATGACATTACCGAAGAAATTGATGCTCCGCTATTTGGCAATATTTTGCACGAAGCAATGGATTTTTTGTACCAGAATTATTTGCAAAAAGAACTAAGTAAACAAGAATTAATTCAGCTTGAAAAAGACAAGAGCAAAATAGAACAAGCGATCGATCATGCATTCGCAAAAGAATATTTTAAAGGAGATAAAGCAGATTACAGCGGAAAAAATATTATTATCCGTGACATTATCGAACGTTATGTTTATCAAATCATTAAACTCGATCAGAGCATAGCTCCATTCGAAATAATTTCCTTAGAAGGGAAATATGAAATCGAAATTCCGGTTACAGCAAATGAAACATTTGATACTATAAAACTAGGTGGTAAAATCGACCGGGTTGATAAACTGAATAATCATATCAGAATTATCGATTACAAGACCGGTGGTGATAAGCTGGAATTTAAAAACATCGAATCGCTATTCTCAGATAAAAAAAGCGACCGAAACGACGCTGTGTTTCAAACCTTCCTGTATGCAAAATTTTATCAGGATGTAAAAAACCCAAACTTACCAATAACTCCGGGAGTTTATTCAGTTCGTAAAATTTTTGATAGCAATTTCGATTATCGTATATACAATAAAGAAGACAAATCATACATTGATAATTATGAAACAGTTGCACAGGAATATTTTGATAAATTAAACGAATTAATTCAAACTATTTTCAATCCGGATAATTCATTTACACAAACCGAAGAAATCAGAAATTGTGAATATTGTGAGTTTAAAAAGATTTGCCACAGATAAAAGACGCTGTCCTAAAAAGCAATGAAATGTGCAATATTAAATGAATACTCTGTGACTACTTCGTGAAGCTTTGTGTAACA
>CAYVEW010000495.1:0-1086 GCA_964450375.1 uncultured Bacteroidales bacterium
ATTAACAAATTAGCCATTTCGATATTAACGGTTCCTAGTACGTATACTTGAGCGAATAAATCGCCAGCATAGAATTCAATTGCTTCTTTTACTGATTCTGGAATTTTTGGAATGGTGATTCCATAATTTAATTCAACATCTGGATCATTTAAATCATATAGAACTGAATAAAGTTTATATTCGGCATATAACTGAAGTTGACTTAAACTAGGCACATCAGAATCATTTAACGCTCTTTCATCATATTCACTAGCATTTTCATCATCTAAAGTGAATTTAGCTGAGAATTGTTCAAAATCATCGCCTTTTTCAACTAAGATTAAATGTAATCCGAATTCGGTTAGAATTAAATCTGATTCAAGTTCGTCTAAATCTGGATTTTGATAACTTATATATAATTGGTAAAGATCGATTAAAGCTTGAGTAAACTCTTCAATAAATTGATCTTTAACTCCGTATTCACCACTGTAATTAACAGAGTGTGAAGTGCTTTGTTGTTGATCGGTAAAGTTTAAGTCTTCAAATTTAAGTAAAATACCTTTAGTCTTAAATTCACCCCAAGTTTCATTTTCTCTGGTTGCTTTTGCATAAGCTGAAACTAAACTTTCATAATTGCCTTCATAATCATTGATGGCTGTTTCAAGTCTAGCTAACAAGCTGTTAAATTCAGCAAGTCCTGTCGTGTCTAAAGCGTCTCGATATTCATTGAAATCATCAGGTGAACCGTCTTCATCGAAGTCGATGAAAATCAATAATTGTGTAACGTCTAATGAGAAGTAGTTTTCATAATTATCTTGGATAGTTTCCATGAATGATCCTGGAACTTCATAATCCATAACAACATCATTAATTAAATATGGTCTTAATTCAGAAGTAACATAGTATTCAAGTAATTCTTTTTCAGTTTTAGTTCCATGTTGCGAATAAACATAATCTAAGAAAGAGTCATGCGGATATTCCATTCCGAATTGTTCGTACATACTCTTATAATATAAATAGTATGATTTTTCGTTTTCAACTGATTTACGAATTTCATCCATGCGATCCGAATTGTTTTCAGATATATCTAATTCTTCACCAAATGTT
>CAYVEW010000496.1:0-1085 GCA_964450375.1 uncultured Bacteroidales bacterium
AGTAATTCTTCTTTAAAGGATTCATACTTTTCTGTACCAGGAGAGCGCATTATTACAATATCTGAAGGATCAATGCCTGTAGGCTTATTTTTCATATATGACCATTGTAGAAATACAATTAAAGTACAAATGATAAGAATTACAGATATGGAAAACTGAAAAATAACCAGTATTTTTCTTAAAATTGAGCTGGATGAAGAGTTTTTCGATTTCTTTTTAAGAGCATTAAGAGGTTTAACCGAACTAAGAAAAAATGCAGGATAACTGCCGGAGAAGATTCCAATGACGATTGAAATAGCAAATATTAATAAGATGATCCATAAATTATTCATCCACACAATATCAATTTCCTTGCCAGCAATTTTATTAAAAGCAGGTAATAGAATATCAGCTAACGCTATGGATAAAACCAATGAAACAAATGTCGTTATAATAGCTTCTCCCAAAAATTGAAATACAAGACTCATTCTTTTTGCCCCCAGCACTTTACGCATGCCTACTTCTAATGATCTCTTTGCAGAACGAGCAGTGGCAAGATTCATATAATTAATGGAAGCAATGAGTAGTATAAAAATGGCGATTATTGAGAATAATATAACATTTCTGTAATTTCCGTTATTACCTAATTCCCAGCTTGCATTCGAATGCAAATGAATATCTAATAAAGGCTGAATCAATAAATCTGGATTAAAACTTGTTTCTATTCCTCGCATTTGTTTGGTAAAGTCTTTACCTTTTTTTCGGATAGACTCTATGGAAGTATTTTCAGGCAACAAGATGTAGCTATATACCGACATATTGCCCCAATCATTCATTTCTAAATGCGATAGTACATTTGGAGCAGAGCCCATAGAAAGCATAATATTAAGGTGGAAATGAGAATTTCTTGGCATATCCTTAATTACGCCGGTAATTCGAGATGCAGCTTCACCTACATTTGTAAAAATACGAAGCGTTTTATTGATAGGATTCTCATCTCCAAAAAATTTCTTGGCAACACTTTCTGTTATTACTATAGTATATGGTTCGTCTAAGGCTCCTTTAGGGTTTCCTGCTATCCATTCAAAGCTGAATACATCAAAAAA
>CAYVEW010000497.1:0-1083 GCA_964450375.1 uncultured Bacteroidales bacterium
TGTTATAACACGTAATTTTTCTTTAAAAATAAAAATTTAAGTATCTCAACAAATTAATTATATGAGTTTTAAAATGTAATTCAAATGAAAGTTTTAAATGAGATTCAATGTCTTTCTCGTTCTGAAATGTCAACGACTCTTTCAAATCTTTTACAATATCTGTTAAGTCGTCTAAAGCATCTCCAATAACAATCTCTGAGCTGCCAACATTATCACAAACTTCTAAAGTATCATTATACTTGTTAAGTTCTTTAAAACTTTCAGATATATTTTTTCTTATTTCTTTATAGTCAAATTCTTTCTCCAAATCCTTACCTTGTTTACTTCCTAGTTGATTACAAATCTCCAGAAGACTAATTAATTTGCTTTCTAGCTCATTCAATTTGTCAACTTGTTCAGTCAGTTTAGGGCTTTCAACAAAGTCAATAAAATTCTGTATTTTTTGTTTCACTTTTCCTATAATTTTTATTTTTAAAATTCAAATTTTACTTTTTCTAGACGAACCTTTGTCAAGTAGCTATTTGCCTTTTTTGTAATTTCTGCCTTTGACCTAGTAATTGTATAGTTATTACTTGATATTCTATAAGTATAAATAGTTGGCATTTCTTCTTCAAAACCGAAAATTGAGAAAGTATCATTATCTATCCATACAGCTTCTTCAAAAGTACAGGCTGGTCCACAAAAAAAGACTCTATGTCGTAGCTTTTTATTTCTATCAATAAGAGCAACTTCCATGTCAACATCAAATCCAAGACTTTTCAAGTTTCCTGCGCTATCAGTCTCAAGAGCCAATGAATAGCTGTCCATGTCAATAAAGAATGAAGAGTCAGGTGAGTAAATAAAAAAGCTTCTGTAAATGTAATTAGACTCATCATATTCGCAACTTTCATATGTATAAAGACTGCTTTCACCTTGATTTATAGTGTCCGTAAAACTCTCAATTTTCAGACTGTAATAATTTAACCAACGATTCATTCTATAGTTGTCACTTTCACTCTGGGAAAAAGGCAATTTCATGAAAGAACAAAAAAGCAAAATTGAAAGTACTAGTCTCATTTTCGGAAAAATTATGTTGTTATAACG
>CAYVEW010000498.1:0-1082 GCA_964450375.1 uncultured Bacteroidales bacterium
ACAAAAGCCGGTTTCATCATGTGATCATAGATTCTTTGCCAGTCGTAATCCAGAAACTCATCCCATTCGGTTAAAATGGCAATTGCATGGGCGTCTTTGCAAGCTTCGTAAGGATCCGTTACCGGTTTTAAAAGTTCTCTGTTTTCTTTCTCTGATCTTGAGTTTAGATAATCCACATCGGCAAACATTTGTTCGTGCCTTACTTTAGGATCATACACTGTTATTTCTGCTTTATCTTCCATCAAAATATCGGCTACATACATGGCTGCTGTTTCACGGGTATCATTGGTATCCTTTTTAAAAGCCCATCCCAAAAAAGCAATCTTTTTACCCGAAACCGTATTGTATAATGTTTTGATGATATTATCCGCAAAGCGCTGCTTCTGGTAATCATTCATAATAATTACCTGCTCCCAGTAATCAGCCACTTCGTGCAATCCTAAACTTTGACAAATATATACTAAGTTTAAAATATCCTTTTGGAAACATGATCCGCCAAATCCCACAGATGTTTTTAGAAATTTATTTCCAATTCGGGTATCGGCACCAATTGCCCTGGCTACCTCATCAATATCAGCTTCGGTTTTCTCGCATAATGCTGATAATGCATTAATGGAAGATACTCGTTGAGCTAAAAAGGCATTGGCGGTTAATTTTGATAATTCCGACGACCATACATTTGTTTTAAGAATCCTTTCATCAGGCATCCAATGTGCATAAATAGCTGCTAAGGCATCCATCGCTTCCTGTCCCTCCGGTGTTTGTTCACCACCAATTAATACCCGGTCGCCATACAATAAATCATTAATTGCTGTTCCTTCTGCTAAAAATTCGGGATTTGACAATATCTGGAATTTAACCCCGTTTCCTGTGTTGTCCAGGATCGATTTAACGGCTTCGGCTGTACGCACCGGTAAGGTTGATTTTTCAACCACAATTTTATCATCTTTTGCAATTTCTGCTATTTGCCTTGCGCTTAACTCAATGTACTTCAGGTCTGCTGCCATTCCTTTTCCTTTTCCATAATCTTTGGTTGGCGTATTAACCGACATAAAAATCATTTCAGCTTCATCAATGGCTTT
>CAYVEW010000499.1:0-1078 GCA_964450375.1 uncultured Bacteroidales bacterium
TGTTATGCAATGTTATTGAAATGGTTTTAGTTCCAAATATTCTATAGAATCTGGATTTTCAGGCTTTATTTTTATTAAACTGTAATTCCTATTAAATTCCATAATTGTAGAAACCCACGTATTATCATTACAAATAGGTTTCTCTGAAAGTACACTTTCAATTGTTGAAATATTAATAGATGGATTATTTTTAATTCTTTCTTCCATTAATTTTAACCTTGAATCTCCAAAACTTATGGCGTCAGGTGTAGAGTTGAAAACATTCTTAACATATTCAGTAAATGATGGGTGATATGATGTATTTGTTAATGCACTATTTGCGTGATAAGTATAGTTGTGGGTAGTATCTGGCCAGAATTCAGTTACAGTGTCAGAAGCACATTCAAATGATTTTATGTATCTATAAGAACCGATAATATAGTTTTGTCCAGAAGCATGTTTAATTTTCCTAATAAATTTTTCAGCTTCTCCAAAAGTATTTTTTTCTAATACAGTTCTTACCACACAACATACAGGCAATCCATCTTTAGAGCTTTTCAAGTCCATTAATGAATTACAGGTTATTCCAATTGAATCATTTAGTCCATTTGCACCTAAGTATCCAGCAAAAGATGTAACCAACTTTCTTGAATTATTTGTATTAATATTTAACAACACTTCGTATCCATGATAAAAAGGAGGAACATCTATATTTTGTGCAATAATATTAGAACTACTATCTTTCTTAAAATTGTTTACTCCAACCGATGTGCAATGATGTGGAAATTTAATTAATCTCGAATTTGTCCACATTTCGTCAATTAGTTGAAAGGCAAAAATTTTATCAAATTCTATCCCAGAGCCATCACTAAGCCCTTTTATTTCATCATATAAATTGGGAGACCATGTCTTTATTGCAGGAATATAATCTGTTGAGTCAAGAAATGTTTTAATAAAATCATTTGCTGACATTTGATAATTACTTTCAATATCATTTTCCCACAATCCAATCAGCTCATTAATTTCCTTTTTCAATAAATAACCATGATTAAAACCATTTTCATAATGGTTTCCATTCAAATATAGAATAGGAATTACA
>CAYVEW010000500.1:0-1078 GCA_964450375.1 uncultured Bacteroidales bacterium
CAAAGTCTGCTATTTGTGGAACAGACTTACATATTTATCGATGGGATGAGTGGTCCCAAAATACGATTAAACCAGGAATGACTATTGGCCATGAATATGTTGGAACAGTAGCTGAATTGGGTGCAGGCGTTACAGGTTTTAAAATTGGTGAGCGTGTTACTGGCGAAGGGCACATTGCATGCGGACATTGTCGTAATTGTCGACGTGGACGTCAGCATATTTGCGAAAATACTATCGGGATTGGTGTAACCAGAAATGGCTCATTTGCAGAATATGTAGTTGTTCCTTCAGTAAATGTTATGAAAATGAATCCAGCAATTCCTGACGAAATGTTAGCAATAATGGATCCGTTTGGTAATGCAACTCACACGGCTTTATCATGGTCTCTTATAGGAGAAGATGTTTTGGTTACGGGCGCAGGATTAATTGGTAGTATGTGTGTGGCTATTGCAAAATTTGCAGGTGCACGATATGTTGTTGCAACAGA
The DNA here is from genome assembly GCA_964450375.1 of uncultured Bacteroidales bacterium. Taxonomy (GTDB): domain Bacteria; phylum Bacteroidota; class Bacteroidia; order Bacteroidales; family UBA12077; genus UBA12077. Next base: position 488 of record CAYVEW010000500.1, read on the forward strand.
AACTAATGAATACCGAATTGAGCTTGCAAAGAAAATGGGTGCAACACGTGTTGTAAATCCACTTAAAGAAAAACTTTCTGATGTAGTAAAAGAGCTAGGTATGATAGGATTTGATATCGGATTGGAATGTTCAGGTTCTCCTCATGCATTTAACGATATGCTTGATAATATGTATAATTCAGGTAAAATATCTTTGCTTGGAATTCTTCCTCCAAAAACAGGAATTAACTGGGATAAAGTAATTTTCAAAGGACTTACTTTAAAAGGAATTTATGGTCGTGAAATGTTTGAAACATGGTACCAAATGGAGCAAATGTTACATTCTGGATTAGATCTAAGTCCAATGATTACACATCGTTTCCCGATTGATGAATTTGAAAAGGGATTTCAGATTATGGACGAAGGAAATAGTGGTAAAGTTATTTTAAACTGGGAATAAAAATAAAAACATGAATAATAGAAAAGTAAGGGTCAGATTTGCACCAAGTCCTACAGGTCCGTTACATATGGGCGGAGTAAGGACAGCTTTATTTAATTATCTTTTTGCAAGAAAAAATAACGGACAGTTTATTCTAAGGATTGAAGATACTG
>CAYVEW010000501.1:0-1075 GCA_964450375.1 uncultured Bacteroidales bacterium
TCGCAAATGAATCCGCATTTTATTTTTAATGCATTAGGAAGTATTCAGAATTACATGTATAAAAATGAAACAACAAAGGCAGCTAGGTTTTTAGGAAATTTTGCTTCCTTATCACGATCTATATTGAAATATTCAAATGAAAATACAATTGATTTGGCTAGCGAAATTGAAATGCTGAAAAATTATATTGAGCTTGAAAAAATGAGAATGCCGGATGTTTTTAATTATGAAATGATTATCGATCATGATTTGGAAACTGAGTTTATTCAGATTGCTCCAATGATGATTCAGCCTTTTATTGAGAATGCAATTAAACACGGATTTTGCGATAAAAAGGATGGTGGTAAATTAAAATTAGAGTTTATTGATAAAAAAGATATTCTGGAAGTTATTATTACTGATAATGGGATAGGAATAAATCATTCTAAACAAAAATCAAAACATGAATCCATGTCTACAAAGATTTTCTACGACCGAATGAAATATCTGAAAAAGAAAAATAAACATATTCCTGATATAGAGATAATGGATATTACAGATAACGAAATAACAGGAACAAAAGTGGTGCTTTATCTTCCAATATTAAATTAGTTTGTTATATTTATACTCATATCTAAAATTTTATGATAAAGGCTGTTATTATAGATGATGAACCCGAAATAAGGGAAATTAACCGAAGATTATTAGCAGATAATTTTACTGGTGTAGAAGTTGTTGGTGAATCTGATTCAGTAGAGTCGAGTATTGATCTGATTCAGAAGGTTAAGCCACAACTTGTACTTTTAGATATTGATATAAAAGGTGGAACCGGATTTCATATTCTTCAAAAAGTAAAGCCTTATAATTTTGGAGTAATTTTTATTACTGCATTTAACGAGTTTGCAATTAAAGCGATAAAGTTTAGTGCGTTAGATTACATTTTAAAGCCTGTTAACGAAACAGAGTTTTGCACAGCCGTACAAAGTGCAATTGAATCGATAGAAAACCGGAAGCTGGAAGATCAGGTAAATAACTTCTTTGATCATTACGAGCGTAAAACACAATCGAAAAAAATCGTTTTAAAAACAAGCGATTC
>CAYVEW010000502.1:0-1066 GCA_964450375.1 uncultured Bacteroidales bacterium
TTTTCTAAGAATGGTTCGAAGGTTAATTGATCTGATCCGTTTTGATAGGCTTCAACTGCCATAATGTATTCATTAGATACGCCTATTTGCACATTATATCCTGGTTTTAGTTGTGCATTTCGCATATGGTCTTCTTTCATATGCATAAAGGTTGCGTCATAATCTGTTTTAGAATAAGAGTTTCTATTTGGTCCTATGATTTCTAAATCTTTCTCATATTCTAAGAGTTTTGCTTGTATTGCAAAAATATCATCATATAGTTTTTGTATTTCAGTTTTTCTCTTACCTTTACCATAAACTAGATCTATACCTAAATGATTGATTAACCCTGAAACTCTATTAACGATTTTTTGAATCTCTTTGTCTGTATATTTTTCTTGTTTCTTTAATTGTTCATATCCATATGCTTTCATAACTTGGTTATATTGTGATATTTGCTTATGCATCTTTTTATATAACTTTTCTCTAAACTTGATGATTGATTTCTTCCATTTAAATGTATATTTATTCGCATCAGCTTCTATCTTTGTTCCATCAATATAGAGATATTCAATTTCTAAATCTTCGCTCGCCATAATGGCTTGATTAATTTCTAGTAATAAAAAATCAAGTTTATCTTTAATCTCATTCATCACTTCATTAATTAATGTATGGCTTGGTGGATTCATCTCTCCTAGTAGATACATAAACCTTATGTCATTTTTACAGGCGCTTTCTATCTTCCGTGTGCTTCTTACATCAACCATAAATCCAAATAGAATTGCATTTAATATCTGAACTCTATTTTTTCGATTTCTGCCCTTTATTTCAGGACTATCGAAATATTTATTAAAATCTATTCCTTTCGTGAGTTCTAGATAGGTATATACCTCAGAATTTTTTTCTAATTTTACTCCAATTTCTAGTGGTAATACCAGTTGATTTGTAGTATAATTTACTGTGTAATTAGTTGTACTTGTCATACTCTAATTATACAAAAAAACCGGCCTCTTTTGAAGTCGGTTTTTTGTTTATTTTTCCACGTGGAAAACTTAGTTTGGCTATTTTATTTCTTTACAGCCCCTTT
>CAYVEW010000503.1:0-1061 GCA_964450375.1 uncultured Bacteroidales bacterium
GGTGAATTATGCCGTACTTTAATAATAACGAAGATGCCTATCGTTTGTTTTCTCGTGAAATCAACTCTCAAGCTGATGAAAAAATAGAAGCTTTGAAGAAAGAAATCAAAGAAAATAAAGATAGAAATATCAGAAAGATTGAAAACGAACTTAATGCTCGTGTGTCAAGGAATTTAGAAATAGATTTGAATGATTTGAATGCTGATTTTAGTGCAAACCTAAGTAAGGTAAAGAATGAGTACACTAGAGTATTAATGTCTAAAAGAAAAGAAATGTTAGATTCTATCGTTGAGACAGCTAAAGATAAATGCGTTGATTTTGTTAATGGAAAAGAATACAAAACTTTTTTAATAAATAAAATCAAAGAAGTTAACGAAAGATTTAACGAAAAAGAAGTTGAATTCCGAGTTAAAAAAGAAGATTCAATCATTAAAGAATTAATTAATAAAAACTTTAATGGCAAATATCAGATAAAAGAAATCAATGAAATTGAAATTGGTGGATTTTTAGCTATATGTTTTGATAAAGGATTTATGTTAGATGAAACAATTGATTCTCGATTAAAAGAAAAGAGACAATGGTTTTACGAACACTCTGAGTTAGCTGCTAAATAAAGATTTGAGGTGCTTTTATGAATGAAGTTTATTCAATTAATGGTCCGGTTATAAAGGTTAAAAATGCTAAAAACTTTAAGATCATGGAAAAGGTTTTTGTTGGAAAACAAAAACTTTTAGGCGAAGTGATCTCCATTAATGATGACTATACTGTAATCCAAGTTTATGAATCTACTACAGGATTGATGAGAGGGGAAAAAGTCTATAATTCAGGCGAACCTATTTCGGCTGTTTTAGGGCCTGGTCTTTTAGGGAATATCTTTGACGGTATTCAAAGACCTCTTCATTCAATCTTTGAAGAAAATGGCGCTTATATAAAACCGGGAACTAACGTTGCTTGTTTAGATATGCAAAAAACTTGGGAAGTAAAATTTAAAGTTAAAAAGGGAGAACATATCGATTTTGGCCAAATATTTGGTGTTATTCAAGAAACTGATTTGATTGAAC
>CAYVEW010000504.1:0-1056 GCA_964450375.1 uncultured Bacteroidales bacterium
CTTTGTCCCACCGGACAGTTCTTCGATCTTCTTAAGGACGGTGTCGCGTTGAAGGGGCCTCATTCATCTCCCCCCAAAAGTGGCCGATCTCCCTGACGGCTTTATAATATTCATCAATATTTATCGGTTTTACAACATAAGCATTAACGCCTGCCTTGTAGGAATCCGAAATGTCCTTTTCATAATTAGACGAACTGAACATTATTACAGGAATATTTTTCAATACTTCGTCTTTTTTTACTGCAATGAGTAATTCAATACCGTCCATTTTGGGCATCTTTTTGTCTAAAATAATAAAACCGGGATTGTCGGGTCCCCTGTCAGAGTATTTTCCTCTCCGGAAAAGAAAATCGAGTCCTTCAGCTCCGTCATTTACCACTGTAACATTCCCTTCGTACCCGTGTTTGAGAGCCCGTAATGTGAGCTCCACATCGTTCTGGTCATCCTCTACCAGCAAAATAAATTTTGACCTCATTTTTCCCCCTGTGATTTTGGTAGTGTAAAATAAAATACTGCTCCTTTATCTACTTCTCCTTCTGCACGGACTGTTCCGCCGTGACGGTCAATTATCCTTTTAACGGTTGCAAGTCCTATGCCTGTGCCGCGGAACTCTTTATCAAGGTGAAGCCTCTGAAAAACTCCGAACAATTTATTTTTATATCCCGGATCAAAACCGACTCCGTTATCTTTAATATAAAATTCGTAGCTGTCTTTTGAGTCATTATATCCGATCTCGATCTTTGGATTATCGTTCTTACCAGTGTATTTAAGCGCATTATCGATAATATTTTCCCAAACTGATGTCATAAGTATTCTGTCAGCATAGACGGACGGCAGATCTTTTATTTGCCATTTTGCTGCAATATACCCGGGGCAGTCTTTATACTCTTCTATAATATCCGCGATAATACTGTTCATGTTCAGTTCGGATATATTGAGCTCTACCCTCCCGGTCCTTGAAAGCTTCAAAAGATCGTCTATCAGTTTCTCCATTTTTTCAGTTGCCTCCTCGACTTTTTTGAGTGACTCTGAAGCTTTATCGATACTGCCGGAAGA
>CAYVEW010000505.1:0-1055 GCA_964450375.1 uncultured Bacteroidales bacterium
GATGTGGAGGAAATGTTTCATTTGTTTGGTTTAATCGAAACCATCATTCACGAAATGAACCTGAATACAAGAATCTGGACCAAAGAATAAATTCAATCGAAAGAATTAAATTATTAAGTAAAGAAGTGACAGTTATATCAATCAAAAATTAAGTTTTACAAATAAAAAAATCAAAAGTTATGAAAAAAATTATTTTATTAATCGCAGTATCAATAAGTATGATAACTGCTGCAAATGCCCAGAAAATTAAAGTTGAATCAGGCGATTTAGCGTGCTTGAAAGATGTTGCTGAAATAAGCGTTGTTTTTGAGTATCCGGAAGATATGAAATTTGGCAAAATGACACTTGAAGAGTATGTTGACGAGAAGGTGAAAGAAAGAGAATCAAAAGAAGAAGGAAGCGGCGAAATATGGAAAAGTAAGTTTTATGATGATAGAGATCGCTATAATGAAAGATTTATTGAGAATTTTGGAAAATACTCGAAAAACTTATTTGCAGCAGAAAATAATGCAGAATTTAAATACACAATGATCGTAAAAACAACGTTTACTGAGCCCGGATTTCAGTTGGGATTTCATTCTAAGAGTTCTACTATCGATCTTGAAATTAATTTTGTTGAAACCAATGCTCCGGATAATATCATTGCCACCATTAAAGTGAGTAAAGCAACGGGTGTGGCACATCCCGATTCAGGAGAAAGAGTTGCTGCTGCTTATGCAAACGCTGGTGCTGTGCTGGGTAAGTATATAAAAAAGAATTACCTGTAAATATTGATGTTTGTTGTTTAATATAGTGTTTTATTGGATATATTAATAAGAAGAAAATGAAACGAACATGGATAGTTTTAATAAAAAATCCAGATTCAATATTTGAACATCCTGCCGATATGGATTTTAACCAGGGAAGCTATGAGTAGTTTATAAATTAGTAATTCAGGAAAAATCGATAAAATATTTGATTGCTTACAATTTGTTATTTATTTTCGCAATAAATAACAAATTGTTTGTTAATATGAGTAAGAAGATACAAATTGATGCTACTGATCGAAAAATACT
>CAYVEW010000506.1:0-1048 GCA_964450375.1 uncultured Bacteroidales bacterium
TTGGGCAATTAACTCATAGAGAAAGCCTAACAGACACTATAGTTTGCTTAAAGGCCAATAAAACAAAGCTTTATCATCTTGGTATTGGACACGCAGTAAGTAAATCTACCTTAAGCAAAGCAAATGAAAATCGAGACTGGCGCATATATCAAGATTTTGCTCTATTGTTAATTGAAAAGGCCAAAAAGCTATATGAAGGAGATAGTCAACTAGAAATAGATATAAAAAACAATGTTTTCATTATTGACTCTTCAACCATTGATCTTTGTTTAAGCATTTATCCTTGGGCAAAATTTAGAAAAACTAAAGCAGCAGTAAAATTACATACGAAAATGGATGCAAAAACTTCAATTCCTGATTTTATCCATATTTCTGATGGCAAGATGCATGATGTTAATGTGCTTGACCTAATTACTGTAATGGCTGATAGTTTCTATATTCTCGATAGAGGTTATCTTGATTATGCCAGGCTTTTTCGGATTAACCAAGCTGATGCTTATTTTGTTACGAGAACAAAAAAGAATATGAATTTTACAAGATTGTACTCTAATAAAATTGATAAAGCCACTGGATTAAAATGCGATCAAATAGTAAAACTTAATGGTTATTATGTTTCTAAGGAATATCCTGAGAAACTTAGACGCATTAAATACTATGATGCCGAAAATGATAAAACATTAATCTTTTTGACAAATAATTTTAAGCTTGATGCCTTAGAAATAGCAATGTTGTACAAACATCGATGGTTTATTGAACTTTTCTTCAAATGGATAAAACAACATCTTAAGATCAAATCTTTCTGGGGGAGATCATTAAATGCTGTTAAAACGCAAATTTGGATAGCTATTTCGGTATATGTAATTGTTCTAATCGTTAAAAAGAAATTAAAACTTAAGCAAACTATTTACGAAATTCTACAAATTTTAAGCATAAACATATTTGATAAAGAACCTATTAATCAGCTGTTTGACAATCCGGATTTACAATATTTCAAAGAACACAATTTTAATCAATTGAAAATGTTCGACTTATAACGAAACACTAATGA
>CAYVEW010000507.1:0-1047 GCA_964450375.1 uncultured Bacteroidales bacterium
GACCGTGAAACACGGCGGGGAAACCCGCACAGGCTTGTATGGCGGGACCGTTACAGGTAATGCCATTTTTTGGGAATAGTAAGCCGAGTTGGCTAATAAAAAGTTAAGCCTTATCTTTGTATAAAAAAGTGAATATGGACTCAATTAGAATTGAAATATTAAATCCGAAAGCAAGAAAACTTCTGAAAAATCTTGCCGAGTTGAAACTAATCAAAATATCTGACTCATCTGATAGGAAAAGTGAATTCAAAAAGCTTCTTGATAAGTTGAGAGCTAAATCTGATAATGCTCCATCTTTGGAAGAAATTGAAAAAGAAGTAGAAGCTGTCAGAAAAGAAAGATATGAAAAAGAAGATTAGATTTATTCTTGACACAAATATTTGGATTAGTTTTCTTATAACAAAATCCTTGAAAGGTATTGACAAGCTCATCTTTAATGACAAGGCAGTTCTTTTATTTAGTAATGAGTCAATGACAGAGTTTATCGACGTGACAAGTCGAGAAAAGTTGAAACCATATTTTACAAAAGACGATATTGTATCTCTAATTGACTTCATGGAAGTATATGGAGAAATTATTGAAGTAAAGAGTAAAGTTGATATTTGTAGAGACAAAGAAGATAACTTTTTATTGGCATTAGCAAAGGATGGAAAAGCTGACTATTTAATAACTGGAGACAAAGATTTGCTTATTCTTGAAAATTTCGGTAAGACTAAGATCACCAACTTGACTGACTTTCTTAAAAAACACAAATAAAAATGGCACAACCTGTAACACGTGTTCAGGTTCAATGCGGGGGTTTGGTGGTTTGCTGACTAAATATTATCTTAGTAAACATTATTAACGGGGGACTGACAAGTAAGGCGGGGGAAACCCGCACTAAACCTAACACGGGACCGTTACGAATAATGCCGCTTTTTCAGCAGGCACTCCCAGACGAAGCAACATTTTTTAGAAAATTGAAAGAGTTTAGTTACTTGAAATTTTCGAAAGCAATCTGATACTTTTTACCAAATTGAAAACAGCAAATAAAACCCGGTGTGATAA
>CAYVEW010000508.1:0-1047 GCA_964450375.1 uncultured Bacteroidales bacterium
AATTCGAAAGTTTCAAATTACTAAACTTTTTCAATTTGCTAAAAAATGTTGCTTCGTCTGGGAGTTCTTGCTGAAAAGCGGCATTATGCGTAACGGTCCTGCCATACTGGCCTGTACGGGATTTTCCCGACTTGCATATCAGTCAACCGTTAAAACTTTTGCTAAGATAATTAAAAGTCACAAAACCACCAAACGCCCGTATGGCCTGTGATGGCATGTTAGCGGTTGTTGGTAGCTTATAGTTCTTTTTTAATTGTATTTATCAATAATTCTACATCTTCAAAAAGTGGCTCAACAATATCTTTGTCGAAATCAAATAAATCTCCATAATCACCTTTCAACCGATAGTCAAACAACTTTGAAAATAGTTTCCCAAATTTCTTGTCAATTATTCCTGTCTTTACAAATTGCAAACCGAATTGAGTTCTAACTCCATCATGAGTCTGTGTCTCAATACCATTCTTTATCAACAAAGCAATAACTGCATAAAATGAAGCATAATAAAGTCTATTAACAGCCGTATTCCATCTCTCATTCTCAGCTAGTAATTTAGCATCTTCTAATGCTTCATAAGCCCTATCTATTCTATAATTGATATAATCTTCTTTGGTCATAAGCGAATTCCTTCGTGAGTTACATTCTTATATAGAGGAGAATGTTTCAGTTTATTATTCCAATAGAGTTTCGGGTAAATCAAAACGGAAATAATTTGTCCTGTTTCTAATTCAATGTCGTATAAAGAATCCCTGAACCTATCTTCGATTCGGTTTGTAATTTTATTTTCATCTACCAGTATAAGCACATCCCAATCAGAATTTTTTCTATTATCTCCACGTGCTCTTGAACCATATAAATAGATTTCGGCATCATGATCATGTTGCTGAACTGCTAATCTAATTCTATTTAATAATTCCTTTTTCTTCATACTAAGACAAAGATATTCAATTTTTCTAAACTATTGTCATAACTCGTTGTGCCAGCTACCAATTACCGCTAACGGTCCGCAAGTAAAATTTGGCGGGGATCGCCGCCGTGTTTCACGGTCAC
>CAYVEW010000509.1:0-1043 GCA_964450375.1 uncultured Bacteroidales bacterium
CAGTGCCGAAGAAATTTTATGAATCATCACCAGCCAAGCTGTGACTTGTTCTTTTATACTTAAAATACCACCGCTAATCAATACTGTGATTACAGAGATTGCAGCAATCACAATAAGAATCCACATAAAGCTATTTATATTTATTTCTTTAAACATGGCTCTGCTTGTTATAAAAGTAAAAACTATAAAACCCAAAGCAATTAATTTGTGCATATTAAAAACCAATGTACTATAAGGCCTGCCAAGTTTGCTTAACCAGATTCCGGATGCTATGGTTAAAAGAAAACCTATTCCGCTTAACATCAGTTTTGTTATCATAATTTTTTTTGTTGATTTTGAATCCATACATCAAAACGAATCTCTGCTTTACCCAAGAGCATATCTGCTTCTTCAGGATTGCCATTTTCATTCACTTTCTCAAAATAACCAAACATGGCTGCTACATCTTTAAGTTCTTTATTACCCGACATAAAACCAATAAATTTCATCAATCCAACGGGAATTGTGGAAACTTTCTTAATTTGTGGATGCAGTACATTGCAGTATTTCTTAAGTGCTTCTTTAAGTTGGTACTTTTCAGGGCCATAAATATAAAATGTTTTGTCATGTGCTTCAGTGTTTTCATAAGCATTTACTAACATTCGGGCAAAATCGTCGGCTGCTATTAAACTAACCGGGTTTGGCTGCTTGCCAATCATGGAAGCTTTGCCGTTTCGAACCATTAGTTTAAAAGTTTCCATAAACCATGCAGGCCTGAAAATGATGTAAGGGATTTCGCTCGTGCGAATTATATCCTCGGCTTCCAGTTTGTTTTTTATCATTGGAAACCATGTATTTTCTTTACAAACAGATGCACCCGAAACATAACTGATAAGTTTGACTTGCTTTTGTTTTGCAACTTCAATAATGTTTTTTACTCCGCTGAGCTCATCTTTACCTGCAATTGTAATATGAACAGCATCGCAACCTTCGATTGCTTTTGTAAGATCCTTTTTATTAAGAACATCGCCCTGAATCATTTCATATTCCTTTGGGTACATTTC
>CAYVEW010000510.1:0-1039 GCA_964450375.1 uncultured Bacteroidales bacterium
GAAGTTAATCCTGTTTTTTAAAGTTAATCCTCTATGCAAGTCCAGATGATTTTTTAGATGACTGAAATAACCTTCTATTCCGTTAGTTGTATGTGGTATTTTAGGATTGTTTATATAGTGAAACATATTAGGTAATGCTCTTTTAATTGTAAAGTAAGAACGTCTTAGAAGTTTATGAGTATACCAATATCTTCCAGTATCTGTATTGTAGGTTTTTTCATTAATATAATCCTTATATTGTTCATACCAGCTATTTAATGCTTTAACCCAGAATAATTTATCATTATTTGTTTTAATTTTAAGTATTAGCAAGACAAGTTTTCTTAATTCTTGTCCGGAAGGATGTTTTGGATATCTGGTAAGCCATATTAAACACATACGTTGAATATGGACCAGGCATCTTTGTGTTACAATGTCGGGAATAGCTTTTTTAACCGCTTTTAATATACTTTTGTGCCCATCGCTTGTGATACTTTCCAAGTGCACACCTAACTTGATAAGGTTTTCCAGATCCTCTTTGATTTCTTCATAGTGCTCACCATCAGTAAAACGGATTAATTGCATATATCCATCAAAATCATCTTGATAACCGATAAGGCAGAATTGTTTAAAATAAGTGGCATCAATACGCAGATGAACATTCTTACGTTTGATAATTCTTACTTTTGGTGCTTGTTCTAGAAGTATGTAAAAGGTTCTTTGGAGAGTATCAATAGAGTATCCACTATCACGGCTTAAGGTCTTATAGGTTTGTCTCTCTAATATCCATTTTTTGAACCAGATGAATCGATTAGAAATCTTTTGCTCGGGTTTGTTACCAGTGAAGTAGATGCCACAATTTTTACACTTAAATCGTTGTTTTTCGTTTCTTTTACCCCAACTTATAACATCTAAACTTCCACAAGCCCAACATCGCTTTTTTTAGCCATTTTTAAACAAAGAAAAAAGTTTTATGAAACCGGTTTCATAAAACTTTTATCAAATTTAGTTACAGTCTATATCTTAGAAGTTTTTACCAACCATTTTTCAGTATTATGCC
>CAYVEW010000511.1:0-1039 GCA_964450375.1 uncultured Bacteroidales bacterium
CTTTTTTTCGAACCATAAAAGCATACGGTCGAAAAAGTGGTTTATTAAGCGAGTGATATTTATACTTATAAATAACTAGATATTAAACTATTGCCTGTATTACAGGTCGTTTGGCCCGAAATTAAATTTAATTTGGTCGAACTTTTTTTCTTTTTTTTTAATAGAAAAATTATCTTTAACCTTATAACCAAAATTAACTCGTTATGAAAAGAATAACTTTACTATTAATAGCTTTCATTAGCTTACCATTTTTCTCTTATTCAGGAGGTATTGTGCATAATACAAACCAAAGTGCGTTATGGGTTGGTATGCCCGCCCGCGATGCTTCCTTAGATATTGATGCGGTGTTTTATAATCCTGCAGGGCTAACAAAACTTGGTGATGGGTTTTTTATATCACTAAATAATCAATATCTAACACAAAAAAGATTCATCACTTCTGACTACAAATATTTATATGATGCTCCAAAAACTGAATTTGAAGGTTCAGTAAATGCTCCATTATTTCCTGGAATTTATGCAGCTTATAATGTTGGTAAGTTTTCATTATCGTTGGGTGTTAACCCGGTTGGTGGTGGAGGAAGCGCTTCTTACGAAAGCGGATTACCTTCATTCGAAATGATGTTATCTGATTTGGTTCCTGTGTTACAGGGGCAACTATCACTTGTTGATGATCAAGTTATATTGGCAACAGGAAATGACCCAGGATTTAGAAATGTTACTGGTTATGATGCGGATATTTTATTCGAAGGTTCATCGGTATTTTGGGGATACCAGTTTAATGCAGCTTATGAAATTAATGATATGTTTTCGGTTGCTTTAGGTGCAAGGTATATTTCAGCTAAAAATACTTACACTGGACATTTAAAAGATGTTGCTATTGATGCTCCTGCTACTTATGGTGGAACTCAAGCTCCTGGTGATTACCTTAGAGTTGTACAAGCTGCTACCGGAAATGCCGCTTTAGGGGCATTTGCAAGTGTATTAGATGCTCAAACCGGCGATTTTGAAGTTGATGTGGAACAAACTGCTACAGCATT
>CAYVEW010000512.1:0-1038 GCA_964450375.1 uncultured Bacteroidales bacterium
CGGGTTTCCTTGTCAGGGTCATAAATCCAGTCTTCACTTCTCCGGATTGCGATCACCCACATCCCGGTTTCAATGTCCAGCTCAAGATCCCCCAGAGTCCGTCCGGCCATGGGGGATTCCTCGGTCACGGTTGCCCGTACAACGGTCTCTTCGGCTTCGCGCAGGGCGACCTTCAATTCCATGGGGATGCCCATGTTCATGAGGACGATCTTGGCAATATCGCCTGCGGCATTTGAAATGTTTTCCGAGGAGGCGGCAACCTTTAAAACTCCGAGGAGTTCTTCGGCTTCGTCAACCCGTCGCGTGCTCAGCATTGCAGCCATCTTCATCTGGTAATCAAGAGTGTCCATTTTATCTTCTAGATGGAGCACCTCTTCTGCAATGTCTTCATCATCGTAGATCATTGCAGAGTATGCAAGATCCACCATGAGTTCGGAAGTATCCTTCATCTCAGTCAACAAATCTAAGATATTCCTAGGAGTGTGCCTGAATTCTTTCGGGAACATGGTCTCTGTATCAACTCTACACAATTATTGGTATGTACTGTATTTACCTCATAGTAATTATTAATTTTCAAACAAATTAATATTTTAGAGATAAAATAATATAAAATAAAAGTAATTTATAAAATGGGTAGCAGCTGATTCCCGGATTTACATATAAAGCTGTTCATGAGGGTCACACCAGGTTTAGTATTTTAAGGGCTACGAAAATCCCGGTAACCCCTACAAGGTCCCCAAGTGTCGCTATCAGCGGGATCACGGTATCGTCAGGGTCGATCCCGAAACGGTGGGAAGCAAAGGCTATGCCGATAGTCGCAGAGTATACCACGACCAGCTCGATGGATACAGCAATCAGGCTAATTTCCAGAAGGGTCAGGTAAGGCATCCCGAATCCCATAAAATTGCTGGCCAGCCAGACAAGCACGCTGACCGAAAATGAAGACACCAGGCCTACTATGGCTACAGCTATGAGGCTGTTGTAAACCACGGGGTTCCTGCGGATATGGGTCCCAAGCCCCATATGGAAGGCAGAAGA
>CAYVEW010000513.1:0-1036 GCA_964450375.1 uncultured Bacteroidales bacterium
AAATACGAAGTGGTAAGATATAAAAACAAAATACGAATTGCAAAAACAACTTTTGATGAAATAAAAAAAGGCCAACATTGCTGGTTGTATAGAATATATAGATATTAGGCTTAATGCTACTTTTTTCGGGCAATTGATCGGTATATTAACTTTTTTTTGTATTTTGGTCTTATGTTGACAAAGAATGAAATATTAAATAAACTAAAAGAACTGAAACCAATTTTAGCTAGTGATTATAGTGTAAAAGAGATTGGTTTATTTGGTTCTTATTCTGATAATGAACAGAATGAAGAAAGTGATATTGACATTCTTGTTGAATTTGATAAGCCAATCGGTTGGAAATTCTTTTCACTTGAAAAGTACTTAGAAGATGTATTTAAAAGAAAAGTAGACTTAGTAACTAAAAATGCCTTGAAAAAGCAACTAAAAGATAGAATCTTAAATCAAACATTATTCTTGTGAAAAGAACAGAAAGAACATTTAGATATTTTCTGGAAGATATTTTCGAATCAATTTCAAAGATTTTAAATTATACCGAATCATACGATCTTGACAAGTTTAAAAATGACGAAAGAACTGTAGATGCAGTTATTAGAAATCTTGAGATTATTGGTGAAGCTTCAAATAAAATTCCTAAAAATATACAAGAAAAATATCCAAATGTTCCTTGGGATGAAATGTATAGAATGAGAAATAAGGCTATTCATGAGTACTTCGGCATTGACTATGAAATTATTTGGGATATTGTCGTAAATTATCTTCCGGAGAATTTAAACCAAATAAAAGAAATCCTGGAAATAGAATTATAAAAAGTGTCACAAAGCCTAACAGCGCTTTCCACAAAACGCAGGGGTTTAGTGTTTTTAAGCTTTATGTTACTTTTAAACTTTATTGCCTGGAATAGATAAGTAGGTCGGGATAAACATACACTTTGGGAACACGCATAATATTACCCTTTGAAAAGTAAAAAGGCCAACATTACTGCCAGCCTTTCGCTCCCCAGGTAGGACTTGAACCTACGACCCCCTGATTAACA
>CAYVEW010000514.1:0-1028 GCA_964450375.1 uncultured Bacteroidales bacterium
CGTTATGCTTAATTTAATTATTATGAAAAAGATACTTCAACTACTTATTTTAATTGCTGTTTTAATTGCTTGTCAAAATTCAGTTAAAGTTGATTCAAAACAAACTGATAGTGTAGGTAAAGAAAATGTAAAACCAGAAAGTGAAAATATTAAATCGCAATCTGACAAATCAGAGCTTAATGAAAGAGCTAAAATCAATCTGACCGAATTTCTTGATAATTCAAAAATACCTGTTGAAGAAATTGAAATTAGCAAAGACACTGTAATAAACGAATATATTAAAACTCTTATTGATAGTGATTCTGTTCAGATACTTGAGTATAGTAAAATTAAGTACGAAGAAATGCCAGAAATTATTGATGAAAGGTGCGTTTACATTGACTACAGGATAAACACAGATTTAAAAAAGCGAATGTCAAATTTTTTCAATCAGCTTGAAACAGAAATTAGAAAGGGGAAAGTATTTTCTAATGAATATCCTGTTGACAGTTCAGCTGTTGAAAATACTTTTAATAAATTAAATGACATTTATTTTACTGCCAGTAGCCTGAAAAATCAGATTGTATTATTTGAATATGACATGTTTTATCCAACTATAATTAGTGACACTTCAATATTATTTAAAGATATGGAAGGTTGGATTGACAGTAAATTCAATAGGATTGAAAAAGAAAATGGTAATTTCAATTTCTTCGTATATGGATATAGAAATTCTATTCAGAAATATGGAATTAAATTACTTGATACTGAAGACGATGTTCAAATCTGGAATCTTTCTGACAAATATTACTTTTTGAAAATTCCTTTGGATAAAGCAATGGCTCTTCCTGTTTTACATATTTTAAATACTGGTGGGCTTGATGATGTTTATGAGAATTTTGACGAGTTGAATCTTAAAGAGATTTATAATAATTAAACAAAGCATAACAGCGCTTCTCAAAAAATGCGGGGGCTTGGTGGTTTGCAAGCTTTTTACTACTTTTAAACTCTATTAACGGGGGACTGATAAGTAGGGCGGGGGAAACCCG
>CAYVEW010000515.1:0-1024 GCA_964450375.1 uncultured Bacteroidales bacterium
GATATGATTGGCGATATCGGTATGAAACATGATAAGTCAGATACTGTAATTGTTACTGACTCAATCGCTGATATTGATCAACAATACCTAAAAGATAACCATGTCGTTTTAATTCCGTTAAATGTAAATGTTGAAAATTCTACTTATTTTGATAAAGTTACTATTAATAATGAAATCTTATTTGATTTAATCGAAAATACTTTAGAATATCCGACAACTGCTACACCTACAATAAAATATATCAACGATTTATTCTCGAAATTATTATTAAATTATAAAAATGTTCTTTATATAGCTGTATCAAGTAATTTAAGTGCAACTCACAATGTGGTTAGAAAAGAAGTTGATCAGTTAGTGGCTAAAGGTAAAAATATTAAAATTATTGATACCTTAACTAATTCTGTTGCACAAGGTTTATTGGTTAAGAGTGCAGTTGAATTATTAAAAGAAGGAAAAAACATTGACGAAATTATAAATATAATTAATGAAGAAAAAGATAAATCGGAAATTCTTGTATGTCTTGAAACTTTTAAATATGCGATGATGAGCGGAAGATTACCGAAAGCAGTAGGTAAAATAGGAATGTTCTTTGGAATAAGACCGATCATGTCAGTAGATAAACAAGGTAAAGGCGCAGCTTTTGGTTTTGGTTTATCACAAAAAGCAATAACTAAAAAAATAGTTAAACATGTTACAAAAGACATTAACGAAAAAGGTATCGATAGATACGCTTTAATTCATTGTTTGAATGAAGATCTACTTGAAGAATACAAGATTCTATTTAAAGACTTAATTGGTAAAGAACCTGAGTTTATCGCAAATGTTTCATCTGCGACTGCTATTCATAGCGGTAAAGGTTCTGTAGCTATAGGTTATATAAAAAAATAAGGAGATGATTTTTTATGTTATGGTGGGCAGCTTTAGTTATTTTGGTTTATTTTTTGATATTTTTTGTAGTAGCGACAATTATAAAAAACAACAGTATTGTTGATATTGGTTGGGGTTTAGGTTTTGTTGTTACGGC
>CAYVEW010000516.1:0-1024 GCA_964450375.1 uncultured Bacteroidales bacterium
AGACGTGAGACGTGAAACGAGACATGGACTGTCATCTCGACCGGAGGCACTTTAGTGCCATAGCGGAGAGATCTATTCATGTCTAAGATAACTTAAAATGAAATTATTTGATAATTTGAGATCTCTCCATTCCTCCGCTCCCGAAGTCTCGGGACGGATCCAGTCGAGATGACAGAAATAATAACAGAAAGGTTTAAATGAAAAAATTACTTATTGCTTTATTGCTATTAACTGCGATCACAGCTTTCGCAAAAACACCGGTGATCGCCGTTGTTGTGGATAATGTAACTTACGACAAAACCGCTTCAGCCGTTGACAATTATTGTTCGGCCTTGGAAGAAGAAGGTTACGCTGTTGCCCTTTATGCTCAAGCGTGGGAAAATCCGGAAGCGGTAAGGGATGCTCTTGTAAAAACTGATGATATTGAAGGCGCGGTTTTTATTGGCGATATCCCTATCCCCATGATACAAGATGCACAGCACCTTACTTCGGCCTTTAAAATAGATCAAGTACGTTTTAAAGATCAAAAACGTATCTCTGTTGCGTCCGATCGTTTTTATGACGATCCCGACCTTGTATTTAACTTTATCGCACAGGACGAGGAAAACCCCTTATTGTTCTACTACTCCTTATCGGAAAAATCACCTCAAGTTGTAGAAAAGAATTTTTACAGCGGGCGTATTTTCCCGCCACTCCATGATGACAGCAAATACGAGATGATCGCAAAATATCTGGATCGCGCCGCCTATGCAAAACGCAATCCCGAAGTTCTCGACAATGTATTGACCTATACCGGTCACGGATACCATTCCGAATCATTGAACGCCTGGGAAAATCATACTTTGATGTTGAAAGAACAATATCCCGATCTATTCATTCCCGGTGGAAGCATTGAGAATATCTACCATACCATGAGTTACAATATGAAAGATATCATCATGGGTAAATTGCAGGAACCGGAACTGGATATGGCTATTTTCCATGCTCATGGCGGTGATGATACTCAATATTTGACCGGATATCC
>CAYVEW010000517.1:0-1021 GCA_964450375.1 uncultured Bacteroidales bacterium
GGAAGAGCATATAAAGAAGTATATGCAATCTGGATTGATTACAACCAGGACGGCGAATTTGACGAAAACACCGAATTAGCATTCACTGGTGAAACAAGGTATGCATCTTTTTCCGGCTCATTAACCGTTCCGGCTGATGCTTTATCAGGAACTACCAGAATGAGAGTTTCGATGAAATATAATAAAGTGGCCACTCCATGCGAAGTGTTTACCTATGGCGAAGTGGAAGATTACACGGTGAATATTAGCTCAGGTAAATCAACCATCGCTTTATCATCCGTAAATCCGATAAATATTAATGTTAAGGCTAAGATTTATCCTAATCCGGCAAATGGCATTACAACCTTAGAATTATTATCAGATGACATGACCAGCGTTTCCTATAAATTAATTGATTTACAAGGAAGAACAATTTTAGCAAAAGATGACATTCAGGTAAACGGATACCAGGAAGAAAAAATCGATGTGCAGAGTATGAAGAGCGGGATCTATTTTATGATGATTTACAATAACGAAATAAGCGAAAGTTATAAACTAATAGTTGAGTAAAAATCAAACCAAACCAAACCAAACTCAATTTGGAAAGGGGCTTATGCCCCTTTCTTTGTTTAAAGTACTTCATAGATCTTAACATCTTTCGATTCAAACCAGTCCTGTGTTTTATCCAAAAAATCAAGCATGTGCTGAGTCTTTAAATGAATTTCGACGTGATTTTTTGATTCCCATCGTTCAAAAAGAAAGAATTCACAACCATCCGAGTCTTTGCGATAAAGTTCATATTCCAGACATCCGTCTTCTGACCTAACTTCTTTTGCTGTTTCGCTAAATTCCTGTAAATAATTCTCCTGATATTCAGGTTTTGTTTTTGAATTTACTGTTACTATTACCATAATTCTGTTTTTTCTGTTTATAAAAATCAAGAAAAGTAATCCGAAAAAGGCTCACAGTCTGAAAAATACTGGTTCGGAGTTAAACCTGTTAATCTTTTAAAATCGTTAATCATGTGCGATTGATCATAATA
>CAYVEW010000518.1:0-1018 GCA_964450375.1 uncultured Bacteroidales bacterium
ATTCTTGAGTAGCTCCATCATCAACAATTACGTAGGTTTCACCTGCATTAATTGAGACTCCAACTGGGAATGTATAATCAAATTCCCATTCAGTTGATGCATTTGAAGTTCCCTTCATCATATAATCATCAAGACTAATTGTTCCAGACGTAGGGTTATATATTTCTAATGCTTTGTTAGTGCTACTACCTTCAATATATTCTGAGAAGAATAAAAGATCTATAACAGCAGGAGCTATGCTAGATGTTGGACCTGTTAGTTTGTAATCAATAATTGTTTCTTGATTGGTATAAGACCAAATTTGAAAATTATAAGTTGTTCCGGTTGTTAGTCCATCAAATACATATTTTTGAGTTCCATCGTGAAGAACTTTTACGATAGCATCGCCATCTGATAAATCAGTATCTTCTGCTGGATCAGTTCCATCCACTGGTTCTGATATGGCTCCTGTAGAAGCTTTAATTAAATATGCTTCAGGGGCTTGTGCTCCAGCTACTGCATCTGTCCATGTAAGAACAATGCTAGTAGGCGAATGTGCTTCAGCAGTAAATCCGGTAACGTGATTTTCAGGTTCCGGAGTAGCGGCTAAAGTTGAAACATCAACTAAATCAGGAGATGCCTGAAGATTTGGAGAAGTCTCATCATCTTCGGCTACAACATACACATCGTAAGCTGTACCTATCGTTAAACCACTTACATTTGCAGAAAACTCAGTAGTTGCATCAGTTACATTTATTGTACCAGAGGCTTCAACAGCACCACCACCGCTTCCAGTTCCGGCTTTTACTTCAGCAGAAGAAGGAGCAGTAGCACCATCAGTTAATACAACATAATAAGCTGTTCCGATTTCATCCATGCTAACCAATATATCGAAAACATAGTTGTCAACATTTGCTGTTTTGGGATAAGTCGCTTCCCATACAGGAGCTATTAGATCTTGAACAGGTGTAGTAACTTCAAGGAAAGCTGGAGAAGCTTGAACATTTGGTGTTCCTTCATCATCTTGTGCTACTACATA
>CAYVEW010000519.1:0-1016 GCA_964450375.1 uncultured Bacteroidales bacterium
TTAGTAATCCTGATAAAGGACATAAATTTATGATTGTTACCTGGGGCGGAATGATTGGTGCAACTTCAGGAATGAACGATCAGGGATTAACCGTAACCTTAAATGCCGCAAAATCTGAAATTCCTTTCGGAGCAGCTACTCCTGTTTCGCTGGTTGCACGCGAAATTCTCCAATATGCATCAACTATTGAAGAAGCATACAATATTGCTAAAAAAAGAAAAATGTTTGTTTCTGAATCGCTGTTTATAGGATCGGCAAAAGATGGTAAAACTGCTACGATTGAAAAATCACCAAAAGATCAGGCCCTTTTTAATACCGAAGATGATTACATGATCTGTGTAAATCATTTTCAAAGTGATCAAATGAAAAAAGAAATATTTGCAAATGCAAAAGCAGCCGATTATGCCACAACCTATCGATATGAAAGAGTTAAAGAACTGTTAAATGAAAATCAGAAATTAAATATTGAGAAGGTTGCTAAAATATTACGCGATCAAAAAGGTTTAAAAGATGAAAACATCGGAATGGGAAACGAGAAAGCTGTAAATCAACTCATTGCCCATCACTCCATAATTTTTAAACCCGAAGAATTAAAAGTTTGGATTTCCACATCGCCTTTTCAGCTGGGCGAATATGTGTGTTATGATTTAAATAAAGTATTTGCTACTGCTAATAATCTTAACACTTCAAAAGTGATTTATGAAAGTGATTTAACTATACCTGCTGATACTTTCTTATTCTCGGAACAGTTTAAAAATTTTAATCGTTTCAAAGAAATTAGAGAACAACTTAAAACTGCTATAAAGTCAAACCAGAAAATTTCAGGCGAAGATTTTCTAATGAATGAGATCATTGAAAAGAATCCTGATTTTTTTGAAACTTACGTTTATATTGGCGATTACTTTAAGCATTTTAATGTGAATGATAAAGCTATTTTAGCTTATCAAAAAGCTTTACAAAAGGAAATCCCGAATAGTTATCAAAGAGAAAGTATTCAGGCTAAAATGGATGAATTA
>CAYVEW010000520.1:0-1006 GCA_964450375.1 uncultured Bacteroidales bacterium
CTTCTTGCTGTAAGGCATTAATTACTTCTTTTCTAAGTCGTCGTAAAATAACGCCAGGATGTGTTATATATTCTTTATTCACAATATCGTTAAGAAACGAAACTCCTAACATACTCATAAAGGCTCCTGGAACACCATGCCCTGTGCAGTCTGCAGCAGCAATAATAGTTCTTCCTTCAATTTCTGTTGTCCAGTAGAAGTCTCCACTTACAATATTTTTTGGTTTAAAAAACACGAAATGTTCGTTTAGTAACCTCTTTCTTTTTTCAATATGTGGTAAAATAGCATTTTGAATATATTTTGCATATCGAATACTTGCTGTTATTTCGTCATTCGTTTTTTGAATTTTGTCTTTTTGATCTTCTATTTCTTCTTTTTGAGAATTTATTATTTCTATCGTTGTTTTTAACTCTTCATTAATTTGCTTTAATTCTTCGTTTGATTCTAAAATCTCCTTTTGTTGTTCATCAATAATTCTTTTAGCTTTTTTAATTCTTATTAAGGCAATTATTGCAATCATAACCGCAATTAATACGGCAAGAAAACCTCCAATGAGAATTTTCTGCTGAGTACGTTGTTGTTCTATTTTTTCAATTTGCTTTTCAATTTCCAGCTCTTTTTTCTCTAATTCAAAGCGAGATTCAATGGCATTAAGTTTGTTCCTGCTTTCTCGCGTAAAAAGACTATCATAAGTTTCTTTAAATAAAACGTGGCTTTCATAGGCTTTTTCAAAGTCTTTTTGTTTTGCATATGTTTTTGCTAATATCTCTGAGGCTGTTTTAATATCTTCTTTAATACCAAACTTTTGAGCCAGTTGCAGTCCTTTTAAAGCGTTGTTTTCAGCTTCAAAGTATTTTTTTAAATTAAAATATATTTCTCCTATTTTAATATAGTCATCTGCAATTTTATCTTCCTCACCTAATTCAGTGTGTAATTTTAAGACTTTTTTATATTGTTGTAATGCTAAATCGTATTGTTTCTGTTTTATATATATACTTCCAATACA
>CAYVEW010000521.1:0-1005 GCA_964450375.1 uncultured Bacteroidales bacterium
CAATTCCGCTCTCATTTCGGCTTTCCCTCCGCACCTGTTATAGATTGTTATTCGTTTTTTCTTGAAGTTTAGTGTTGAGCGTAAGCCTGACAAAACGGCGAGCCATGCGCGGTGTGAATGGAATAAGTCATAGAATTCCGACAAAGGAGTTTACTTACTTTGTCTGGAATTGTTGACTTATTGCAGAGCGCGTAGAAGCATCGTTTTGTCTTGACTTTTTTTGTAACTTTTTTGGGTCAAGCCAAAAAAAGTTAAAAAGATGAATACATTTCCAAAATAACTAAAATCAAAAATAATAGATACTATTTTCTCTAAAAAACACCTTTAATTGAATCCTTAAATAAAAAGCTTATACAAAATATATTTTAAAGATAAGACATGCGGATATTAGGAGCTTTCGGGACAACCGAAATAAACGAATTTTGATAATCTATCCTTTTTTCAAGTAAAGTACCTATTTCAAAAAAGTTCTAGGGTGCGGTTTCCTTAATGATGAATCGTGGTCACATGGCGATTATCAACAATTCCACACTCATTTCGGATTCCCACCGCACCTGCTTAATTTGATTTATATTTTAAGTATAGTTAAATTAAATATTGCATCGACGACAGTTATCATCTTGAGCGTTAGCCCGACAAAACGACGGGCCATGCGAGAGCGTGAATGGAATAAATTATAGAATTCCAACAAAGGAGCTTGCTTATTTTGTTAGGAATTGTTAATTTATTACAGAGCGGGATGAAGTGTTGTTTTGTCTTGACCTTTTTTGAAACCTTTTTTGGGTCAAGCCAAAAAAGTGGAAACAAATGATGATATTTTTTATTATCAAATCAAAGATTACAACCAGAAATAGATTTTACTTTAATTATTTTATAAAACAACTAATTACAATAACCATAAAAATAGTTCCTATTTCCCCACAACTATTTAAAGTGATCCGTAAAAAATCTGATATGATTCAAAGTCTCATCAAATAATTAATCTTATTGCTTCTTCCAGGTGTT
>CAYVEW010000522.1:0-1005 GCA_964450375.1 uncultured Bacteroidales bacterium
GAGTCCAAGATTTAAAATTTACGATATCAACTTTATCGTAAAATATCATTCCGCTTTTTACAGGATTAAATCCTAATAAACATTTGATAAAAGTGGACTTACCAGAACCATTTTTCCCTTTAATGACTAAATAATCTCCACTGTTTATAGTTAGAGATAAGTTAGAAATTATGGTTTTGGTTCCGTAAGCAAAGGATAAGTTGTTAATATTAATCTGCATCCTTACACCACCCTTAAATTATATTGTAACATATTAAGATATTTTAATGAAAGAATTTTATTTAAAAAAACCGTTATTTATGAGATAATGTTTAAGTAAGCGGGTGATGAAATTGAAAGGTAAATTTATTACATTCGAAGGAACTGAAGGCTCAGGAAAAACCTCAGTCATCAAAGAAGTAAAAAAACATTATGAAAATTTAGGTTATCATGTTTTAATCACCAGAGAACCGGGAGGAATTTCCATCTCTGAAAAGATTCGTGATATCCTTTTGAATAAAGAAAATACCGAAATGGATCCTCGCACAGAAGCTTTGTTGTTTGCGGCAGCGAGAAGACAACATTTGGTGGAAAAGATTAAACCAGCTCTTGAAAAAGGAATGGTTGTTATTTGCGATCGGTTCGTAGACAGTTCTTTGATATATCAAGGTTATGCTAGAAATATCGGGATAGATAAAGTTTATGACATCAATTATTTTGCGATTGAAGACACTTTACCTGACTTAACAATATTTGTTAATGTTAGACCTGAAGTTGGCTTAAAAAGAGTTTTTCAAACCCCTAACAGAGAGGTTAATCGTTTAGATTTAGAAGATCTACCTTTTCATCAAAAGATTTATCAAGGATATTTAGAATTAGCCAAGAAATATGATAGAATAAAGATGGTTAACGGCGAACAAGCCATCGATTTAGTAGCTAAAGAGGCCATTAATTTAATCGATAAAATTCTATAAGGAGAACTTAATGTTCAAAAATTGGGATGAAGTTAAAAAAGCTCAAGAAGGA
>CAYVEW010000523.1:0-1003 GCA_964450375.1 uncultured Bacteroidales bacterium
GATTTTCATCTTGCAAATGGCAATTTAATTGTGATAGATAGAAAACCAAACAAAAATTATGGTTTTATCTATAAATTATGTTATAATAATCTAGATTTAATCTTTCCTTTAACCGTTAGAAATAGACGAGATGGAGATAAGATAAATTCAACTACTTCTACTAAAAAATTAAAAGATATCTTAATTAAAAATAAGGTACCATTAGAAAAAAGAGATTCGTTACCGATATTTATAAATAAATCTGGGGACATAATCTTTATACCGGGAATATTTCAAGCTGAAACTACTGGGGATAAGGAACTCTATATTATGTATAAGGAAGATTAACTATGTTAGAAAAAGATATTCAAAGAGTTTTAGTGTCTGAAAAAGAGATTATTGAGATAGCTAAAAGATTGGGTAAAGAAATTACTAAAGATTATCTAGATAAAAAACCGATTATTATCGGACTTTTAAAAGGCTGCCTTCCTTTTATGGCAGAACTTATAAAACATATCGATATTTATTGTCAAATCGAATTGATGGGCGTTCAAAGTTATCATGGTGGTACTGAATCTTCAGGAAATGTTAAAATCACTAAAGATTTAGATGTTTCAGTTGAAGGTAGACATGTTTTGATAGCTGAAGATATCGTAGATACAGGAAGAACAATTAATGTAGTTAAGAATCTTCTTAAATACAGAGGAGCTTTATCAGTTGAAGTCGTTACTCTTTTGGATAAACCAGAAGGTAGAGAAGAAAGTTTTGTACCAAAATATATCGGCACTAAAATTCCTAAAGAGTTTGTCGTGGGATTTGGTTTAGATTATGAAGAGATGTATCGAAACTTGCCTTATATAGGCGTATTAAAACAGGAAGTATATAATAAATAAGGAGGCAATGAGATGGCAGTTGCTAAAAACCCAAATAAAAAACCAATAAATAACCGATCAACTCGGTTTGTTATGATAGCTCTACTGGTTATTCTTGTAATAGCTATTTTCTATAGTTTTGGAAATACTAG